>NZ_JBQEOS010000008.1:0-155224 GCF_052045385.1 Microbacterium sp. 22296 | reverse complement strand
GTGATGAGGTAGAGGCCGTGGAATCCGTACTTGTTGTGCTGGGAGGCGCGCAGCTTGGTGACGGGTCGGACCGGGGTCACGTAGCCGGGGGTTGAGGTGGTGCCGATGTTCTTCAGGAACGTCTCACCCCACGCCGCGACGCGGTTGTCCGACAGCAACGCGAATCCCGAGGTGATCGATCCACTGATCTGCGTGGCCGTGGTGATGTTCTTCACCTGCACCGGCATGTTGCGATCCGTCGTGGTGCCGTCACCGAGCTGACCGGAGCCGTTCTCCCCCCACGCCCAGACCGTTCCGTCGGACTTCAACGCGTACCCGCTGCCGAAGCCGTAGTCCGACCCCGGGCCGCCCGAGATCTGGGTCACGCCCGTGAGACCGGGGATCTGCCCCGGCGTCGGCCGCGCGTTCGTGGTGCCGTCGCACAGCTGACCCTTGTCGTTGTTGCCCCACGCCCACACGGTCCCATCGCTCTTCAGCGCCAACCCACCGCCACCGAACCCGGATGCGAGCTGCACCACATCGGTCAGCCCGGCGATCGTCGCCGCCGTCCCCCGCGGGTTCCCATCGGCATCGCCGCGCTGAAACGACCAGCCGGCACCCCACGACTTCACCGTCCCATCCGACATCAGCGCGAACACCGTGCGCAGCGCCGTCGACGCCAACTGCGTGGCACCCGGCAGCGACTTCACCTTCTGCGGCGACGGCCACTGCGTCCCCCACTTCGACGAATCCTCCTGCCCCAACTGCGCGTTCACACCATCGCCCCACGCCCACACATCCCCGTTCGCCGTCAGCGCGTGCGACGCCCCCAACGTGGTGGTGATCGAGATCACATTCGACAGCCCCGGAACGATCCCCCACACGAACCGATCCGTCTTCGTCCCATCACCCAGAGACCCCTCACCGTTGGACCCCGTCGACCACACCGTCCCATCCGCCAGCAACGCCAGCGCATGCGTCCCCGCCGCACTGATCTCCACCACCGGCGACGAGAACTTCAACGACGTCTGCAACAACTCCGCCTGATCATTCCCCGCCGAACCGATACCCAACTGCCCGAAATAATTGCTCGAACCCACCAGCACATTCGCCCCCACCACCGTCGCCGAGCCGGACTCGGAGAGGTTGTTCGACAGGGCCGTCACCGTGGTGGTCGATCCCGGCTGGGCCCACGGACGGCCCAGATCGAGGGTTTTGGTGACCTTCCCGGAGCCGTCGCTCGTCCCCGTGGCGCTGCGCGTTCCGAGCGTCAGCGAGATCGCTTGACCCGCCGCAGGGACGCCCGCCTGCGTGGTGAGCACACCGGTGACGTCGGTGCCCCCGGAGGCGAGGGCGGTCGTCACGGGAAGAAGGCTGAGCCTGTAGCGCGTGTTCGAGGCCGCGAGGGCGGGGACTGACGTCATCATGACGATCGCGGGCGTCGCCCACAGCGCGCTGCCGACGATGGTGCGGCGGGACAGCCCGGCCGGCGTGGGGGACGGCTCGGGGGACGTTCGGGTCTCAGTCATCAATGGCTCCTTTTCTCGAGGGCACGCACGAACGCGCCCCGGTCATCCTTCGCGACCCGCCGAGCCGCGACCGCCCGGCTGCCGCATCCTGCGTCTTCCACGTCGGATCGTGTCCTCCGAGCGAGGCGAAGGGTGAAAACCGCTCCCCGCACCGCAGCGTGACCGGCCGGCGCGGACGGCGGGAAGCCGGACATGCAAGCATGCGCTGCGAGGAACGGAGGCCGACATGGACCAGGGACCCGCCGGGAAGACGACCGACGGCGCCGCGCCGACAAAGGACTCTGCTGCCCTGATCGGCTGCGTGATGGCACGGTGAGCGACAGCGCCTCGGCCCCGTCGGAGAGCGGGACCTCGATCGTGAGCGAAAGGGAGCTCGCGGGGGTGATCGTCCGCGCTGTGCGGCACGTCGCGACCACGGTGGTGGGCGGGGAGCGAGGGGACGACGTCACCGCGGGGTCGCTGTGGCTGGTGCAGCGCGGAAGCGGAACGGTCCGGGGTGCGCCCGACCTCGACGTCCGGGCGGGCGATGCCGTCGTCGTCCCCCCGACCGCCGTGACGGTCGCCGCCTCGACCCCGCTGGAGATGCTCCACGTCGTCCTCCGAGGAAAGGCCCGATGGTGGCCGTCGTACGTCTGCGTGTCCCGGCCCACCGCCTCCTCGGTCATCGCCTTCGCCCTGGCCTCGAGCGTGCTGACGGCGATGCCTCAACCCACCCGTCTCGAGCTGGGCCACCTCCGAAGCGCCCTCGAGATCGTCGTGCTGTCGACCGTCATGGCAGCGGCCGGGACGCCGCGTGTCGACCCGCTTGTCGGCCGAGCCGACGCCGTGATCGCCGAGAACGCCCACGATCCCGACTTCACCGTCGAGATGCTCGCGCACAAGCTGTCGGTGAGCAGGCGCCATCTGACGCGCATCCTCTCCGAGGCGGGTCGCTCACCTGCCCATCGCATCCGCGACGTCCGTATCTCCCGCGCGAGATCCGCCTGGGCGGCGCAGGGCGACGACCTGCTCCACGACGATCTCCTGGCCCGGTGGTTCGGCTTCCGTTCCGCGCGATCGCTGCGCGAGAACCTGTTCCGCGTCGACCGTCTCGAACGATGAACGGAGTCCTCCCGTCGACGCGCTGCGCAGGTGCGCGGGGAGGATGCGACGCACGCGTCCGGACGAGGAGCCGCCCCGAGCGACCGTGTCGGGGCGCCTCGTCACATGTGCGCGTAGCGCGCCCGGGCGAAGCAGAACAGGCCGTACACGACCAGACCGGCGCCCACGAGCCAGAGCACCACCTGACCGAACGGCAGACCCGCGAGCGAGCGCAGAGCCGCATCGATCCCGCCCGCTGCGTTCGGGTCGTGGGTGACCGCCGCGACGATGAAGAGGATGCCCGCCACCCCCACGGCGATGCCCTTGGCCACGTAACCGACCATGCCGAAGGCCCGGATGCCTCGCCCCGCCGTCCCGCCGGGGATCGACATGTGCTTCTCGAACGCGCGCGTCACACCGCGGACGACGAAGGCGACCCCGATCACGGCGACGCCGAGTCCCACGACGACGAGCAGTGCGACACCGCCGGGCATGGCGAGGATCCGAGCACTCAGGGTCTTCGACGACTCGGCGGACTCCGAGCTCCCGCCGGTCGCGAGGGTGAAGGCGGTCGCCGCGATCGCGATGTAGGCCACCGCCGTGCCCAGGAACTTCGCGCGGTGGGCCCAGCGCTTCTTGGCATCCGGGTCGCGCTCCACGATCGCCTCGGCGATCTGCCAGACGGCGAGGGCCGCGAGACCCACCACGATCGCCCACAGCAGCGCGGTGCCGAGCGGGGCGTCGCGCACCTGCTGGAGGGCTCCGCTCTGGTCGGCGCTGTCTCCGCCGGAGCCCGTGGCGATCGAGACGGCGATCACGCCGATGAGCAGGTGCAGCAGCCCCAGGACGACGTACCCGACCCGGGCGGCCCCCTCGAGAGCGCGGGAGTCCTGGGCTTTGCCGGCGGCGGCGGATGCGGAGCTCATCGGGGAACCCTAGCGGTCAGTCGTCGACCGCGACCAGGCGTTGCGCGCGGCGTACACGCCACACCTCGACCATCGCCCACACGAGCGTCGCCACGGCGACACCCTCGAGGAAGCCGGCGACGACGTCCGACAACCAGTGCGCGTGCAGGTAGGTGCGGCTCCACATCATCAGCACCACCCACACCGCTCCCACGATCCAGACCCATCGGCGTCGCAGGATGAGCGCGAGCGTCAGGGCGATGGTGGTCGCCACGGCGGTGTGCCCCGAGGGGAAGGAGGTCGCCACCGTCTCGGCGAGCGAGTCGGCCGGACGGCTGCGGGCGATGACCGCCGCGAGCGGCGCGCCGATCAGGACCACGAGGGCGATGGATGCCGCGACGTTCAGGGCATCCCATGGGCGGCGGACGAGGAGGAAGACGACTGTCGTGGCGATCCCGATGACGATCATGCCGATCGTTCCGCCCACGATCGCCGGGATCCACGCCACGATCACCCCGACGGGATTCGCCAGCGCCGCCATCGCGTCATCCCACGCCTGATCGATCGGGAGGGGCGCGGATCCCCCCAGTGCCACCGCGAAACGCAGTGCGACGAACAGCACCGTCGCGACCACGCCGACGACCAGGGCGATCGGGCGGCGCGGGTCGATGCGCGGCCGATCGGGGAGCAGGGCCGTGTCGTCTGTCGTGGCATCCATCCGCGAATCGTCCCAGGCGCGGGCGTCGCGGGCCAGCACTTGCCCTGAGCGCGCGGATCGGTCATCCGGCACCCGACGCCGGCCCGCGGGCGTCAGCGAGGTCGCGACGAGGCGACCAGCATGTCGAGCCCGAGTTCGAACGCGCGCGTCGCGACGGGGTCGAGGGGATCCTCGTCGACGAGGGTGTCGAACGCGGCGGTGAAGCGGGGGAAGTCCTCCTCCTGCCCCGTCGGGTCGAACACGACCGTGGGGCCCGACATGTCGAGCACGCTCCCGAGGATGAACGACTCGAAGGCGGTGAGCAGCGGGAGCACGTCGCGAGGAGTCCAGCCCGCGGCCTCGGCGGCGATGGCGAAGTCCTCGTACCCCGCCAGCAGGACGGGAGCCGACGCGCGCTCGGTCATCAGCAGCGGAATCGCCCGCGCGTGGTGGGCGAACGCCCGGCGGTACGACCGGGCCCATTCGCGCAGCGCCTCCTCCCAGGGCAGTTCGCGCAACGGGCGCGAGTCGATGGCGGCCGAGACGAGCGCCCGCACGTCCTCGACCATCGCGGCGCGGTTCGGGACGTGATTGTAGAGCGACGCCGGATTGACGCCGAGGCGCGCGGCGACACGGCGGACGCTGGCGCCCTCGGGGCCGTGCCGATCGACGAGCGCGAGGGCCGTGGTCGCGATGAGCTCGCGGCTCAGCAGCGGCTTCGACGGTCTGGCGATGACGGCCTCCAAGGATCGGGACGGGGTGCCCCAACATACTCCTCGCGCTCATAAAACAAACGGTGTATGTTTACCGCCATGACCGCCGAGGCCTTCACCGTCGTCGAAGCCGACATCGACCAGCTGCGCGCCGCCCTGGACGCCGGCGAGGTCACGAGCGTAGAACTCGTGGCCCGCTACCTGAACCGCATCGGGGCGTACGACCGCTCCGGCATCCGACTCAACGCCGTGCCCGTGCTGGACCCGCGCGCGTTCGACGAAGCGCGCGCCGCCGACCTGCGTCGCGCCCGGGGTGCGGCCCGCGGCCCGCTCGACGGCATCCCCTTCACCGCGAAGGACAGCTACCGGGTCGAGGGGCTGCCCGTGGCATCCGGTTCCCCCGCGTTCCGCGATCTCGTCGCCCAGAGCGACGCCTTCGCAGTGGAACGGCTGCGCGCGGCCGGGGCGGTGTTCCTCGGGCTGACGAACATGCCGCCCATGGCGGCCGGCGGCATGCAGCGCGGTGTCTACGGTCGCGCCGAGTCGCCCTACAACGGCGACTATCTGGCATCCGCCTTCGGATCGGGCTCGTCCAACGGATCGGGCACCGCCACCGCGGCGAGCTTCTGCGCGTTCGGGCTCGGGGAGGAGACGTGGTCGTCGGGTCGCGCTCCCGCCTCGCACAACGCCCTCGTCGCGTACACGCCCTCGCGCGGGGTCATCTCGGTGCGCGGCAACTGGCCGCTCGTGCCGACCATGGACGTCGTCGTTCCGCACACCCGCTCGATGGGCGACCTTCGACATGTGCTGGATGCCGTCGTGGCCGACGACCCCGACACCGGCGGCGACCTGTGGCGGACGCAGCCGTGGATCACGCTGCCGCGCCCCTCCGAGGTGCGGCCGGCGTCGTTCGCCGATCTGGCGCCGCTCCCGCTCGCGGGCCTGCGCCTCGCGGTCCCCCGCGTCTACCTGAACGACGACCCCGACAACGCCTCCCCCATCGTCACGCGCGAAAGCGTGATGCGGCTGTGGGCGGACCTCCGCGCCGACCTCGAGGCCGCCGGAGCGGAGGTCGTCGAGACCGACTTCCCCGTCGTCGACCGCTACGAGAAGCTCCACCCCGGCGATGAGGACTTCCTCGACCGCGGCTTCGTCAGCCGGGAGTTCCTCGACGACGAGGTCGGCGACCTGGCGGTGTGGGCGATGGACACCTTCCTCCGCCAGAACGGCGACCCGGAGCTGGACCGCCTGGCCGACGTCGACGGCGCGCGCATCTTCCCGCACCCCCCGGGCGCCCTCCCCGACCGCTACGGCATCTGGCACTACGACATCTCGTACGACATCGGCGAGTACGTCAGCCGCGCCCAGGGGTGGGAGCCGGACTGGCGCGACGTCGCGAGCCTCGAAGAGGGGCTCCGCGGCCTGGAGCACACCCGCCGCGTCGACTTCGAGGAGTGGATGGACGCCGAGGGCATCGACGCCGTGGTCTTCCCCACGCAGTCCGACGTCGGTCCCGCCGACGCCGACGTGAACCCCGCCTCGGCCGACATCGCCTGGCGCAACGGAGTGTGGGTCTCCAACGGCAACCTCGTCCCCCGCCACCTCGGCATCCCGACCGTCACCGTGCCGATGGGCACGATGCCCGACACGGGGATGCCGGTGGGCCTGACCATCGCCGGGCCCGCGTACAGCGACACCCGGCTGGTGCAGCTGGGAGCTGCGATCGTCGGCCTCGGCGAGCGCCGCACCGCCCCTCGTCGGACGCCCGCGCTCCCCGACGAGGCACTCTTCGCCGCGCCCCGACCGGCTGCGGAGGGCGAGCTCGCGGTCGTCGTCGACGAGGTGAGCCGTCAGGGCGATCTCGTGCGGTTCCGCGCGACGATCACCGGCGGCGCGGCCGTCGAGCACGCGGTGTTCGTCGACGGCGCGCGCGTCGACGCCGAGGTCTCGGGCGACCGCCTCGAAGGTGTGGCCCGCGTGGCACCCGACGCGTACGGTGAGGCCGTGAGCGAGTGGGTCGCCCCGTACGGTCCGCTCGTGGTCGTCGCCGTGCGCGACGCCGAGGGAGCCGTCGCCGGCGCCGTCGGCACGGCATCCGACTCTCCCCTGTGACCCCCGAATCACCCGAGGAACGACCCGTGAGCGAAACAGCACCGATCCCGGTCTTCGACTACTTCAGCCAGGTCGATCTGCCCACCCCCACGTTGTCCGATGCGGAGGTCACGCGGCTGTTCGCCGAGACCTTCGGCGTCGAGATCGACGTGCGGGCGCTCGGCAGCCAGCAGGATCAGAACTTCCGCGTGTTCCGACGCGGATCGACCGAGCCCCTGGGCGTGCTCAAGCTCAGCAACCCGGTGTTCAGCGAGGCCGAGATCGACATGCAGGATGCCGCGGCGGCCACCGTGGCCGCCCGCAGCCCCCACGTACGTATCCCGAAGCTCGTCGAGGGCCCGCGCGGGGCGATGTCGGCGTGGTGGGACTCGTCCGAGGGGCGCATCCACGCCCGCGTGATCGAGAACATCGCGGGAATCACCCTCAACGGCTCCGGCTACCTCTCCCCCGCCGTCGTCGAGGGGATGGGCGCGCTCTCAGGCGCGGTGAGCCGCTCGCTCGCCGACTTCACCCACCCGGCCGGCGGCCGCGTGCTGCAGTGGGACCTGCGCCACGCGGGTCGCGTCATCGACACCCTCCTGCCCACCGAACCGGATGCCGAGGTGCGCGCGATCGTGCAGAGCGCCGCCGACGCCGCCCGCGCGGCCCTGGCGCCGGTGCAGGACACCCTGCCGATCCAGGCCGGGCACTTCGACGTCACCGACGACAACGTGCTGCGCGCCGACGGAGCGGCCGTGCCCGACGCCGTCATCGACTTCGGCGACGTGTGCTCCTCCTGGCGCGTCGGCGAGATCGCCACGACCGTGTCGTCGGTGCTGCACCACGATGGCGCCTCGCCCGAGACGGCCCTGCCCGCCATCCGCGCGTTCGATGAGCTGCGCGACCTCACCGATGACGAGATCACGGCGCTCTGGCCGCTCGTCATCCTCCGCGGAGCCGTGCTCGTGCTGAGCGGTCGCGCCCAGGTGCGCCTCGACGACGAGAACGCCTACGCCACCGACGGACTCGAGCGAGAGTTCCGCATCCTCGTGCAGGCGGCATCCGTGCCGATCCCGGTGATCACGGCCGCGACACGATCCGCCCTCGGTCGGCCGCCGGCGAGCGAGCCGGCGTGGGGCGCCGCGCCGCTGCTGCCGGCGGGTCGCCATGTCGAGCTCGACGCGACGACCGAGTCCGCACTCAACGACGCCGGCGCCTGGCTCGATGCCGGCACGCTCGACGCGTCCGCCCTCGCGGCGCTCGACGCCGGAGCGGCGATGGTCACGATCCCGGCCTGGCGCGCCCAGCTCACCGGCACGACCGACCCCCTGCCCTCCACCGCCGACTCGGTGCCGACCGGCGTGACGGTCTGGCTCGCCGAGCCGACTCCCCTCCCCCCCGGCGCTACACGCCGCGACGGTGACGCCCTGGTCTGGACCTCGGGTCGGGAATCCGTGACGATCACCGGCGTCTCCGATCCGGCATCCTCCGTCCTGCCCGCCCGCACGCGCGTGGTGCTTCGTCGCGGGCTCGACGGGACGTTCCCGCCCGAGCGCGTCACGCCCGCCCTCGCCGCGGCCTGGCGTGAGACGGCCGGAGACCCCGGCGCCGCGATCGGCGCGCCCGCCCCCGCCCCACTCGTCGACGACGTGCTCGCGCGCCGCCACCGTGTGCTGGCCGAGGTGCAGGAGCACTACTACGCCGCTCCCCCGCGCATCGAGCGGGGGTGGCGCGAATACCTGATCGATGTGAACGGCCGGGTCTACCTCGACATGGTGAACAACGTCGCCTCGGTCGGTCACGCGCACCCGCACGTGGTCGCCGCCGGCTCCCGGCAGATGCACCTGCTGAACACGAACTCGCGGTTCCACTACCGCGCGATCACCGACTACGCCGACCGGATCGCGGCGACCCTGCCCGAGGGGTTCGACACGGTCTTCTTCGTCAACTCCGGCTCCGAAGCGACCGACCTCGCGATCCGCCTCGCGATGGCCGCGACCGGCCGCCCCGACATCGTCGCGATGCGCGAGGCGTACCACGGGTGGACCTACGCCAGCGATGCGGTCTCGACCTCGATCGCCGACAACCCCTTCGCCCTCGAGACCCGTCCCGAGTGGGTGCACACCGTCGACGCCGCCAACTCGTACCGCGGGGTGCACCGGGGAGCGGATGCCGCGAGGTACGCGCCCGAAGCCGTCGCGGTGATCGATGCGCTGGCGGCATCCGGTCGCCCACCCGCGGGCATGATCGCCGAGACGTTCTTCGGCAACGCCGGCGGAGTGGCCCTGCCGGACGGGTACCTGCGCGAGGTGTATGCCGCGATCCGCCGGCACGGCGGGCTCGCGATCGCCGATGAGGTGCAGGTCGGCTACGGGCGCCTCGGCGACTGGTTCTGGGGCTTCCAGCAGCAGGACGCCGTGCCCGACATCGTCGCGGTGGCGAAGTCCATCGGCGGCGGGCACCCGCTCGGCACCGTCATCACGCGCCGCGAGATCGCCGACCGCTACCGCACCCAGGGGTACTTCTTCTCCTCCACCGGGGGCTCGCCGGTGTCGGCCGCGATCGGCATGGCCGTGCTCGACGTCATCGAGCAGGAGGGGCTCCAGGAGAACGCCCGCGTCGTCGGCGGGCACCTGAAGCGCCGCCTCGAGGAGCTCGGCCGTCGGCATCCCCTCATCGGCACCGTGCACGGGTCGGGGCTGTACCTCGGGGTCGAGTTCGTCCGCGACCGCGAGAGTCTCGAACCCGCCACGGCCGAGACCGCGGCGATCTGCGACCGCCTGCTCGAGCTCGGCGTCATCATGCAGCCCACCGGCGACTTCCAGAACGTGCTCAAGATCAAGCCGCCGCTGGTCGTCACGCGGGCCTCCGTCGACGTGTTCGTCGACGCGCTGGATCGCGTGCTGAGCACCGGCTTCTGACCACGCCCCGGCATCCCCCGCCGCCGACCCCGAACCCATCAGACCCGAGGAGCCCGCCATGTGGCGCATGCCCATCGAATCCGCCCCGCACGAGCGCACGTGGATGGCGTTCCCGCGCGAGGGCGTCACCCTCGGCGAGGGCGCCGAGACCCGCGACGAGGGATACCGGGCGTGGACCGAGGTCGCGCACGCCGTCGCGCAGTTCGAGCCGGTGACGATAGTCGTCGATCCGACCGAGATCGCGCGCGCCCGACGCATGCTGTCGGCCGACATCGAGATCGTCGAGGCGCCCCTCGACGAGTTCTGGATGCGCGACGTGGGCCCGACCTTCGTCGTCGACGCCGACCGCCCGGGCGTGCTCGGAGCCGTGGACTGGATCTTCAACGGCTGGGGCGCCCCCGACTGGGCCGAATGGCAGAAGTCGGCGCTGCTCGCGCGCGTGGTCGCCGAGCACGTCGGCGCCGAACGCATCGACTCGCTGCTCGTGGCCGAGGGCGGCGGCCTGCACGTCGACGGTCGGGGCACCGTGCTGCTCACCGACACCGTTCAGCTCGACCCGCGGCGCAACCCCTTCGCCGACCGCGCGCGGGTGGAGGCCGAGTTGGCCCGCACGATCGGGGCGACCGACGCGATCTGGCTCTCGCGCGGACTCACCCGCGACTACGACGACCTCGGCACCAACGGCCACGTCGACATCGTCGCGACCTTCGCCTCGCCCGACCACGTGCTCGTGCACGAGCAGACGGATGCCGCTCACCCCGACGCCGAGGTGTCGCAGCTCGTGCGTCGCGAGCTGACCGACGCGTTCGCCGCCCTCGGTCGGTCGGTGACGATCACCGGCATCCCCGCCCCCTCGACCCTGCGCGACGACCACGGCTGGGTCGACTGGAGCTACATCAACCACCTCGTCACCAACGACGGCGTGGTGCTCTGCGGCTTCGGCGACCCCGCCTCCGACGCGCGCGCCGCCGAGATCATCGCCGACGCCTACCCGGGACGGCGGGTCGTGACGGTCGACGCGCGCCCCATCTTCGACCGGGGCGGCGGCATCCACTGCATCACGCAGCAGCAGCCGGCAGTGGGCTGACGCGGAGGACCGTCCGGCGCGCGAACCGGTCGAGTGCGCCGACCTGCCCGAGAACGGCGACGGCGGCCCGTCGCGACCCTCGTCACGCCCGACCACCTCTCCCCCGCGGGCGGGAGCGAGTACGGTGGGAGGCGGCGAAGCCGCCCCAGGGGCCGGCGCCACACGCTTATGACACCGCCTCCCCTCCCCTCCGCCCCGGCACTCCCGGGCCCCGTTCTCGTCGTCGGCGACGGCCGCATGGGACGCGCACTCGTGGCCGCGCTGCACGCCGCCCAGGTGTCTGTCGTCGGCCCTGCCGGTCGGGGCGAATCGGGCGCGGACGCCGCGATCGTGCTGCTCGCGGTCCCGGATGCCGCCATCGCCACCGCCGCGCGCGGCATCGCACCCGGCCGCACCGTGGGGCACCTCTCAGGGGCGCTCGACCTGTCGGTCCTCCACCCGCACGACGCCTTCAGCATCCACCCCCTCATGACGGTCACCACGGCCGGGGCCTCTTTCGCCGGAGTGACGGCCGCCCTCGCCGCGGCGTCGCCCGCGAGTTCCGCCATCGCCTCTGCCCTCGCGGAGTCCCTCGGGATGACGGGCGTGGAGGTGCGCGACCGCGACCGCGCGGCGTACCACGCGGCCGCCTCGGTCGCCGCGAACTTCCTCGTGACGCTCGAGGGGATGGCCGAGGAGCTCGCCGCGACCGCCGGGATCGGCAGACAGGCCCTCGTCCCCCTCGTGCGCGCCGCCGTCGACAACTGGGCGGAACACGGAGCGGTCGCAGCCCTCACCGGTCCGGTCTCGCGCGGCGACGACGCCACCGTGGCGCGGCAGCGACGAGCCGTCGTCGAGCGTCTCCCCGACCGTGCGGCGCTGTTCGACGCGCTCGTCGACGCGACGCGCGACCTCGCCACCGCACAACGACCCGGAATCAAGTCCCTCCCGTGACCATTCGCATCGTGCGCACCGTCGCCGAACTGCGCGCCGTACTCGAACCTCACCGCTCCGCAGGAATCGGGTTCGTGCCGACCATGGGCGCCCTCCACGAGGGGCACCTCTCGCTGCTGCGCGCCGCGGCTGTCGAAAACCCCACCGTGGTGCTGTCGATCTTCGTGAACCCGACGCAATTCGGCGAGGCCGCCGACCTCGACGCCTACCCGCGCACCGAGGAAGCCGACGTCGAGCTCGCCGCGAGCGCGGGCGCCCACATCGTCTTCGCGCCGTCGGCCGCCGAGATGTACCCGGCGGGCTTCGCCACGACCGTCTCCGTCGGCGGCACCCTCACCGGGACGCTCGAGGGCGCCGTCCGGGGCCGTTCCCACTTCGACGGCGTCGCCACGGTCGTCGCCGCGCTGTTGCTCGCCGTCCACCCCGATCGCGCGTACTTCGGCGCGAAGGACGCCCAGCAGGTCGTCGTCGTCCGACGCATGGTCACCGACCTCCGCATCCCCGTCGACATCGTGACCCGACCGACCTCGCGCGAGGCCGACGGCCTCGCCCGCTCCAGCCGCAACGCGAGGTTGTCGACCTCGGAGCGACAGCTCGCAGCGGTCGTCCCGCGGTCGCTCCGGGCGGCTCAGGATGCCTTCATCTCCGGCATCCGGAACGCCCACCGCCTCACCGCCCTCGTGCGCGAGGGACTCGCCGACGCCGGGCTGGATGACGAGTACGTCGAGATCGTCGATGCCGACACCCTCGACCCGCTCACCGACGTCACGCGCCCCGCCCTGCTCGCGCTCGCCGTCCGGGTGGGCACGGTGCGACTCATCGACAACGTGGTGCTCGACCCCGGGAACGACGACCGCATCGCCATCGAGAGGAGCCGCGCGTGACCCGCCGGAAGGTGACGCTCCGCCGGCTCCGCGAGCTCGCCGAGGCGGGTACGCCGCTGGTCATGGTCACCGCCTACGACTACGCCTCGGGCCGGGTGGCCGAACGAGCGGGGGTCGACCTGGTGTTGGTGGGCGACTCCGGCGCACAGGTCGTGCTGGGGCACCCCGACACCACCTCGGTGACGCTGGACGAGATGCTGACGCTGTCGAAAGCCGTTCGCCGGGCGCTGCAGACGCCCCTGCTGGTGTGCGACCTGCCGTTCGGGTCGACGGAGGTGAGCGACCAGCAGGCGGTCGCGACGTCGATCCGTTTCGTCCACGAAGCCGGCGCCGAGGCGGTCAAGATCGAGGGTGCGAACCCGGCACGCCTGTCCCGCCTCCGGGCGATCGTCGAAGCCGGGATCCCGGTCGTCGGGCACGTCGGCCTCACCCCGCAGACCGCGACCGCGCTCGGCGGCCTCCGCGCCCAGGGACGCACCTCCGACGAGGCGGTCCGGGTCGCGCGCGACGCGCTCGCCGTGCAGGAGGCGGGAGCCTTCCTACTCGTCATCGAGGCCGTGCCCGCCGACGTCGTCGACGAGATCCGCCGGGCCCTGCGCATCCCCGTGATCGGGATCGGCGCGGGAGCCGCGGACGGGCAAGTGCTCGTTCAGCACGACCTGCTCGGCATCACGGAGGGCCGCGCACCCGTCTTCGTGAAGCGCTACGCCGCCCTCGGCGACGCGATGGTCGCGGGCGTCGAGGCGTACGCCCAAGAGGTGCGCGAGGGCGTCTTCCCCGCGAGCGAACACACGTACCCGGCCGCCGCCGACGCCGCAGCCGCCGTACGGGAGTTCATCGACGGGCTCTGATTCTCGCCCGTCCGCCCGCGCGTTCGACGACGGTCGATACGGCGTCGCCGTGGTCGACAGGCGACGGCACGCCGACCGCGGTCCCGCGCGCCCCGGAAGAACGCCGCGGGTGGGCGGGCATCGACTGCATCGGCGCACTGAGCGAAGATGCTGTCATGCCGTCCGCCTCACGTGCCTCGATCCTCGTCGGCCTCGCAGCGGTCGTCGCCCTCACCTCGACCGCCTGCGGGGGAACGCCGACGCCGGCCGACAGCGCCTCGATCGCCGAGAAGGCCGCTCTGCTCGACGTCGACCCGGCACTCGTCTTCACCACCCAGGTCGACGGATACGACCTCGCGCCGCAGTCGGTCGGACCGGCGAACGACGACGGCCTGTCGGCGACGTGGGTCGACGAGCAGACCGCGGCCATGATCACCATCCGCACCTCGCCCGGACAACCCGACGCCGCCGGCTGCGCGGCGATGCCACTGTGGGACCTGCCCGACGCCGCCGTCACCTGCACGGAGGAGTCCGGGCTGTGGCACCGCGAGGGCGGTGGCGCGCACGAGTTCCTCACCGCCCGCGACGGCGCCACGATCTGGGTGATCGGCGCGAACGGAACTCCGCTCGACGACCTGCGCCGCGCCGCCGAGGCGGTGCGCGTTCCCTCGGATGCCGAGGTGGAGGCGTTGTTCGCCGACGCGCCGACCGAGCCGCCCGCGCCCGTCGAACGCGGCGACCTCCCCGAGAACGGCGACGGCGCCCCGATACAGCCGTCGGGGCCGGGCGGCTGAGTCGCGCATCGCTGCGCGTCACCGCCCGCGCGGACACGCGCCGACACCGTGCATGACGAAGGCCCCGCATCCGTGAGGATCGGGGCCTTCGTGGTGGCGGTGACGGTGGGATTTGAACCCACGGTAGGGGTGAACCTACACAACATTTCGAGTGTTGCACCTTCGGCCGCTCGGACACGTCACCGCCGAAGAGCTTACGACAGATCAGCGGATGCCGCGAATCGGAGCCCGCGAGCGGTGCCCCCGGCCCGTGCGCGCGTGCCGAACTCCGGAGATCCGGTCCCGCGACAGCGCTGGATCGAGCCCTCGCCGCGGCTGGTGGCGTGATCTCCGGAGTTGCGCTCGGGCCCGCACCCGGGCCTGCCCATCCGGCCCGCGGCATCCATTCGTCCACCGTCGAACGACCACGGTGGAGGACGCCCGCGGGCGCTGCCAGGATCGAGCCATGAGCGTGATCGAGAACTCCAAACTGACGGTCGTGGGCGCGGGCAGCGTGGGGGCGAGCGTCGCATACGCGGCCCTGATCCGCGGCTCGGCGCGGCACATCGCGCTCTACGACATCGCGACCGAGAAGGTCGAGGCGGAGGTGCTCGACCTCGCGCACGGCACGCAGTTCACCGGTTCCAGCGACATCACCGGGGGCAGTGACGTGTCGGTCGCCGAGGGCTCCCACGTCGTGGTGATCACCGCGGGAGCGAAGCAGAACCCCGGGCAGACCCGCACCGAGCTCGCCGCGACCAACGCGCGCATCATCCGCGACATGATGCCGAACCTGCTCGAGGTGGCACCCAACGCGGTCTACGTGATCGTGACCAACCCCTGCGACGTGTTGACGGTGCTCGCGCAGGAGGCGACGGGCCTGCCCACCCGCCGGATCTTCGCCTCTGGCACGGTGCTCGACACGTCGCGGCTGCGGTGGAAGATCGCGCAGCGGGCGGGCGTCGCCACCTCGAGCGTGCACGCCTGGATCGTGGGCGAGCACGGCGACACCGAGTTCCCGCTCTGGTCTACGGCCACGATCGGATCGGTGCCGATCACGCAGTTCGAGCTCCCGGACGGCAGCCGTTTCGAGAAGGACGAATTGGATGCCATCGCCGTCGACGTCCGCGACGCCGCGTACAAGGTGATCAAGGGCAAGGGCGCGACGAACTACGCGATCGGTCTGTCGAGCGCGCGCATCGTCGAGGCGATCCTGCGCGACGAGCACGCCATCCTCCCCGTCAGCACCGTGCTGCAGGACTTCCACGGAGTGGACGGCATGGCTCTGTCGGTGCCGTCGATCGTCAGCGCGACCGGGGCGGTGCCCGTCGCCGGCACGCCGTTCTCCGATGACGAGGTGGCGCTGCTGCGCCGCTCCGCCGACGCCCTCACCGAGGTCGCCGACTCGCTGCGCAGCTGAGACCGTCCCCTCTCCGGGACGGTCCCGACCGGGGATCGCGCGAGAATCGCGGTCGGCTCCGCGCGAGAATCGCGGTCGGCTCCGCGCGAGAATCGCGGTCGGCTCCGCGCGAGAAACGCGATCGACTCGCGCGACACCGCGATCGGCTGGGCGCGAGAAACGCGATCTAGTTCGTGAGAAACGCCATCCGCGCGCAGAAACGCCTCGATGAGACGTGTCTCGCCGCGAGGAGCGTTTCTCGGCGGGGACGAGGGCGGGGTGCGATACCCGGATGCCGCGACCTCGACGGCCGATGTCGGAGGCCCCGCGTAGCCTGAGCACATGGCATCCCGACGTCCCGCTGCAGCACCCGCTCCGTACCGCTGCACCGAGTGCGGGTGGACGACGGTGAAGTGGGTCGGTCGCTGCGGTGAGTGCCAATCGTGGGGCACCGTCGTCGAAGCCGCCGAACAGACGGGCATCGTCCGCTCGATCGTGCCGGTCGCACCCGGGGCCGCGCGCGCCGCCCGCCGCATCACCGAGATCGACACGCAAGACGCTCCCCGCCGCACGAGCGGCGTCGGCGAGTTCGACCGTGTCCTGGGCGGGGGCATCGTTCCGGGCGCAGCCATTCTGCTGAGCGGCGAGCCGGGCGTGGGCAAATCGACGCTCCTGCTCGAGGTCGCCGCACAGAGCGCCCGCGCGGGGCGCCGGGTGCTGTACGCCAGTGGTGAGGAGTCCGCCGCCCAGGTACGGCTGCGCGCCGAGCGCACGGGCGCGCTGCACGACGAGCTGTTCCTCGCGGCCGAGACCGACCTCGCGACGATCCTCGGTCACATCGACCAGGTCGAGCCGGGCCTGCTCATCGTCGATTCCGTGCAGACGGTGTCATCCGCTCACAGCGACGGTGCCGCGGGACAGCCGGCCCAGGTGCGCGAGGTCGCGTCGGCGCTGATCCGCGTCGCGAAGGAACGCGGCCTGCCCATCATCCTCGTCGGCCACGTCACGAAAGACGGTTCGATCGCCGGACCCCGCATCCTCGAGCACCTCGTCGACGTAGTGTGCCACTTCGAGGGCGACCGGCAGACCTCGCTGCGCTTCGTCCGCGCGCTCAAGAACCGTTTCGGCCCCACCGACGAGGTCGGGTGCTTCGACATGACCGGCACCGGTATCGCCGAGGTCGCCGACCCGAGCGCGCTGTTCCTCGGGCACGGCGAACCCGAGCCCGGCACCTGCGTCACCATCGCAATGGAGGGGCGCCGTGCGCTCCCCGTCGAGATCCAGGCGCTCGCGGTGCGGCAGACCGCGCCCAACCCGCGGCGCATCGTCAACGGCGTCGACTCGTCGCGCGTGGCGATGGTGCTCGCGGTACTCGAGAGTCGCATGGGTCTGACGCTCTCCGACCGCGACGTCTACGTCTCGACCGTGGGCGGCGTACGCCTCATCGAGCCCGCGGCCGACCTCGCCATCGCCATCGCCGTGGCCAACGCCGTGAAGAACCGCAAGGTGTCGAAACGCCTCGCCGCGATCGGCGAACTCACCCTGACCGGCGAGATCCGCAACGTCACGCAGGCTGCGCAGCGGGCATCCGAGGCGAAACGCCTCGGATATCACACGGTGCTCGACTCGTCGTCGCGCAAGCTCGCTCAGGCGCTCAACGAGCTGCAGGTGCGGGGCATGCCGCGCGACGACAGCCCACCGGAGTTCTGAGCGCGGCTGGCCGAGAGCGGCCGGCCCAGCATCTCGTCACTCGGCCCCGCCCTCGCCGGTCACCGCACACGCGGGTCGGCGTGAGGTCGCAGGTCGACGCCAGAGCCATCGACGTCACGCCGCAAGTCGACGCCAGCGCCATCGGCGTCAGGCCGCAAATCGAGGCCAGAGCGATCGGCGTCAGGCCGCGGGTCGAGGCCAGAGCGATCGGCGTGAGGACGCGGATCGACGCTGGAGCGGTCTCCGGGTCAGCGCGGGGCCGGGAGGCGGCGCTGGAGCGGTCTCACCGGCCGGGAGGAGCGGCCCGACGGCGGCGGTGCGGCGATGTCATGCCCAGGACTGCAGGGATGACGAGTCCGGCGGCGCACACGGCACCGGCGATCAGGTACTCCATGCCCCGAGTCTTGCACGAGGAGTTCACCCGCGCGAGTTTGATCCTCACCCGCTGCTGCGCAGGCGACGCCGGAACCGACCCGCTCACGCGGCGGCGACCCCCGCCCGTACACGACGGCGCACGCCACCCACGACACGCCGCCTCAGACCCGCCGGCAGCCGGCGTGTCGCCGATCCACCCGCCGCTGTGCTGACAGCCACGGCGGAGACGCGCGAGATCAGGCGTCGAGCGCGGCGATCAGATCGCCCGGGGACGCCTGGATCGGGTGCGGCCCGGCGATGTCGATGAACACCGTGGTGATGGCATCCTGGTGCGCACCGAGGAACGCCCGAAGCCACTGCGGCGACTGCAGCGCCACGTGCGGGGGCAGCGTCTCGGGTTTGTGCGCGGCGTCGCTGAACAGCAGCAGCGCGACCTGACCGTCGTTCGGATCACGGTAGGTCCAGACCTCGCCGACGCTGAGGGGATTGTCGGCGTCACCCGGTGTCATCAGGGGAACGACGGTCGGCCCGTGTCGCAGCGCGAAAGCGATGGCGGCCATGTCCTGGGTCTGGAGGGCGTCGGAGAGTGCGGTGTTCTTGAAGTCCACGTCGAGCTTCTTCCCCTTGCGCTTCTTTCCTGCGGCCATCCTCCGAGCCTATCCGCGGCCTCGCGCTGTCCGGGTGTCCGCCCCTGGCGTTCGGGTCCAGCGAGCCCGCCGCCCCGCCGCGGGGCCGCCGACCAGCCTGTCATCCCGGGCCGCTACCGCTCCCCCGGTCTCGCATCACGGGCGCGCGGTCACCGCAGGACGAACGACGCGGTCCCGGCCGAGGGGATGCCGCCGATCGAGACGCTCAGGTGATAGGTCGCGCCTCCACCCGGCGCGTAAGGGCGTTCGCCGTCGCAGGAACTCACGGACGAGCGCGTGCGATCCCAGGTCAGCGGGGCGGAACTGGTGACGGTCTGGCCCGCGGCGAGGGTCACTTCCATATCGCTCGGCTCGGATTGGCAGTCGGTCGAGCGCCACCACACGTCGGTGCCGCTGGTCACCGTGAACGACTGCGCGCTCGTGCCCACGTTCAAGACGCACGGGGTGGCCGAGGTGTTCGACAGCCGGATGGACAGCTGCGGGTTCTCGCCCTGTGCGTACTCCGCCTTGTCCGACAGCGCCTCCACCGTGATGTTCGCTGCGGTGCACTCGACGGGCCCGGCCGGAACGCTCGGCGTCGGTGTCGCCGTGGCACGTGCCGTCGGGGTGACGACGGCCGAGGGCGCCGTGGCGGCCGCGGACGGGGCCGCTGAGGCAGCATTCGCGGAGGGATCGGACGAGGGGTCGGCGGTCGGTGCGACACGCCAAGGCGGAGCCGCGACGAGCCACACGACGAGGCCGATCACGATCAGGGCGAGTAGCCCTGCCGCGAGACGACGTCGGCGATAGACCGCCGGGGACTGCCTCCGCCTACGGGGGGCATCGGTCATGCTTCCAGGGTAGGCGTCCTGGCCGTGAGCCCTCTCCACGGCACGCTCGGAATCACCGGTGCGTCACCGCTCGCGAGATGCCGTCTGCGGTCAGAGGTTCTTCAACATGCGGGTGTTGCCGAGCGTGTTGGGCTTCACATGAGCGAGGTCGAGGAACTCGGCGACACCCTCGTCAGGGCTGCGCACGAGCTGCGAGTACACGTCGGGCGGCACCACCTGTTCGCCGATCTCGGCGAACCCGCGCCGGGTGAAGAAGTCGACCTCGAACGTCAGGCAGAACAGGCGCGACACCCCCAGCTCGCGCGCGCGCTGCTCGAGCGTTTCGACGAGGGCACGCCCGACGCCGAGGTGCAACCAGTCGTCGTGCACGATGAGCGTGCGGATCTCGCCGAGGTCCTCCCACATGATGTGCAGCGCGCCGCAGCCCACGACGACCCCGTCCACCTCGGCCACGACGAACTGCTGCACCGAGCCGTAGAGCACGACGAGGTCCTTACCGAGCAGGATGCGCTTCTGGACGAACGGCTCGAGCAGTTCGTGGATGCGTCGGACGTCGGCGGTGCCGGCGGAGCGGACGACGAACGACGCGGGAGAAGTCATCGTCCCAGCGTACGCCGCGACGACGAAGGGGCCCGGATGCCATGGCATCCGGGCCCCTTCGTGCTACAGCGTCAGCTGCCGGCGAGGGTGTCGGGAGTGGCGGCGATTTCGCCCGCCGTTCCGACCCCGAGCGCGACCTTCTCGCCCCGCGGGCTGGTCTCGAACGAGAACTGGCCGTTCTCGACGCCGACCTTGACGTGGTCGCCGGACTCCAGCTCGCCGTGCAGGATCTTCTCGCTGAGACGGTCCTCCACCTCGCGCTGCATGGCGCGACGGAGCGGACGTGCACCGAGCGTCGGGTCGAAGCCGATCTCGATGAGCTTGTCCTTCGCGTCGTCCGACAGCTCCACCGTCATGTCGCGGTCGAGCAGACGCTCGGCGAGACGCTTGACGAACAGACCGACGATCTGACGCAGCTCCGGCTTGCTCAGCTGCGGGAAGACGATGACGTCGTCGACGCGGTTGAGGAACTCGGGCTTGAAGTGGCGCTTGAGCTCTTCGTCGACCTTGCCCTTCATCCGCTCGTACGAGGTCTGGGCGCTTCCCTCGACCTGGAAGCCGACGGGACCACCGGCGATCGCCGACGAACCGAGGTTCGTCGTCATGATGATCACGGTGTTCTTGAAGTCGATGACGCGACCCTGACCGTCGGTCAGGCGACCCTCTTCGAGGATCTGCAGAAGCGAGTTGAAGATGTCGGGGTGGGCCTTCTCGATCTCGTCGAAGAGCACGACCGAGAACGGCTTGCGACGCACCTTCTCGGTGAGCTGACCGCCCTCTTCGAATCCGACGAACCCGGGAGGGGCACCGAACAGACGCGAGACGGTGTGCTTCTCCCCGAACTCCGACATGTCGAGCGAGATCAGCGCGCCCTCGTCGTCGAAGAGGAACTCGGCGAGCGCCTTGGCGAGCTCGGTCTTTCCGACGCCCGTGGGGCCGGCGAAGATGAACGAGCCCGAGGGGCGCTTGGGGTCCTTGAGGCCCGCGCGCTGACGACGGATCGTCCGCGAGAGGGCCGCGATCGCCTCTTCCTGGCCGATGACGCGCTGGTGCAACGCCTTCTCCATGAACATGAGGCGGCTGGACTCCTCCTCGGTGAGCTTGAACACCGGGATGCCGGTCGCCTGCGCGAGCACCTCGGCGATCAGGCCCTCGTCGACCACCGCGTGGGAGGCGACGTCACCCGAGCGCCACTGCTTCTCGAGGCGCAGACGCTCGGCGAGGAGGGACTTCTCCTCGTCGCGGAGCGAAGCGGCCTTCTCGAAGTCCTGCTCCTCGGAGGCGAGCTCCTTCTGCTCGCGGACCTTGGCGATCTTCTCGTCGAACTCGCGCAGCTCCGGGGGCGACGACAGGATCGACAGACGCAGGCGGGCACCGGCCTCGTCGATCAGGTCGATGGCCTTGTCGGGCAGGAAGCGGTCGCTGATGTAGCGGTCGGCGAGGTTGGCCGCGGCGACGATCGCGCCGTCGGTGATCTGCACCTTGTGGTGCGCCTCGTAACGGTCGCGCAGCCCCTTCAGGATGTTGATCGCGTGGGGCAGGCTCGGCTCGGCCACCTGGATCGGCTGGAAGCGGCGCTCGAGAGCGGCGTCCTTCTCGAAGTGCTTGCGGTACTCGTCGAGCGTGGTGGCACCGATGGTCTGGAGCTCACCGCGGGCGAGCAGCGGCTTGAGGATGGATGCCGCGTCGATCGCACCTTCGGCGGCCCCGGCGCCCACGAGGGTGTGGATCTCGTCGATGAAGACGATGATGTCGCCGCGCGTGCGGATCTCCTTGGTGACCTTCTTCAGGCGCTCCTCGAAGTCACCGCGATAGCGGGAACCGGCGATGAGCGAGCCGAGGTCGAGCGAGTAGACCTGCTTGTCCTTGAGCGTCTCGGGCACGTCGCCCTTGACGATGGCCTGCGCGAGGCCCTCGACGACCGCCGTCTTTCCGACACCGGGCTCGCCGATGAGGACGGGGTTGTTCTTGGAACGGCGCGACAGGATCTGCATCACGCGCTCGATCTCTTTCTCGCGCCCGATCACGGGGTCGAGCTTGTTGTCGCGCGCGGCCTGCGTCAGGTTGCGGCCGAACTGGTCGAGCACGGCAGACCCGCCCTGCGCGGCGGAGGACTGCTGCTCGCCGGCACCGGATGCCACGCCCGCGGGCTCCTTGCCCTGGTAACCCGAGAGCAGCTGGATGACCTGCTGGCGCACCTTGTTGAGGTCGGCGCCGAGCTTGACGAGCACCTGAGCGGCCACGCCCTCGCCCTCACGGATGAGGCCGAGCAGGATGTGCTCGGTGCCGATGTAGTTGTGGCCGAGCTGCAGCGCTTCGCGCAGGGACAGCTCCAGGACCTTCTTGGCACGAGGCGTGAAGGGGATGTGCCCCGTCGGTTGCTGCTGCCCCTGGCCGATGATGTCCTGCACCTGCTCGCGCACGGCGTCGAGGGAGATACCGAGGGACTCGAGCGCCTTGGCCGCGACACCTTCGCCCTCGTGGATCAGGCCCAGCAGAATGTGCTCGGTGCCGATGTAGTTGTGGTTGAGCATCTTCGCCTCTTCTTGGGCGAGGACGACCACACGACGGGCACGGTCGGTGAATCTCTCGAACATCTCAGTCCCTCCAGAAATGGGCTGACAGGCGCGCCTCCGCGTGCCGTACATCGAGAGTAACGAGCGGTCGGAGGCCAGGGACGCGTGTTCGCCGTGGGCATACCGCGACCCGGCAGGTCTTGCGGAACCCATCGATAGTCGTTACATTATCGATCATCGATAACAACGATCCTCGATAAGGAGCGATCATGGCATCCCCCCGATCCACCCCTCGCACCCTCTCCCGCGGCGACGCCTGGAGCTTCGTGCTCTTCATCATCGCGGGGGTCGCGATCGCCGCGTGGGCGGTCGTCAGCAGCATCGGCAACATCGTCGCGGCGGTCGGGAACCGCGACGTGCGCGTTCCGATCGAATTCCTCGACACCGTCGCGCAGGCCCCCATCGGTCCCGACGGCGCCACCGTACCCGTCGAGTTGACCGACGCCGTGGTCACCGCTCCGTCGTTACCGATCGCCTCGCTGTGGGCGCTCTTCCTCGGCGAGGGGCTCTTCGCCGCAACGGTGGTAGCCGTAGTCGTCCTGCTGCTCGCGCTGTGCGTCGGCATCCTGCGCGGGACCATCTTCAGCCGCCGCCACACCGTCCTCATCACATCCGTCGGGGCCATCGCGCTGGTCGGCGCCATCGGCGTGCCCTTCTTCCACAACATGGTGGCCAACGGCGCGCTGGCCCTGCTGTCGGACCGCACGTACGACCGCGGACTCACTCAGCAGATCGACCTGCCCGTCCTCATCGCGATCGGCTTCGTCGCGGGCCTGTCGAGCACCGTCTTCGCGGTCGGCGATCGTCTCCAGCGCGACACCGAGGGTCTCGTATGACCCCGGCGACCGCGGACGACGGGCCGAGCGGCATCCACTGCCGTCTCGACGAGCTCCTCGAGACACGCGGACTGACGCTCACGCGCCTCAGCGAACTGGTCGGCGTCTCGGTGGTGAACCTCTCGGTCCTCAAGAACGACCGTGCCCGCGCGATCCGGTACTCCACGCTCGCCGCGATCTGCCGCGTGCTGGAGTGCGAGGTCGGCGACCTGCTCGTGGTCGAGCGCTGACGCCGTCGCGTCAGGACCCTTCGGTCGCGGACGACCGAATCGGTCGAGCGTCGACGTCGCCGCGTCAGCGGTCGCCGAGCACCGGGATCGGATCGGACGCCTGAACGTCGCCGCCGGAGAGCACGAGGGACACGGGGCCGTCGCCCGCCTCGGCCCCCACGTCGGCCAACGTCACGCGGGGGGCGAAGTCCATGGTGCACACCTGATCGGCGGGCGGCGTGGCGAACCGCACCGCCACGTCATCGCCGTCGGTGCTCACCGACTCCACCGTGGGCCGGCAGCTGGAGCTTCCGTACGTGACGATCGCGACCAGCGATGGGCTCACCCACCCGGCGCTCGGCGCGAAGTCGTCGGGCGGCGAGGGCACGTCGGCCAGCGCAGCGAGGGTCGTCTCGCCCTCCACGGCCCCCGTCACCGTCAGGGTCAGGGCGGCACCGGCATCCGCCCCCTCCGGCAGGGGCACCAGCGTCGCCCGGGGCGCCAGGTCGCGCGTGCACGGCTCCTGCGTCGGTTCGGCGAGATCCACCGTGAGCGCCCCGTCGACGATTCGCGGCTCACCGCCGACGGTGGGCACGCACGACGAGCTACCCGAGGTGACGACCGCGATCGCGCGGCCCGCGTCGAGCCACGCCGCGCTGACCTCACCCGCGGGCGTCGGTGTCGCGGCATCCGTGGGAGACGACGATCCGGGCGGTGACGCGGCGCCCGACGCGCATCCGGTGAGGGCGCCGGCAGCGAGCAGGCCCGCTCCGAGCAGGCCGACGAGTGTCAGACGTGAGCGAGACATGAAGACCTCCGGGGGGTGGGTTCGCCCCATGATGACCGAGATTCCTGGATGCCGGCGGCGAACGCCGCGTCGCCTCACTGCAGCGCGGAGGTGAGGCGGGCCAGATTGTCGAGGATCGTGGAGCGCAGGGGCTGGCGGCGCCACTCCTCGATCGTGAGCTGACGGCTCAACCCGCGGTAGTGCCCCTCGACAGCGCGCATGTCGCGGACGAACTCCTCGCCGCGCACGAGCATCGACACTTCGAGGTTCAGACCGAAGGAGCGCATGTCCATGTTGCTCGAGCCGATCACGGCGACCTCGTCGTCGATCGTCACGCTCTTGCTGTGCAGGATGAAGGGCTTGCGGTACATCCAGATCACTACGCCCGCGCGAAGGAGCGCCTCGTAGTAGCTGCGCTGGGCGTGGTAGACCATGGCCTGGTCGCCCTCTTCCGACACGAAGAGTTCCACGTGCACGCCGCGCTGGCACGCGGTGGTGATGGCGAGCAGCAGCGCTTCGTCCGGGACGAAGTACGGGCTGACGATGATGATGCGCTCCTTCGCCGCGAAGAGCAGCCCCAGGAACAGCTTGAGGTTGTTCTGGAAGTCGAAGCCGGGACCCGACGGCACGATCTGGCAATCCAGGTCGCCGGGGCCGGACGTCACGCTGAACAGGTCGATCTCGTCGGCCAGGGTCTCGTCGGTCTCGCTGTACCAGTCGGAGAGGAAGACCGCGTTGATGCTGGCGACGACGGGGCCCTCGACGCGCACCATGAGGTCGACCCAGTGCAGCCCGCGGCGGATGTTCTTGCGCAGGTTGTAGGAGGAATCGGTGACGTTCTGCGAGCCCATGTAGGCGACATCGCCGTCGATGACGAGGAGCTTGCGGTGGTTGCGCAGGTCAGGACGCTGGTAGCGGCCGCGCAGCGGCTGGACGGGCAGCATCAGGTGCCAGTGGGCGCCCATCGCATCGAGGCGGCGCACCGTCTCTCTGTAGCGCGGCTTGCCGCGGTTGGCCCAGTGGTCGAGGAGGACCCGCACGACCACACCGCGCGCGGCGGCCTCCTCGAGCGCTCGGAAGAAGTTGTCGGTGGAGTCGTCGGACTGCAGGATGTAGAACTCGACGTGCACGTAGCGCGTGGCCTGCCGGATGGCCTCGGCCATGGCATCCAGGCTCTGCTGGTAATCGGCGATGAGGGTGGCCGCGTTGTCGCCCGCGATGGGCATGGCACCGAGATTGCGGTTGAGCTGCACGAGGGCGCGGAACCACTGCGGCGCGTTCGGGCGGAGTGTTCCGAACTCGAGCGACGCACTCGTGTCGTGGATGTACTCGTTGATGGCCGCCTGCTTGCGCCGGCGCTTGCGCGGAAGACGCGGATTGCCGATGAGCAGGAACAGGAACACCCCGACGAAGGGGATGAAGTAGATCGCCAGGAGCCACGCCATCGCCGCAGTGGGACGGCGGTTGCGCGGCACGATGATGATCGCGGCGATACGCACGACCAGGTCGACCACGAACAGCGTGATGACGAGCCAGCTCGCGTCGAACGTGGCGTTGATCACGGGTCCTCCTGGACGGGTTGTGGACCCAGCGTAGCGACGACCGCCGACAGCGGTCTCGCCGGCGCCTCAGTTCGCGGAGCCGTCGCCCGTGGATGCCACCGGAGGAAGACCGCGCTTGGCCCGCTCCTGCGCCTCGATGCGCGAGTACGCCTTGCGCTCGGTGCGGTCCATGCGGATGGCGCCCCGGAGGATGAAGAAGAAGACGAACGACACGACGATCGTGGGCAGGATCGCCCACAGCACAGCGGTCCAGGTCTCGTCCATGCTTCGAGAATACCCGCGGCGGCTGGGCGAACGCCCGCGCGCGGTTCCTCCCCATCTCTCGGATCCGCGAGATGATCCACGATCGAGCGAATCCCCCCGGAACGCAAGAGCCCTCGACGGCCATCCTCGACGGCATGACCACCACCGTCGTGCGGGCAACCTCGTCTCCCGCCTTCCTCTCCCTCGTCCCCCACCTGCTCGAATGCATCCCGCATCGCAGCCTCGTCGTCGTCCCCTTCGGCGAGGGACGTTCGCTCGGTGCGATGCGCGTCGACCTGCCACCCGAGGGCGATCGGCCCATCGAAGAGGGGGTCGCCTCGACCGTCGTCGGCATGGCCTGCAAGGTGACCCGCACCGATTCCGTCGCGATCGCGGTGTACACCGACCGCTCCATGTCGGAGAACGCCGGCGCACCGCACACCGTGCTCGTCGACGCCGTGCGCGCCCGCGCCGACATCTGCGGACTGCGCGTCATCGACGCGCTCGTCGTGGGCTCCGACGGCTGGGCGAGCTACCTCGAGCCGGCGGCGCAGCCGCATCCGCTGACCGACATCCAGGATGCCGCCTTCGCGGGCCTCGACGACGACGTCAGCGGCGACCACCTCACCGGCGCCCACCTGCCCGCCGGCTCCGCGGACGACGCTCGGCTGGTCGAACAGCTCCTTGTGGACGTGGAGCACGCGCTGAGGCGCTCGCGCGACCGGCGTCACCTGTCGCCTGAGCGCCGCATCGCGGCCGATGCCGTGGCGGCGGAGATTGCCGATCCGCCGGCGCTGTTCGAGTACAGCGTCGAGCGACCGATCGACCAGGTCGACACGACGCGGATCGCGGCCCTCGCGTTCTGCCTGGAGCGACCCGCCCTGCGCGATGTCGCCCTGATGCAGTGGACCGGCGACCTGGCGACGGGCGACGCGGTGTTCCGCGCGCAGACCGCCTTCCGGGGCGGCGAGCCGGTGCCCGAAGACCTCGCGCGCCCGATGTGGGGCGAGGGCGCCCACCCCGACCCCGCCCGGTTGCGCGCGGGGCTCGAGCTCTGCCGGCGCGTCGCCTCGGTGGTCGCCCGCGAACGCCGACCCGGAGCGCTCGCGGCGTGCGCATGGCTCGCGTGGGCCTCCGGGAGATCCACGCACGCCACGTTCTACGCGGACGAAGCCCTCGCGATCGATGGGACGCACGGGCTCAGCGGGATCATGCGGACCATGCTCGACGCCGGCCGGCTTCCCGAGTGGGTGTTCGAGCGGTCTACTTCACCAGCGGGAACAGGATCGTCTCGCGGATCCCGAGTCCGGTGATCGCCATGAGCAACCGGTCGATGCCCATCCCCATACCGCCGGTGGGGGGCATGCCGTGTTCGAGCGCCCGCAGGAACTCCTCGTCGATGGGCATGGCCTCGTCGTCGCCCCGGGCGGCGAGCCCCGCCTGCTCGATGAAGCGGTGACGTTGGATCACCGGGTCGACGAGTTCCGAGTAACCGGTCGCGAGCTCGAACCCGCGCACGTACAGGTCCCACTTCTCCACGACGCCGGCGATCGACCGGTGCTCGCGCACGAGCGGGCTGGTGTCGACGGGGAAGTCCATGACGAAGGTGGGCCGGGTCAGGCCCGGCTTGACGAAGTGCTCCCACAGCTCTTCGACCCATTTGCCATGGGTCTCGTGCGGCGGGGCGTCCACGTCGTTCTCGGCACCCAATGCGCGCAGCGCGTCGAGCGTCGTCTCGGGGGTGATCTCGCGGCCGGCTGCAGCCGACAGAGAGTCGTACATCGAGATGCGGTCCCATTCGCCGCCGAGGTCGTACTCGGTGCCGTCGGCCCATGTCACCGTGGTGGAGCCGGCGACGGCGATGGCGGCATCCTGGATCAGGGTCTGCGTGAGGTCGGCGATGCCGTTGTAGTCGGTGTAGGCCTGGTAGGCCTCGAGCATCGCGAACTCGGGGCTGTGCGTGGAGTCGGCGCCCTCGTTGCGGAAGTTGCGGTTGATCTCGTAGACACGGTCGATGCCGCCCACGACCGCGCGCTTGAGGAACAGCTCGGGCGCGATGCGCAGGTACAGCTCGGTGTCGAACGCGTTGGAGTGAGTGCTGAAGGGGCGCGCGCTCGCGCCGCCGTGCTGCACCTGCAGCATCGGCGTCTCGACTTCGACGAACCCGCGCTCGGTGAACGTGCGGCGCAGGCTCTGGTTGACCTTCGCGCGCGCCAGGACCGTCTCGCGTGCGCGGTCGCGCACGATGAGGTCGAGGAAGCGGCTGCGCACGCGACTCTCTTCGCTCAAGTCGCCGTGGAGGTTGGGAAGGGGCAGCACGGCCTTCGCCGCGATCCTCCACTCGGCGACCATGATGGACAGCTCGCCGCGGCGGCTCGAGATCACCTCACCCGAGATGAAGACGTGATCACCCAGGTCGACGAGTTCCTTCCACGCCTGCAGGGAATCTTCGCCGACGCTCGCGAGCGAGACCATGGCCTGGATGCGGCTCCCGTCCCCGGCCTGCAGCGAGGCGAAGCACAGCTTGCCGGTGTTGCGGCTGAACACCACGCGCCCCGCCACCCCGGCGGTCTCACCGGTCTCGGCGCCGGCCTCGAGGTCGCCGAAGCGGTCGCGCAGCGCCGGGATGGTCGTGGTGACGGGCACGGCGACCGGGTACGGCCCGCCCGCGGCGTCGGCACGCTCGGCGAGCAGACGCTCGCGTTTGGCGAGGCGCACCGCCTTCTGCTCGAAGACCTCGTCTTCGGTGGGTTCGGCGGCGTCGTTCGCGGGCGCGTCGGTCATCGGGAGGCTCCTCGGGGTCGTCCCCAGTCTATTCGCCGCGGCCGGACGCCTCGGGTCGACGACGGCCACCGCGCTCGCGGAGAGCCCCGCACGCGGTGGTCGGCCGCGCGCGCCGCCGCCGCTCCACGAGAACGACCGCCTCACGAACGCACGCCCCGCGCGACCGTGTCACCACCTCACGAACGCACGCCCCGCGCGACCGTGTCACCACCTCACGAACGCACACCCCGCGCGACCGTGTCACCGCCTCACGAACGCACACCCCGCGCGGCGGTGTCACCGTCTCGGGATCGAATGCCTCGGGTGGCGGTCTCAGCGCAGCGAGATCTCGGCGTTGTCGATGAAACGGTGCCCACCCACCGTCGCGGCGATGAGGGCCAGGGCACGACCGCGGTGCCCCTCGTCGACGGGCAGGAAGGTGGCGGGGTCGACCACGCTGAGGTATTCGAGGGCGATGCGCGGCTCCCCCATGAGCGCGGACTGGGCCGCCGCGATGCACGCGTCGACTCCGAGGTCGGAGTTCGATGCCGCCGCCTCGAGCGCGCGGGGCAGTTTCGCCGCCGCGCGACGATCCGCGGGCTCCAGAAGGGCGATGCGGCTGGAAACCGGCAGTCCGTCGTCGGTGCGGACCGTGGGCACCGTGGCGATCTCGAGGCCGAAGTTGAGATCGCGCACCATGCGCTGCACCAGGAATGCACGCTGGAGATCGCGCTCACCGTAGACCGACACGTCGGGGCGGACCAGGTTGAACAACTTCGCCTCGACGGTCAACACGCCGTCGAAGTAGAACGGGCGAACACGCCCCTCGTATCGCAGCCCGACGTCTCCCGCGGACACACGGGTCGTCGCGGTGCCCGCGGGCAGCAACTCCCCCGCGGAGGGCGCGAAGACCACGTCGACCCCCAGGTCGCGGAGGACGCGCTCGTCGGCCTCGGGCGAACGCGGGTAGGAGGCCGTCTCTTCCGCGGTGCGGAAACGCAGCGGATTGACGAACGTCGACACCACCACGATGTCGGCGCGCTGGCGGGCTTCATGGATGAGGTCGACGTGGCCGTCGTGCAGGGCTCCCAGGGTCGAGACGAGTGCGACACGGGGGCCGCCGGACGACCGATCTGCGCCTCGGACATCGCCGAGTCGGGTGCGCAGATCCTCGAGGGTGCGGATCATCCGTCGATCGTAGCGTCGTCGTCGAGGCTGCGACGTCCGGAGCCCTCCACGAGTGCCTGGTCGACACTGGATCGAACGAGCGCGGAGAGGTACCCGCCGGGATTGTCGACACCGACGCGCGAGAGCATCTCCGACGACTGGCGCACGATCGATCGCGAGAACTCCGTCGCCGTGGCGATCGCCTCCGCGTACGCCGCGCGATCGTCTTCGGCGACCACCACGGGTTCGCATCCGAGCTCGACGGCGAGCGCCTGCGCGATGGGCAGGACGGGCGCCGGGGCCGTCACCGCGGCGTACGCCTGCGCCAATTGCCGCAGGTCGATCGACGAGGTCCCGGTGAACGCGATGGCGGGGTGGATCGCGAGCGGGATGGCACCGAGACGCGCGGCCGGGTCGAGGACGCGGGCGCCGTACGCGGGGTCGGTGTGCAGCACGAGCTGGCCCGGCTGCCAAGCGCCCACCCCGGCGAGTCCCGTCACGAGCGCCGGCAGCTGGTCGTGCGGCACGGCGATCACGACGAGCTCGCTGCGTCGCACGACCTCGTCGGCGGTGAGGACGGGAAGGCCGGGGAGGATCGCTTCGACCCGGTCGTCGTCCGACCCGGAAGTGATCCCGGTGAGCGCGTGCCCGGCACCGGCGAGGGCGGCGGCGACGACGGGACCCACGCGCCCTGCGCCGATCACTCCCACGCCGAGGCGTCCGTCGCGGCCGCTCATCCGGCCCACCGATGACTGCGGTCGGTCGCTGCCGCCGCGACGCTCGCGTGCGCCGTGCGCTCGAACATGCGCACCGCATCGTCACGGTCGAGGGCGCCGACCGAAGTCTGCACCGTTCCGGCGATCACGTGGCCCGTGAGCGTCGCCGCGCCGAACGACCGCGCAAGCGGGCCCTGCTCCAGACCGATCGACTGCAGTCGCGCGAGCGGGAGGATGCTCAGCGACCGCCACACCCACCCCCGCCGCATGAGGAGGGCGTCGTCGGTCAGCAGCACGCCGTTGCGCCGCCACGACAGGGGGCGCAGCCAGCGGGCGCGCGCCGGAGTCGTCACGTAGGGGTCGTCCTCCACGGGACCCAGGATGCCGTCGCGGAACACGCTCGTCCACTCGCCGCCGGTGACCACGGGCGCGAGGATCGCGAGCACGCGCTCCACGTCGTCGCGCGTGCCGATGGGCAGCACGGCGGCGAGTTGATCGGCGCTCGAGTCGGTCGACGACCGGCCCGACAGGCGGTTCACCGACACGGTCCACCACCCGAAGGGTCGCCACAGCAGTGGCTGTCGCACCTCGATGGCGTGCACGCGTCCGGGCGGCACGATCTCGGACACGGTGGTGAACAGCCCGAAGGTCACCCGCACGCCGTCCGACGTCGGCGCGATGGAGTACCGCAGACCGCGCGCGACGGATCGTACGTAGTACGCGCCGAACGCGAGGAACATGGGAACGACGGTGAACAGCAGCCAGAGCGTCGACAGCGACGCCGCCACGACGATGCCGACCACGAGCGCGATGAGGAACACCGTCGAACCGCTCAACACACGGGATGCCACGAGCCGGCCGACCGGGATGCGCACGATGCTCTCGGGTTCGGCGTCGGAGAAGTCCTCACCGTCGACGAGCCCCTGCAGGCCCGAGCCCACCGCCGCGGCGGCCTGGCGCGCGAGCGAGGGCCGCTCACTCCCGGTCACCTGTCCGGCGGCGAGACGGCGCCCCGAGGCGAGGCGGAGGATGTCGCCGCGGATGGCGTCGGCATCCTTCCCCGACAGGTATTCGAGCTTGACGTTGGCATCCAGGCCCGCCCCGACCACCTCCAGCTTCGCCAATCCGAGAAGGCGGGCGATCATCGGGCGCGTCAGGTTGACCCCCTGGACCCGATCGAGGGGTGCCCGACGGTGGGTGCGGAACAGCACCCCCGAGCGCACCTCGACGGCGTCGTCGCCGATCCGCAGCGTGTGGAACCGCCAGGACAGCCGGAACAGCACCAGCAGCACGATCAGCACCGCCAGGGTCGCGCCACCCGCGATGAGGATGAGGTTGTTCGCGAGGATGTAGTCGACCGGGTCGGGGGGCAGCTCGCCCGGCGGCAGGTCGATGAAGACGGGGAAGAAGAACTCCACGACGCGCTCGCGCAGGTTCGCCACGATCACACCGATGATGACGAGGAGCGTCAACCCTCCACGCAGCAGCGGGGTGAGGGGATGCAGCCGATGCCACTGCCCGTCGCTATAGGGCGACCGCACCGCCGGCCGGCCCGCCGCGACGGCGCGGCCCGCCTCGGGAACCCGGATGCGCGCGCGGTCCCCCGCCCCGTCCGCCGGCCGTGCTCCGCCGGACGGAGCCGCGGCTCTCACGCGGTCCCCGGTACCGTCCGCCGGGTCTGCCTCCGGCGCTCCGCCAGGCGCGTGCGGGTCGTTCACAGTCCCGTCCGCCGCGTCTCGGCCACGGCGACGAGCGTGTCGCGCAGGTGCTCGGCCGCCTCCTGTGTGAGCCCCGGGATGGTGACCCCCGTCGACGCGGCCGCGGTCACCAGCTTGAGCTGGGCGATTCCGAAACCGCGATCCAGCGGGCCGTGCGTGATGTCCACGAGCTGCATCCGGCCGTAGGGCACGGCGACGACCCTCTGCCAGAGGATGCCCCGGCGGAACACGAGATCGTCGTGGCGCAGCTGGTAGCCGAACGACCGGGCCTGCCGCGGCGTGATGACGAGTCCGATCAGGGTGATCAGGAGGATGACACCCGCCGGGATCCATTGCCACCGCACCCCGGTGATGACCTGAGCGGCGACGGCGGCGACGACCACGAGGACGAAGACGGCACCCTGCGTGATGAGTTGGACGCGCACGTAGGCCCGGGCCAGTTGATGCCAGGTCCCGTCACCGAGCGGCAGCCGACTCTCGGAACGGGGCTCGAGGATGCGGTCGTAGGTGCGGTCGCCGAGCACGGAGCTCCCCTCGCGCGCACCAGGATCGACCACTCCGGTCTCCCCGCCCGTGCCGGGGTCGCGCTGCCCGGGCACCTCGCCCGCGCCGGCATCGACAGCACCGACGCCCTCGACCGCGCCGGTTTCGATCGCCCGCTCGCCGCGGGGCCGGCGATCGTCCCGGTCGGGCGTGCCGGCTGACGCCGCACCCGCCGGGCGGTCCCGACGCAGACGCGCACCCACCGGAGCCTGGAGCGCGCGCTCGATCTCGACCGCCGGGGCATCCGCGTGACCGGTCTGGGGCCCGGACGGCGATGTCGCCACGCCCTCCGTCGTCTCGCGCGGGCCCGCCGAGTCGGGCCGCGTCCCCGCGGTCCCGCCGGGCGCGACGAATCGGGCGTGCGGGTCGGGCTGGGGCCAAGAGCCGCCCTCGGACGACTCGGGTTCCGCGCTCTCGCGGGGTGGAACCTCCTGGTCGGCGTCAGGCGCCGACGGCTCCGGTCGGGGTGTTTCCGGGGGTGTCGTCATCGTCGTCCTTCCGGATGGTGCACAGCTGCTCGGCGACGAGTCCCGCGACGACGAGGACGACGGCGCACACGAGCGTCGCAACGATCGTTCCCATCGAGCCTAGCGACGGCGTCACGGGTCGGGTCGTCAGGAACACGATCAGACCGAGCGAGAATCCGAAGGTCACCGCCCCCAGCAGCGACGATGCCTTCGCCAGCATCGCGATGCGCAGAGCCTGGAAGGGGTTGATGCGCCGGGCGCCACGGCTGCGGGTCGCGCGCCACACCGGTACCGCCAGAGCGACGATCACGACCCCCAGCAGCGCGAGGATCGTCGGCAGGCTCGCCGCCGGCGAGAACGTCGCGCGTCCCATCGCGGTGAGCATCGTGTCGAGGATGAAACCGACCGCTCCGCCGATGATGACGGCGATGGCGAGGATGCCGACTCCTGTGCGCCTCATCGTCGGAGCCCTTCCAGGAGGTCGGTGACACGTCCGCGCCCGGGGATCTCGGCATCCGGATCCAGCTGCGCCCACGGTGCGAGCACGAATTGGCGTTCGTGGGCACGGGGATGCGGCACGACCAGATCGTCGCGGTCGATCCTCTCGTCACCGTAGGCGATGAGGTCGAGGTCGAGGGTGCGGTCGTCCCACCGCTCACGTCTCACTCGCCCGTGTCGCGCTTCGATGCGGTGCAGCGAGGCGAGCAGCTCGGCGGGCGCGAGTCGCGTCTGCAGCAGCGCGACGGCGTTGAGGTATCGCGGGGCGTCCTCGTCCTCGCCGTCGAGGGTCACGGCGACCGTCTCGATCGGCTCCGACACGCGCACGTCGCTCGTCAGCGTCAGCCGGCTCAGCTCGTCGGCCGCCGCGGCCAGCGTCTCCGCTCGTCGGCCGAGGTTGGCGCCGAGCGCGACGACCGCCGCGACGGGGGTCGCCCGCGGCGCCTCGCCCATCCCGTGGGCCAGCCGCACGCTCACGACCGACCCCGTGTGATGGTCACGGCGACGTCGCCGAAGGGCACGGGAATGGGCGCCTGCGGCTTGTGCACGGTGATGGTGACCGCATCGACGCGGTCATCGCGCAGCACGTCGTCGGCGAGACGCTGGGCGAGGGTCTCGAGCAGGTCGACGGGCTCGCCCGCCACGACGGCGACGAGTCGTTCCGCGAGCTCGCCGTAGTGCACGGTGTCGACCACGTCGTCGGTCTCGGCCGCGCGCCGCAGCGACAGGACGAGCACGGCGTCGACCACGAACTCCTGGCCCTCGCGCTTCTCGTCGGCGTACACACCGTGGTGGCCGAAGGCGCGCACCCCCGTCAGGGTGATGTGGTCGACGGCATCCATCAGGCCTCCCAGGCGCGGGCGACGGCGAGGGCGTCGCGGGTGGTCGGTACGTCATGCACGCGCACCGCCCACGCGCCCGCGCGGGCGGCGAGGGCGCTGGTGACGGCGGTGGCGAGGTCGCGCCGGGCGAGATCGGCGTCGTCGCCCAGGACGTCGGCGAGGAACCGCTTGCGGCTCGTCCCCACGAGCACGCGGTACCCCAGCGCGCCGAGCGCGGGGAGCGCACGCAGGGACTGCCAGTTCTGTTCCCCGCGTTTTCCGAACCCGATGCCGGGGTCGACGACGATGCGAGCTGGGCTGATCCCCGCGGCGACGGCCGCGGCGACGCGCTCCTGGAGCTCCGCGAGGACCTCTCGCCCCACGTCGGCGTACTCGGCGCGGGCGTACATCTCGCTCGACGGACCACGCCAGTGGCCCAGGGCGATGTCGACCTGCAGGTCGGCGACGGCGGCGAGCATGTCGGGATCGGCGAGCCCGCCCGACACGTCGTTGACGAGGCACGCTCCCGCGTCGACCGCCGCCACGGCGGTCGCGGCGTTCATCGTGTCGATGCTGACCGGCACCCCCTCGGATGCCAAAGCCTCGACGACCGGCAGCACCCGCTGCTGCTCGACGCGGGGCGCCACCCGGTCGGCTCCGGGCCGCGTGGACTCGCCGCCGACGTCGAGAAGATCGGCGCCCTGCTCGCGGAGGAAGAACGCGTGGGCGATCGCGACGTCGGGGTCGAGGTATCGACCGCCGTCGCTGAAGGAGTCGGGGGTGACGTTGACGATCCCCATGATCAAGGTCACGCGCGCGCCCCGATGAGCGCGATGAGCTCGGCACGGGCGGCGGGCTCGGTGTAGACGCCGCGTGCCGCGATCGTCACCGTCGAGGCATCCGGCTGGCGACCGCCGCGCATGGTCACGCACTCGTGCGCGGCGTCGAGCACGACGAGGACTCCGCGTGCGTCAAGGGCCGAGTCGATGGCATCCGCGATCTGCTCGCCCAGCCTCTCCTGCACCTGCGGGCGGGCGGCGAGGATGTCGATGACGCGCGGGAGCGCCCCGAGTCCCACCACTTCCTCGCCCGGGAGGTAGGCCACGTGGGCGTGGCCGCGGAACGGCAGCAGGTGGTGCTCGCACATCGAGCGGAACGCGATGTCGCGCACCATCACCGCCCCGGAGGGCAGCGTGTCGGGCGCCGGTCCCCGCGACACCGAGATGGTGTGCTGCAGGGGGCTGCCGGCATCCTGTCCCACGCCCGCGAAGAACTCGGCCCACGAGTCGGCCACCCGCGCCGGGGTGTGACGAAGACCGGGGCGATCGGGGTTCTCCCCGATCGCCTCCAGCAACTCGTGGACGAGCGCTGCGATCCGTTCTCGATCGACGGCCACGGCGCCTCAGGCGGTGGCCGGGCGCGTCTGTCCGCTCGGACGGGGCTGCGCCTGCGTCTGCGTCTGCGCCTCGGCCTCGGTGGATGCGGCGATTCCGGCGGGCTCCCGACGCGGGACGTTCACCGGCGGCTGGGTCGAGACCGGACGATCGCCCGACGACAGCCACTGCGGGCGCGGGGTGAGGCGCTTGACGTCGCGGAAGATCTCGGCGAGCTCGTTGTGGTCGAGCGTCTCCTTCTCGAGCAGCTCCAGAGCGAGTCGGTCGAGCACCTCGCGGTTGTCGTTGATGACCTGGTACGCCTCGTTGTGCGCCTGCTCGATGAGCGCGCGCACCTGGGCGTCGACGCGCTCGGCGATGCGCTCCGAGAAATCGCGGCCATGACCCATGTCGCGACCCATGAAGACCTCGCCCGAGGACGAGCCGAGCTTCACCGGGCCCACCTCGTTGGTCATGCCGTACTCCGTGACCATCTTGCGGGCGATGCTCGTCGCCTTCTCGATGTCGTTCGAGGCGCCGGTGGTGGGGTCGTGGAAGACGATCTCCTCCGCGACGCGGCCGCCCATGGCGTAGGTCAGCTGGTCCTGCAACTCGTTGCGGGTGATGGAGTACTTGTCGTCGAGCGGCAGCACCATCGTGTAGCCCAGCGCCTTGCCGCGCGGAAGAATGGTGACCTTCGTGACGGGGTCGGTGTGGTTCATCGCCGCCGCCGCGAGCGCGTGTCCACCCTCGTGGTACGCCGTGATCAGCTTCTCTTTGTCCTTCATCACGCGCGTACGCCGCTGGGGTCCGGCGATGACGCGGTCGATGGCCTCGTCGAGGGCGCGGTTGTCGATGAGCTGCGCGTTCGAGCGCGCGGTCAGCAGCGCCGCCTCGTTCAGGACGTTCGCGAGATCCGCGCCGGTGAAGCCCGGGGTCTTGCGCGCGACGACCTCGAGGTCGACGGAATCGGAGAGCGGCTTGCCGCGGCCGTGCACCTCGAGGATGCGCTGGCGACCCTTGAGATCGGGGGCGTCGACGCCGATCTGGCGGTCGAAGCGGCCGGGGCGCAGCAACGCGGGGTCGAGGATGTCGGGGCGGTTGGTCGCCGCGATGACGATGACGTTGACCTTGGGGTCGAAGCCGTCCATCTCGACGAGCATCTGGTTCAGCGTCTGCTCGCGCTCGTCGTGACCGCCGCCCATACCGGCACCGCGGTGGCGGCCGACGGCGTCGATCTCGTCGATGAAGATGATGGCCGGCGAGCTCTCCTTCGCCTGGTTGAAGAGGTCGCGCACGCGGCTCGCGCCGACACCGACGAACATCTCCACGAAGTCCGAACCCGAGATCGAGTAGAACGGCACGCCCGCCTCGCCCGCGACGGCGCGGGCCAGCAGGGTCTTACCGGTTCCGGGAGGGCCGTACAGCAGCACGCCCTTCGGGATGCGGGCGCCGACCTCTTCGAACTTCTTCGGGTCTTTGAGGAACTCTTTGATCTCGTCGAGCTCTTCGATGGCCTCGTCGGAGCCGGCGACGTCCTGGAAGGTGACGGTCGGCGTCTCCTTCGTCACGAGCTTGGCGCGGGACTTGCCGAACTGCATGACCTTGCTGCCGCCGCCCTGGGCGCTGGAGAGCAGCCACCAGAACAGCAGGCCGAGGAGCACGAGCGGAAGCATCAGGCCGAGGAAGCCGTCGAACCAGCTGGGGCGGGGCACCACGTCGTTGAAGCCGTCGGAGGGGGCGGCGGCGTCGATCGCGTTCGCCACCTCGGCGGCGCGGGCCTGTCCGAAGTAGAACTGCACGCTGTCGGCGCCCTCGAAGGGCTCGGACAGCGTCAGATCGACGCGCTGATCGGGATCGTTCGTCACCACTTTGGTCACGGTGCTGCCCTTGAGCAGCTCCAGACCCTCCTTCGTCGACACCTGGCGGGCGCCGGTGAGGTTGGAGATGAGGGAGAAACCGATGATCAGAAGCAGAACGACCAACAGAACGTAGATGATCGGGTTGCGCGTGATCTTCTTGAAATTCATGGTGGGCTATCCCGGCCCTTTCGTAATCCTCCGCAGAAATGCGGTCGCATCAGGCTAACGTGTGCCGACTATGGCGGGCCTGTGCGTTCGTTTCAGGCGTACAGGACGCGGATGCCGTGGCTCCGCCTCGCGCGCGGACGCCCGCTCAGGAGTAGACGTGGGGCGCGAGCACGGCGACGTCGCGCAGGTTGCGGTAGCGCTCGGCGTAGTCCAGGCCGTAACCGATCACGAAGTCGTTGGGGATGTCGAAGCCCACGTATCGGCAGTCGACCTCGACCTTCATGGCATCCGGCTTGCGCAGCAGTGCCAGGACCTCGACCGACTCGGCCCCGCGGGAGGCGAAGTTCTCGAGCAGCCAGCTCAGGGTGAGGCCCGAGTCGATGATGTCTTCGACGATCAGCACGTGCTTGCCGGTGATGTCGGTGTCGAGGTCTTTGCGGATCTGCACCACGCCGCTGGAACGGGTGCTCGCGCCGTACGACGACACCGCCATCCAGTCCATCGTGACGTGCACCGGCAGGTGCCGTGCGAAGTCGGCCATGACCATGACGGCACCCTTGAGGACGCCCACGAGCACGACCTCGCGGCCCTCGTAATCGGTCACCACCTGGGTCGCCAGCTCGGCGAGCTTCTCGTGGATCTGCTCCTCGGTGAGGAGGACTTCGCTGATGTCGTCGGAGATGTCGGCCGCGCGCATCCGTTGATTCTACGCAGCCGAGACGGCGGCCTTGCCGGGAACAGGGGCCGCGATCTGCGCGGGCGATGACGGGGAAAGGACCGAGGACGTGTCACGGATGGCCGTCGCCGGTTCGGCCGCAGCCGAGGAGACCGCGCCCGCGCCACCGCGCGACGAGGCGGACCCCCGCGAGCCCGTGCGGCGAGGCGGCAGGCTGCGCACCGAGGCGATGGCATCCACCCACCCCTGGTAGCGCTCCTCGCGCTCGTCCTCCGGCATCTGGGGCTCGAAGACGCGCTCGAGGTGCCACCTGTCGACGATCTCATCGCGCCGCCACAGGCCCGCGCCCGACCCGGCCAGATGACCGATGCCCAAGGCGGTGCGTTCGAGTCCCTGGGGACGCGCCACCGGGATGCCGAGGATGTCGGCCTGGAACTGGCACAGCAGGTTGTTGCGGGTCGCCCCGCCATCGACCTTCAACAGGGGGATCGAGACGCCGTTGCGGCGGAGGTTGTCGACGTTGTCGCGGGTTTGGAACGCCATGGCCTCGAGGCCCGCGCGGATGACGTGCGCGGCGGTCGACTCCAGCGTCAGCCCGACGATCCCGCCGCGGGCGTTGCGATCCCAATGCGGGTCGAAGAGCCCCGCGAAGGCGGGGACGAGGTAGACCCCGCCGCTGTCGGGCACGCTCTCGGCGAGACGCTCGCTCGCCGCGGCCCCGGGGAGGATGCCGAGGCGGTCGCGCAGCCACTGGATCGTCTGGCCGCTGTGGAACACCACGCCCTCGGCCTCGTAGGTGACGGTGTCATCGAACCGCCACGCGACGCTGCTGCACATGCCCGGCAACGTGCGGGGGGCGCCGCCGACGTTGACGGTGAGCACCCCCGCGGTGCCGAAGGTGTTCTTCGCGCTGCCGGTCTCCAGGCACGCCTCACCGAACAACCCCGCCTGCTGGTCGCCGAGCACGGCGAGGATCGGGATCGTGTGCCCCTCGGCGCCGGGGATGACGCCCGGCGCGACGTCTCCGAACCATCCTGCCGACGGCACGATCTCGGGCAGCAGGCTCGTGGGGATGTCGAGGATGGCGCAGAACTCCTCGTCCCACGCAGCGCGCTCCAGCGACATCAGGCCCGTCCGCGATGCGGCGCCGGGTTCGGTGCGGTGCACCGCTCCGCCGGTGAGGTTCCACAGCAGCCACGTCTCGGGCGTGCCGATCGCGAGTTCGCCGCGTTCGGCCCGCTCTCGTACGCCGTCGACATGACGCAGGAGCCACGCCACCTTGGCTGCGGAGAAGAACGAGTCGTTGCGTACCCCCGTGCGGGTGCGGAATTCGCCGTCGAGCCCGCGCTCGGACCATTCCTGCACGATGGCGTCGGTCTGCTTCGACATCCACATGATCGCGTTGTAGACCGGACGACCGGTGCGCCGGTCCCACATCACGATGGTCTCGCGGTGCGAGGTGACCCCCACCGCGATGATCTGCGACGCGTCCACCCGGGCGCGGGCGAGGGCGGCGACGATGGCCGAGCGCGGAGCCTCCCAGAGGTCGAGGGGGTCCAGCTCGACCCATCCCTCGTGGGGGAACGACGCCTCGATGGTCGCCGACGCCTCCCCCACGATCGCGCCCTGGGGATCGATGAGCACGGCGCGCGCACTGCTGGATCCCTCGTCGAGGGCCAGGACGTATCCGGACGACATGGTCCGACTCCTCACGCGGGCTGCGCGGTGCGCGCGGGCACCCGCAGGTGGTCGAGCCAGCGCCGGTAGTCGGCGATCTCGGCATCCCGCCTCTCGGCATCCCAACCCTCGGCATCGGCGAGGACGTCGGCGGCGCGCTCGACTCCCCGGATGCCGTGGGTGGGTTCGAACGCGAGCAGCAGGCGCCGGGCGAAGACGTCGGTGATCGTCTCCGCGAACTCGTGACGCACCGCGAAGACCAGCTCCGCCGCGATCGCGGGCGATTCGGGGTCGAATCGCTCGGCGAGTTCGGGGCGCTCGCGCACGAGGTCGAGGACTCGCTCCGCGCGGGTGCCGTACAGATCCCACAGACGCGCGGCGCTGTCACCGCGCACGAGAGCGGTCGACCGCACGCTCGCCTCGAACTCTCCCATGTCGGCGGTCCGGGCGCCCGGGAACGGCTGGAATTTGCTCACGGGGTGCTTCAGACCCGCCCCGAGGATCTTCACGGCCTTGTCGACGGCGTCCTCGGCCAGCTGGCGGTAGGTTGTGAGCTTGCCGCCGACGATGGAGAGCAGACCGGGATAGCCGTCCTTGACGTGGTCGCGCACGATGTGGCTGCGCGGCACCTTCCATTCCGGGATGTCGGGGGCGTAGGGGAGCGGCCGCACGCCGCTGTAGGTGTAGAGCACGTCGTCGACGGTGAGGTTCGCGCCGGGGACGAGGGCGTTGGTCTCCGTGAGCAGGTAGGCGATCTCGTCGGCCTCGGCGCGGGCCTCGTCGGGGTCGAGCTCGAACTTCGTGTCGGTGCATCCGATCAGGTAGCGCCCCATCCACGGGATGACGAGCACCAGGCGGCCGTCGGTCTGCGACTCGTAGTAGACGACGTCGCGGGGAGCGCCGGGGAAGGCATCGACGATGATGTGGCTGCCCTTGGCGCCGCCGATGAGACGCGGCGACGGCACGGACGGAAGGGTGGATGTCGCCGACTCCCCGCGCAGCACGGCATCCACCCACGGCCCCCCGGCGTTGATCGTGAGGGTGGCGGAGATGTCGCGGACGGTGCCGTCGGCATGGCGCACGCGCACTCCCGTGACCTCCTTGCCGGCGCCGAGAACCCCGACCGCACGCGTGTGGAGGAACAGACGCGCGCCCGCGTCGACGGCGGCGACGGCGAGCTCGACGCACAGGCGCTCGGCGTACTCGACCTGACCGTCGGTGAACAGCGCGGCACCGCTGAGTCCCTCGCGCGACATGCCGGTGAAGCGGCGCCGGACGGCCGTCGTCGAGAGGATCCGGTGCCATGACACCGACTTGTCGGCCGAGAGCACGTCGTACGCGAGCATTCCGAGCCGGATCATCCACGACGGGCGCGTGTTGCGGGCGTAGAACGGCATGATCAGGCGCACCGGCTTGACCAGGTGCGGTGCCACCTTGAACAGCAGTTCGCGTTCGCGCAGCGACTCTCGCACGAGTCGGATGTCGCCGCGTTCGAGATAGCGCAGGCCGCCGTGGACGAGTCGCCCCGACCAGGCGGAGACTCCCGCGCAGACGTCCTCCTGCTCGACGAGCGCGACGGAGAGTCCGCGCTCGGCGGCATCCCGGGCGATGCCCAGTCCGTTGATGCCGGCGCCGATCACGACGACGTCGAAAGTGGGCTGGTCGACGTTCTCCACGTGAGTCTCCCTTGACCGTGGTGTGTGCTGAATATTCAGTCGCACATTGAATGTGATTCCACTAGCGTAGCGCGCAGCCGTCGACACGGGAAGCGGGTATCGGGCTTCGGGACCCGAGAACGCCGATTCTGACAGACCCCGAACGGGACGGGAACGGCCCGTCTCCGAGTGCGCCGGCGGCGAAGGCGGACGCGACGAAGGAGGCGGCATGGCATCCATGACGAAAGACACCGGCTCGACCCGGGCCATGACGAAGGTCGCCCATCTCTACTACCGGCGCGGCCTCGTGCAGACCGAGATCGCGGAGGAGCTGGGCCTGTCGCAGGCGGGGGTGTCGCGCCTGCTGACGGCGGCGAGCGAACAGGGCATCGCCCGGACGGTGGTCGTCCCGCCGTCCGGCTTCCATAACGACCTGGAGCAGGCGGTCGAGGAGACCTTCTGCCTGCGTGAAGTGCACATCGTCGAGACGGGGGCGAGCCGCGGCGACGACATCGTTCCCGCGCTCGCACGCGCCCTCGTGCCGGTGCTGCAACTGGCTCCCATCGACGGCCGCACCATCGGGCTCACGTCGTGGTCGCGCGCCCTGCAGGCGGCCGTCGACGCGCTCCCCGACCTGCCCCGGGCCAACGCCGGCCGCATCGTCGAGCTGCTCGGCGACGTGGGCCGACCGTCGCTGCAGCACCGCGCCGCACTGACGACCGAGAGATTCGCCCGCGCCACCGGGGGCGACCCGGTGTTCCTGCGTGCTCCGGGCGTCGTCTCCACGCCGGAGATGCGTGCCGCCCTCCTCGAGGGCGACCCCCACTCGCGCCGCGCACTGCGAGCGATGGACGACCTCGACCTGGCGCTCGTGGGCATCGGCGAGGTGCGCGCCTCGGAACCACTGACCCCGGGCGAGAACTTCTTCACCGACGCGCAGTTCGCGATCGCCCGCGCTCAGGGCGCCGTCGGCGAGATCGGCCTGCGGTTCCTCGATGCCGCCGGTGAACCCGCGGCCGCGGAGCTGGGCGACCTGGTGCTCGGGATGGAGTTGTCGCAGCTGCGCCGCGCGAAGCGCCGCATCGCCGTCGCGGGCGGACGCCGGAAGCACGCGGCGGTGCTCGCGGCCGTGCGCGGCGGGTGGATCGACGTGCTGGTCACCGACGAGGCGACCGCGAGGCATCTCGTCGCGTGTGGACGAGCGGGGGTTGACACCCCCGCACCGCGTTCTTAGCATCGGGATGCATCACCATTCAGTAACCGAATATTGATTTGCACCGTTTCAAAGGGGAAACACATGCACAGCTCTCGCATCCGTCGCGCATCCGTCCTGCTCCTCGCCGGCGCGGTCGCCACCCTCGGCCTCGCCGGCTGCAGCACGACCGACGCCGGTGGCGCTCCCACCGGATCCAAGACCATCGGCGTCTCCATCGCCGACCAGAAGTCGCTGTTCTACATCGCCGCCGCCGACGGCATGAAGGCCGCCGCCGAGGAGGCCGGCTACGACCTCGTCCTCGAGTCCGCCGACAACGACGCGACCCGCCAGGTCAATCAGGTGCAGAACCTGCTGACCCAACAGGTGGGCGTGCTCATCTACACCCCGCAGGACGCCACGGCGGCCGGGGCGGGCGTGCGCCTCGCCAACGACGCCGGGGTCCCCGTCGTCGCCCTCGACCAGAAGCCCGAGACCGACGACGTCGAGATCTCCACCTTCATCGCCACCGACAGCGTCAAGGCCGCCTACGACGTGTGCAGCTGGATGTTCGAACAGATGGGCGGGGAGGGCGACATCGCCGTCCTCCAGGGCCCGCTGGGCGCCACCGCCGAACTGCAGCGCACCGAGGGATGCAAGAAGGCGCTCGCCGAGAACCCCGGCATCAACGCCGTGCAGTGGGAGAGCGCCGGCTGGGACGAGACGCAGGCCTTCGACACGACGCAGAACATCCTCACCGCCCACCCCGAGCTCAAGGCCGTGTTCGGCGAGAGCGACGCGATGGCCCTGGGCGCCGCCAAGGCCGCGCAGCAGGCCGGTCGCAGCGGCATGGTGTTCGCGGGCATCGACGGCTTCCCGACGATGTTCACCGCCATCGGCGACGGGCTCACCCAGGCCACGATGGCGCAGCAGCCCTACATGATGGGCAAGCTCGCGGTCGAGAACGCCATCCAGCTGCTCGAGGGCGAGACCGACCTGCCCCAGGACCAGTACCAGGATGCCGTGCTCGTGACCGGCGACAACGTCGCCGAGAACGACCCCACCAAGTTCTACGGACCCAACGCCGCCCGCAACTGACCGCACCGCGAGGGCGGTCGGGTCCGACCCGCGCCGCCCTGGCCGGAGGGAGCATCATGGCCGAATCACCCCGCGACGCCGCGGGCCTGGTCTGCACGGGCCTGACGAAGCAGTACGGCGGCGTCACCGTCGTCAGCGACATCGACATCGCCCTCGTCCCGGGCCGCGTCGTCGGCCTCGTCGGCGAGAACGGCGCCGGCAAGTCCACCACCTCGGGCATGATCGCCGGTCTCGTCCAGCCCGATCGCGGGTCGATGACGATCGACGGCGAGCCATACGAACCGCGCTCGCCCGGCGACGCGCTCCGGGCCGGGGTGGTGCTCATCCACCAGGAGATCCGCATGGTGCGCGAGCTCACGGTGGCCGAGAACATCTTCATCGGACGACTGCCGATGCGCGCCGGCCGGGTCGATCGCGCGCGCATGAACGAGGAGGCCGCCGACGTGCTGGGCCGCCTCGGATCGCGGGTCGATCCCCGCCAGCGCATCGACGAGCTGTCGATCGCGGCCCAGCAGGAGATCGAGATCGCCCGCGCGCTCAGCCGCGAACCGCGCTTCGTGATCTTCGACGAGCCCTCGGCCTCCCTCGGCAAGGCCGAGACGGCACGCGTGTTCGACCAGATCGAGGCGCTGAAGGCCGGGGGCGCGGGCATCATCTACATCTCCCATCGCATCGAGGAGATCACCCGCCTCTCGGATGCCATCGTGTGCCTGCGCGACGGGCATCTCGCCGCTCGCTGGGACACCGGCGACGTCTCGCGCGAGGCCATCGTCCGCGCCATGGTGGGCCGCGACTTCACCTACGGCCACGACGTTCCCCCCGCGGCCGGCGAGCGCACCGTCATCCAGGTCTCCGGCCTCGGCCGCAGCGGCGCGTTCGAGGGCATCGACTTTTCGGTCCGCTCGGGCGAGATCCTCGGTATCGCCGGCCTCGTGGGCGCGGGCCGCACGGAGGTGGTGCGCACCCTCGCGGGTGCGGACCGGGCCACCGAGGGGCGCATCGTCGTCGACGGCGAGGAAACCGTCATCCGCTCCCCGCAGGATGCGATGCGCGCGGGCATCGCGATGGTGCCGGAGGACCGCAAGTCGCAGGGGCTCCTGCTCGGCCGCGACAGCATGGACAACATGACCCTGCCCTGGCAGCGTCACCTCTCGCGGCGCGGCATCGTCACCCGCTCGGCGCTCGCGGCCACCTACCGCCGCTTCCGCGAGGAGCTCGACATCCGCGGCCAGGCCGATGTGGCCGTAGCTCACCTCTCGGGTGGCAATCAGCAGAAGGTGCTGCTGGCGAAGTGGCTCGTCGACACGCCCAAGGTGCTCATCCTCGACGAACCCACGCGCGGCGTCGACGTCGGCGCCAAGATGACGATCTACGCCGCCATCCGGCGCCTCGCCGAAGACGGTGTCGCCGTGATCGTCGTCTCGTCCGAGCTCGAAGAGGTGCTCGGACTCTCCCATCGCGTCCTGGTCATGGCCGAAGGGCGCCCGCAGGGCATCCTCGACCGCGCCGACGCCACCCCCGAGGCCGTCATGCGCCTCGCCCTTCCGCAGCACGCGGAACCCACGCACATCTGAGCCGAGGAGCCGAGACGATGACCGTTTCCGACCCGTCCACCAACGCTGCCGCCACGTCGGCGGCCAGTCCCGCCACCATCGCGGCCCGCACCGTCCCGGCCGGCCCGCGCGAGCCGAGCCCCTGGAAGAAGTGGGCGGGCCGTGTCCCCGGCCCCCTCGTGGGACTCGTCGTGATCTTCGTCCTGCTGTCGATCCTGTCGCCGTACTTCCTCACGCCGCGCAACCTCCTGAACATCGTCACGCAGATCTCCGCGGTGGGGATCATGTCGGTCGGCGCGCTCATGGTCATCATCATCGGCGGCATCGACCTGTCGGTCGGCGCCACCCTCGCGCTGAGCTCCATGGTCATGGGCTTCCTCTTCTCGTACTCCGGGATGCCGTTCGAGCTCGCACTCGTGCTGGGTCTGGCCGTGGGCGGGCTGATCGGCCTGCTCAACGGCATCCTGGTCACCGTCGGTCGACTGCAACCGTTCATCGCCACTCTCGCGACGATGTCGGCGGCGACGGGCCTGGCGGTCTTCATCACCGGCGGCAACACGGTGAACGGCTTCCCGGAGTGGTTCGTGTCGCTGACCCGCCTGAGCATCGCCGGGGTGCCCGTGCAGGGGCTGATCCTGCTGGCCGTCTTCCTCCTCGCCGCCTTCTGGCTGCGGTTCCGCCCGGGCGGGCGGGCGCTGTACGCGATCGGAGGCAACGAAGAGGTCGCACGCCTCTCCGGCATCCCCGTGCGGCGCACCAAGCTCGTGGTGTACACGATCGCGGGGCTGCTCGCGGCCCTCGGTGGGCTGCTGGTGACCTCTCGCCTCGACTCGGCGCAGCCGACCGCCGGCGCCGCCGACCTGCTGAACGTCATCGCCGTCGTGGTGATCGGCGGCGCGAGCCTCGCCGGCGGCACGGGTTCGCTGCTCGGCACCTTCGTGGGCCTGCTCATCATCGGCGTGCTCAACAACGGCCTGTCGCTGCTGGGCGTCTCCCCCAACCTGCAGCCCGTCGTGCTCGGCGCGGTGATCGTCGCGGCGGTCCTCACCGATCGCCAGGCGCGCAAAGCGCAATCGGGCGAACGTTGATCGGGCCGAGGTGACGACGATCAGGAGCGGGGCGGCGATCACGCCGTCCCGCTCCCGCGTCTCCGCCCCCCACCGGCGGCCTGGCAGAGTAGACCTCCAGGAACCGTCCGGCTACGGGAGGCAGACGATGGCGCGCGACCCCAAAGAGCTCGAGCAGCTGCGCATGATGACGAAGGTGGCGCACCTCTATCACACGCGTGGCATCGTGCAGACGGAGATCGCCCGCACGCTCGGCATCTCCCAGGCCCGCGTCTCGCGTCTGCTGGCCGCGGCCGAGGAGGCCGACATCGTGCGCACCATCGTCGTACCGCCGGTGGGGCTCAACGCCGACCTCGAACAGGGTGTCGAGAAGATGTTCGGCATGCGCGAGGTGCACGTGGTCGACGCCTCGGGCGAGACGGGCGAGCAGCGGACCGAGACGCTGGGCATCGCCCTGGCGGGTGTCTTCCAGGTTCTGCCGGTCGGAGACAAGGCCATCGGCTTCACCTCGTGGAGCCGGTCGATGCGCCGTTTCGTCGAGAACCTCACGAGCTTCCCGCACTCGTCGGCCCGAGCGGTGATCGAGTTGCTCGGCGGTGTCGGCCAGCCGGCCATCCAGCATCAGGCGACCAACGCCACCGAGCGCCTGGCCTCTCTCACCGACGCCGAGCCGCTGTTCCTGCGGGTGCCCGGGGTCGTCTCGACCCCGGAGGTGCGCGAGGCGATCCTCTCGAACGACCCCCACGCCCGCCGCGCTCTCGCCGCGATGGACGACCTCGACGTCGCCCTCGTCGGTATCGGCAACGCCACGATCGTGCCGCCCCTGGTGGGCGGTGAGAATTTCTTCACGCAGGAGCAGTTCGACGCCGTGCGCGCGAAGGGCGCCGTGGGCGAGATCAACCTCAACTTCATGGATGCCGACGGCCACCCCGTCCGCAGCGAACTCGACGACCTCGTCATCGGGGTGAGTCTCGAGCAGCTGCGGCGGGCCGAGCGGCGCATCGGCGTCTCGGGCGGGGCCGACAAGCACGAGGCGCTTCTGGCGGCCGTGCGCGGCGGCTGGATCAACGTGCTCGTGACCGACGAGGAGTCGGCGCAATACCTGCTCGCCAAGGGCCCCGCGAAGCGCTGACCCGGGATGCCGTGCCCCGCCGAGCATGAGGAGACACCGATGATCGGCCCGCCCCCGTCGACCCCGCGGATCCGGGGTACCGGCGCCGTCATCCTCTCGCAGCTGCTGCTGCGCACCGCCTCGGCCGCCGGTGCCCTCGCCCTCGGGTCGTACTTCGTCGACCTCTCCCGTCAGGGGGCGTCGGTGGGGCCGCTGCTCCTCGGCATCCTCTCCGGCATCGGCTTCCTCGCCGAACTGGTGCTCGCTCCGATCGCGGGGTCGGCCAGCGACCGCCGCGGCCGCCGCGTCTTCCTCGTCGCAGCCCCCCTGCTGGCCGCGGTCGGCATCCTGCTCACGCCGGGGGCGTCGCTGATCGCGACGGCACCGGCGATCGCGCTGGTCGTCGTCACCGTCGGCACCGCGCGGCTTCTCGACGGCGCGGGAGCGGCGATCTCGGCGCCCACGACGCTCGGGCTCCTCGCCGACGCGAGCGACGGCGACTCGCGCCGCCGCGGGCGGGTGACGAGCCTGTACGAGCTGTCGTCGTCCGGCGGGATCGCCCTCGGCGCGGTCGCGGGGCCGCTGCTGTACGGCGCACTGGGACTGTGGACGTTCGCGGTGCTCGCCGGGGTGTACGTCGTGGCATCCGCGCTGGTGCTGGCGTTCCTGCGTCCGGGATCGGCATCCCGTCCCCCGCGGACACGCTCGTCGCTCGGGGATCGGCTGCGCGTGCTCGCCCAACCGCGGCTGCTGGCCTTCCTCCCGGCGTGGATCGCGGTCAACGCGATCCTGGGCACCTGGGTGACGTCGCAGATCACGTTCGTCCTGGCCGGCGACGTCCGCGTGGACGGTCAGTCGTTCCCCGGGGCGTTCCGCGGCGACGAGGCGGGCCTGTCGCTCGTGCTGGGCGTCTACGTCCTGTTCTTCAGCCTGTGCATCGTCGCGTGGGCGTTCTTCATCGGCCGCCTGCCGACGATCCCCGTGCTGTTCGTCACGGTCGCCGGTGCGCTGATCGCCTCCGTCGGTCTGATGCTCGCCAACCGCGGGGCACCCCTCGCGCTCGCCGTGCCGATGGTGATGGTGGGGGTGTTCCTCGAGGCGGGGTTCACACCCGCCGCCCTCACCCACCTCAGCGACATCTCGGCGGAATCCCGCGGCGACCGCGGTCTGATCATGGGGGCCTATTCGGTGGTGGTCGGCGCCGGATACCTGCTGGGCAACGTGCTCGGCGGCGTCTTCGCCGAGTGGCTCCTCTTCGACGGACTCGCCCTGCTCACGATCGGGCTCGCGGTCATCGCCCTGATCTCGATCGCGGCGATGTCGGTGGTCGAGACGAGGCTGCGCCCGACACCGGCGCGCGCCTGACACCCGCGGACGGACGGATGCCGCGGCCTCGAGGCCGCGGCATCCGTGTTCCGCCGTGTCAGCTGAGCCGCGACACGACGCTTCTCACCAGCGGCCAGGTGCGCTCGACCGACCGGTGGTTGACCTTCTCGGCGGGCGAGTGCAGGGCGTGCAGCTCGGTGCCGATCGAGATGATGTCGGCGACGGGCACGCGGCTGCTGAACATGCCGAGCTCGAGCGAGCACTGCGACACCTCGACCTGCGGCTCCTCGCCGCGCAGCTCGCGGAACGCCTGCGAGGCGACCGCGAGCAGCTCCGAATCGGGACGGTAAGGGAACTCCGGCGCGTCGAGACCGTACATCTCGATGCGCGCCCCTCCCCCGGCGAGCGCGACGAGGGCCGCCACCCGGTCGTAGAGCTCGTGCTTGCGCGAGGTGAGCGCCGAGGTGATGGTCGACATCAGCCGCACCCCGTCGTCGGTGGGGCGGATCGTGCCGAGATTGTTCGAGGTCTCGACGCGGTCGGGCACGTGCAGGTTCCAGCGCACGACCCCGTGCGGGATCAGCAGCGTGATCGCCGCCAGACGCTGGGCGGCCGCACTGGAGAGCGCGCGGTCGGGGGTCTCGGCATCCACCAGTTCGACCCGCACATCCGGGTCGGCGAGGTCGTACTCGACCGACAGCTCGGCCTGAAGGGCGGTGACGGCGTCGCGGACGGCCTCGACGTCGTCGGGCCGAAGACTCAGCACCGCCTCGGCGTCGGCCGGGATGGCGTTGTTCTGCGCGCCGCCGAACGGGGAGGACACGCGAACGTCACGGCCGTCCTGGACAACCTGCAGGGCGCGGGCGAGGATCTGCAGCGCGTTGGCGCGCTCGAGCTGGATGTCGAACTCGCAGTGCCCGCCGCGCAGACCCCGCACCTGGAGCTTCAGCGCCGTCGAGTGCGTCTCGGGCACGGCCTCGAACTCACCGGGGATGTCGACGGTGAAGGTGACATCGCCGCTGCAGCCGGCGAGGATCTCGCGGTCGGTGATCCAGTTGAAGTCGATCATGCGCCGACCCTGCAGCCGGCTGGTGTCGAACTGGCCCGCGCCGACCTTGCCCTTCTCCTCCATCGCCGTCAGCACGGCCTCCAGGGGCGGGTGCGGGAGCTCCTCGTCGGCGAGGAGGGCGAGGATGTACGACACGCCGATGCCGTTGTCGGCGCCGAGCGAGGTGCCGTCGGCGGTGATGAAGTCGCCGTCGACGACGAGGCGGATGGGTTCGGTGGCGAAGTCGAACTCGACGCCCTCCTCCTTCTCGCACACCATGTCGAGGTGACCGTGCAGGATGAGCGGAGCGGCATCCTCGAGTCCGCCCTGGCCGGGTTTGCGCACCAGCACGCAGCTGACGTCGTCTTTGGAGGCGTCGAGGCCGCGCGAGCGGGCGAACTCGACGACCCAGTCGGCGACGGCGGACTCGTTTCCCGACCCGCGGGGAATCCCGGCGAGCGCTTCGAACCACTGGAGCACCTCGCGGGGCTGGAGGTCGTCGAGCACCCCGTGGACGGACGGTGCGGAGAGAGTGTCGGACATGGTTCTCCTCTCTGAGAACAACGAAGGGGTTCCGGGGGCGAGCCGCGCGGTCATTTGACGATAGACCCGCGGGTACGGGTCATCGTCAGGGCCACGACGGCGATGATGACGACGCCGTAGACGAGGCTCTGCGCCTGCGCGTCGATGCCGAGGGCGGCGGTCGCGATGGGCACGAGGGCGACGGTGAGGGCGCCGAAGACGACGTTGATGGGGTTGGTGGCTCCGCCCGAGATCGAGGTGCCGCCCACGATGGCCGCGGCGATCGCGGGCAGCAGCAGGTCGCTGCCCAGACCGGTCGGCGACGCGGAACCGGCCTGCGCGATGATCGTGATCGCGGCCAGGCCCGCGGTGAAGCCCGAGAGGCTGAAGGCGATCACCTTGATCCAGCGCGTCCGCACGGCGGAGAAGATCGCGCCCGACTCGTTGCGACCGACCGCGGTCATGCCGAGGCCCAGCCGGGTGAAGCGCAGCATCGCCCACAGCAGCACCGCGACGACGACACCCAGCCAGAAGGTGAGCGGGATGCCGACGATGCCGGTCGCGTAGAGGGCGGCGACGGCCTCTCCCCCGGAGGCGACGTAGACCGTCGTGGCGCCGCTGACCACGAGTGCCGCGGCGGAGTAGATGCCGAGGGTGCCGAGCGTCAGGGCGAACGACGGCACCTGCGCGAAGGCGACGAGCAGACCGTTCAGGGCACCGCACACCGTCACGATCACGAGGATCACGAGGGGCGCGACCGGACCGATCGACGACAGCGTCACCGCCAGCAGGATGGCGCCGAGCAGCGCGATGGCCGCGTTCGACAGGTCGATCGAGCCGATGTGGAGCACGAGGGCTTGGCCGAGGGCCACGAGCAGGATCGGTGCGGCCGAGGCGGCGATGATGGTCAGCCCGCCCCCGCCGAGGAAGGCGGGGGTGAGCACGGCGACGACGATCAGCATGACCACGAAGATGACGGGCGGCCCGACCGTCTGCCAGACGCGCTGGGCGCGGGGACGGGTGCGCTTGGCGACCCGGCCGGGATCGTCGGCGACGGCGGTGCGGTCCTCGACCGCGGCGAAGGCGTTCACGGTCACAGCATCCTTTCCAGCAGGTCGAGCGTGGAGGGGTTCTCGGCGACGAGGTCGTAGTGCGCCGCGGCCTCGCCGTCGCGCATCACGATGATGTCGTCGCCCATCTCCAACGCCTCTTCGAGGGTGTCCGCCAGCAGCACCACGGCGGTGCCGTTCTCGCACGCGCGGCGGATCTGCGCGTTGACGATCTGCGAGGCGCCCGGGTCGAGGCCGCGCAGCGGATGGTCGAGGACGAGGAGACGCAGGTTGTCGGAGGTGAGCCACTTGGCCAGGACGACCTTCTGCTGGTTCCCACCGGAGAAGCGCTCGAGCTCGAGCGAGATGTCGTTCGGACGCACCTGCAGCGCATCGAACCATTCCTGTGCCGTCTTGTTGCGTCGACCGGGACGCAGCATGCCGCCGGCCGACGAGGCGCCCGGGTGCGTGAGGGTGAGGTTCTCGGCGGCGGTGAGGCCCCCGACCATCCCCTCGACGCGGCGTTCGGCCGGCACGTAGCCGACACCCGCCTTCACCGCCCTCGGGATGGACCAGTCGCCGACGGCCTCGCCGTCGAGGAGGATCTCGCCCCGGTCGAAGGGCTCGGCCCCGAACAGGGCCCGCGACAGCGCCTCGCGGCCCGAGCCGCTCGTCCCGACCACGGCCGTGAGTCTCCCCGCGTACACGCGGAACGACACGTCGTCGTACTCGCCGCGGCGACTGAGCCCGCGCACCTCCAGCACGGGGCGCTCGTCGACCCCGGGGGCGTGACGCTCGCGCGACTCGGCGCGAGCCTCGCGGCCGACCATCAGACGGAACAGCTCGGCCTCGGTGACGTCCTCGACGGCGCGGTCGGCGATCAGTTCGCCGTCGCGCATCACCAGGACGCGGTCGCAGATGCGCATGACCTCGTCGAGACGGTGGGAGACGAAGATCACCGAGCCCACCTCGCGCAGCTTCCCGATCTCGCGCTCGAGGATCGCGGTCTCCGTCCGCTCGAGCACCGAGGTGGGCTCGTCGAGGATGACGAGGGGCTGGCCGCCGTCGCGCGTCTGCACGCGGATGGCCCGGGCGATCTCGACCATCTGCCGATCGACGAACGACAGGTCGCCCACCTTGGTGCGCGGGTCGAGCTTGGAGCCGATCTTGGCCAGGGTCTCCGCGGCATCCCTGTTCAGACGCCCCCAGCGGTAGAAGCCCGCCCGGCCCACCCCGCCCTTGCCGGGCTTGGTGTTCATCTCGACGTTCTCGGCGACCGACAGGTTGGTGAACAGCGACTGCTCCTGGTGCACCACGCCCACACCGGCGGCGATCGCATCCCGCGGCCCGCGGAAGCGCACGGCGGCGCCGTTGACCTCGATCGTGCCCGCGTCGGGCTGGTGGATGCCGGTGATGATCTTCAGCAGCGTGGACTTGCCGGCGCCGTTCTCGCCGATCAGGCCGACGACCTGACCGGGGGCGATCTCGAGCGAGACGCCCTTGACCGCGGCCACGGCGCCGAACGAGATCCGGATGTCCTTCAGGGCGATGACGGGGGTCTGCGCGGTCATTTCGCGATCCTCAGGCGGTTGCGCTGCGACCAGGCAGCGGCGACGATCGCCGCGACGAGGATGGCCCCCGACACGGCGGACTGGAAGCTCGGGCTGACACCCGAGAGGATGAGGCCGTTGCTCAGCACGGTCAGCAGGAACACACCCAGCACGGTGCGGAGGATCCCGCCGCGGCCACCGCCGAGCGACGTTCCGCCGATCACGACGGCCGGGATGACGAGGAACAGCGTGCCCGTGCCGACGGTGGCCGAACCCGCGCCGAGCTTCATCGTGGCGATGATGCCGGCGAGTCCGCTGAGCACCCCCGCGACGATGAAGACCGCGGTCTTGATGCGGGCCACGGGCATGCCCGCCGATCGGGCGATCGCCTCGTTGTCGCCGATCGCGAGCGTCAGTCGGCCGAAGCGGGTGTAGCGCAGCAGCAGAACGCCGAGCACGACGACGCCCACCGCGAGGAGGAATCCGTTGGGCAGCCCGAGCGCCGTCTGCGACGACCAGGTGGCGAGCGAGTCGTCGGTGAGGGTCGGGATCGCGGAGGTGCCGAAGAGGATCGTCGCCACGCCCAGCCCGACGTACCAGATGCCGAGGGTGACGATGAAGGACGGGACCTTGAGTCGGGTGAAGATGAGCCCGCTCACCCAGCCGAGCGCCGCACCCACGGCGAGGGCGACCACCCAGGCCCAGGGGCCCAGATCGAGACCGCCACGGGAGTTGGCCGACAGAAGGATCCACGCCATACCCGAGGCGCCCATGACGCCTTCGACGGAGAGGTCGATGGATCCGAGCAGGATGACCAGCGTCGCACCGACGCCCACGATGAGGGGCACGGTGGCCTGATCGAGGATGTTCTGCAGGTTGCCGAAGGTCGCGAACCGCGGGTTCAGCAGGGAGAAGACGACGATCAGCACGACCATGGCCGCCACAAGGGCGACGGGCTCGCCCCATCCGGCGAAGCGCGTGCGTCGCGCGATCTGGTGTTCTCTCGTGCGGATCGTGGTGGTGTCGGCCGCGGGGGGCCGGGTGGTGGTGTCGGTCATGTTCGACTCCGTCGTCGTGGGGAGGGAGGGATGAGCCCTCCCGGCCGCGGTGCGGCCGGGAGGGGACGGCATCAGCTGCCGGGGAGCACCTCGGGGCCCCCGCCGATGAGCTTCATCGGCTCGGTGTCCCAGGGGCCGTTCTCGATGAGGGAATCGACGAACTTCTCGGGCCCGTCCGCCGCGTCGTACCCGCTGAAGTCCGCGAGCGTGTCGGGCGTGACGCAGCTGAGCGCGAACAGGCTGTCGCGCTTCTCCTGCGGCAGCTCCGAGGGCGTGATCTCGCCCGTGGCCGCGAGGTAGGCCGTGTAAAGGCCGACCGCCGAGGCCATGTAGCCCCGGTGGAACGTCTCGCCGACGATGGCGTTGTCACCCTCGCCGGACTGCATCGACGCGATCGTGTCGGGGTAGAGGCCGTCCGAGGCGAACTTGGTCGTGTCGAGCAGACCCGCGTCCTTGAAGGCCTTCATCGACCCGGTCTGCATCGCGTCGTCCGCGCTCCAGACTCCGTCGATCGTGTCGCCGTACTTGGCGATGAGGTCCTGCGAGTTCTTGTAGCCGAGCTGCGGGTCCCAGTTCGAGGGACGCTCCTCGAGGATCTTGATGTCGGGGTACTTCTCCGCCATCTGCGCCTTGAAGCCCGCCACGCGGGTCTGGCTGGTCGTGCTGTCCTGCACGCCCGGGAGCATCACGACGTTGCCGGTTCCGTCCAGGGCCTCGCCGAGCGCGTCGGCGTTGCACTTTCCGGACTCGACGCCCGGGATCTTCTGGAACGCGACGAAGTTGTCGCCCACCTGGGCGGGGTCGAGGTTGTCGGGCTTGTTCCACCAGATGGTGACGAAGCCGCCGGCCTGCTTGACCGCATTGACGATCGTCGGGGCGTCGGAACTGGCGACGGTGTTGACGAACAGCACCACCTTCTTGCCCTTGGCGAGGATCGCCTGGATCTTGGAGATCTCCGTCTGCGACGACCCGTTGGAGTCGACGATCTCGAGCGGGATACCGAGCTTCTTCGACAGCGCCTCGGCGCCGGCGATGTTGGAGGCCATGTAGGGGTTGGTCGTGTTGATCACCGAGGCGACCAGCACGAGGTCCTCCTTCGCGACCGGCTGGGCGGCGCCGCCGGTCGCACCGGCGGTGCTGGTGCAGCCGGAGAGGACGAGCGCCGCGGCGGCGGCGAGCGCCAGGCCGCGTGCGAGGCGCTTCGGGGAACGGGTGGATGACATCTCGACTCCTTCGTCGAACGGATCGCGGGGCGATCGGGTAAGGGGGCTGTGGCATCCCGGGGAGGGGGATGCCGCGAGGTCGGCCGGGTCGTGCGGGGATCAGCCCGCGGGACGCAGCGTCCGGAAGAACGTGCGCACGTCGTCGACGTACACGTCGGGGACCTCGAGGGGCGCGAAGTGACCGCCGTCGTCGTGGACGCGGTACTGCTGGAGGTTGAAGTAGGCGTCGGTCCAGGTGCGCGGGGGCTTGTAGATCTCCCCCGGGAAGATGGAGACGGCGGTGGGGACTCCCACGACCGGGGTGCGGTCGTGCGACGGGGTCCAGGGATTGCCGCGGCACTCCCAGTAGTACCGCGACGACGTGCCGCCGGTGCCGGTGAGGAAGTACACCGCGGCGGTGGTGACGAGGTCCTCCTTGGGCCACACCCGCTCGAAGGCCTCTGTGCCTTCGCCTCGTTCGGCGAGGCCCCAGAAGTAGCGCTTCTCGGTGATCCAGGCGAGCTGGGCCGCCGGCGAGTCCACGACGAGGGCGGCGAGGGTCTGCGGCTTGGTGAGCTGGATCTCGCCGTAGCCGCTCTCGCGCTCGACGAAGAGCTTGCCGCGCTCGAACCATCCCTCCTCGCCCTCGCCGTACTCGCTCTCGGCGGGCAGTCCGAGTGCGGGGTCGTATTCGACGTGCGCGGGCTGGTCGGGGTGGTCGGGCAGGTAGTGCGAGAGCTGCGCGGGGAAGTGCGTGTAGACGCCGATGACGTCGTCCTCGTACTTGTGGCCGTGCTGCTGGGCGATCAGGGCTCCCCAGTCGCCTCCCGCCGTGGCGTACCGCTCGTAGCCGAGCACGTCCTTCATGAGGGTGTTCTCGAGATCGGCGGTGCGCCAGAAGTTCCAACCGGTCTCGCGCAGCGGCGAGGAGAACCCGTAGCCGGGGAGCGAGATCAGCACGACGTCGAAGCTGTCGGCGGGGTCGCCGCCGAACTTCGCAGGGTCGGTGAGCGGCTCGATGACCTTGCGCACGTCCCAGAAGGTCCAGGGCCAGCCGTGGTGCAGCAGCAGCGGCATGGGGTTCGACCCTTTGCCCTTCACGTGGATGAAGTGCAGTGGGACGCCCATCAGGTCGACCTTGTAATGCGGCAGTTCGTTCATGCGGCGCTCCACGTCACGCCAGTCGTACTCGTTGATCCAGTAGTCGACGAGCGTGCGGTGGTACGCGGTGTTGTAGCCGTAACGCCAGTCGTCGTTGGCGAAGTCGTCGGCGAAGCGCGTGCGCTTCAGGCGGTCCATCATGTCGTCGAGATCGGCCTGCGGGATCTCGATCCGGAAAGGCCGGACGTCGTGGTCGTGAGCCACCGTGAACCTCCTCGTTCTCGGTCTGTGCCGGTGGAGTGGTAACTATTCACCGTGCGATTGGCTATACGCTAAGCCCGAGTCGGCCCCGTGTCAACGGTGGATTCCGCCCCCGTCACGACGCGGTCGCCGACGAGGTCGGTCAGGGCCGTGTCGAGATCGGGAACGACCTCGAGCAGGTGTCTCCGCGGCGCGTCCACGCCGGCGAAACGGGCCGCCGCATCACCGCGGACGACATCGTCGTCGACGGTCGTCTCCTCGGCGAGCGAGCCCACGGTCGACGGATCCCACGCGAGATCCAGGATGCCGTTGACCTCCACGAGCAGCCGGTGCGCGCGCTCGCTGAGGCGCAGCGGGATGCTCGCGGTGAACAGCCGCGCACCGCGGACCACGCGCTGCGCCGTGCCGACGAGCTTGACGGCTCCGCGGGCGTTCACCGACCATTCGCCGGGACAGTACTCCCCCGCCACGCCACCCAGACGGGCGTCGACGCCCCATCCGCGGGCGAGATCGGCGAACGCGCGGCCCCGCTCGCGGAAGACCTCGCCGTCGTCGCGGCGCGCCGACTCGGAGCACACGAGGTCGACCACGAGCCAGTCCTCGTCGAGGACGACGGCACGCCCGCCCGCGGGACGCACGACGGGAAGGTACCCGGCGGTCCGGGCCGCCTCGGCGGCACGCGAGAACAGGGGGTGCAGGCTCTCCCGGCGACTGAAGGCCACCGTGGGGGCCGGGGAGAAGACGCGCACCGTGTCCGGCGCCCTCCCCGCAGCGACGCGCTGCAACAGCACCAGGCTCGACAGCACCTCGTCGGCCGACGTGCGGGCGGCGCCCGGCGCACGGACGGTGTCGACGAGCACTCGATCGCCGGGCGGGGCCTCCCGGGCCGCGGAGCGCCCGGACGCGGCCGGAGGAGACGCGAAAGCTCCGGGCCCTGCCTCTGCCGACGCGCCGCCGGGCAGCACGACGCCCGCGCGATCCGCGTGCGAGCGGTCCGCGCGGGCGTCGCCGCTCACCGAGAAGGGCTCTCGAGCTCGCGCCGCAGCACGGCCAGGAACCGCGCCGCCGTGGCGCCGTCGAGGGCGCGGTGATCAGCCGTCAGCGTGAACTCCGCGATGGGAGCCCACAGCCCCGCATCCTCGCGGTGCACGAACCGCTGCACGGTGGCCCCGACGGCGAGGATGGCCGCCTGGGGCACGTTGAGGATCGCGTCGAAGCGCGTCACGCCCATCATCCCGAGGTTCGACACGGTGAAGGTGCCCCCCGTGATGTCATCGCGCGTGAGGGCGCCCTCTCGCGCACGCCCGACGACGTCGGCACGGATCCGCGAGATCTCGGCGAGGTCGGCGGTGCCGATGTCGTGGACGACGGGCACGACGAGCCCCTTCGGACTGTCGACGGCCACGCCGACGTTGGCCTTCTCGAAACGCGTCACGCTGTCGTCGCCGACGTGCACGTTGACCCGTGGCTCGGCGACCAGCGCGCGGGCGCTCGCCCGCAGGATGGCGTCCGTCACCGTCGCGGTCGACTCGATCTGCTTCGTGCGCAACGCCTGGGTCATGTCGACCTCGACCGTGACGTGGAAGACGGGCGCCGCCCACGCCTGCACCATCCGCCGTGCGGCGGTGCGACGCAGCCCGGTCAGCTGTTCGACGACTCCGTCTTCGAGGATCTGCGTGCTCATACCAGCACCGCCTCGCCGGGCGCGGGGGCCGATCGTCCGGCACGCCCCGCGCACCCGTACTCGCGCATCTTCTGCACGGTCGCCTCGATCATACGTTCGCGACCCTCGGCCATGGCTTCCTCGAACTGCCGATCGCCGCGCGACCAGACGTCCTCGACGCCGCGCCGGAACGCGTGACGCAGATCGGTGTCGGCGTTGAGCTTGTGCACACCCGCCTCGATCGCGGCGTGCAGCTGGTCGGCGGGGACCCCCGACGCCCCGTGCAGGACGAGGGGGATGCCGACGGCATCCCGGATCTGTCGGATGCGCTCGATGTCCAGCGGCTGGGGCTCGATCCCCGTGACCCCGTGCATGACGCCCGCGGAGATCGCCAGCAGGTCGACCCCGGTCTCGGCGACGAAGCGCTCGGCCTCGTCGACCTTGGTGTAGTACTCCTGCCACGGGATGTCGTCGGAGGCATCCGGGATCCGACCGAGCTCCGCCTCGACGGGGATGCCGAAGGCGTGCGCGACCCTGACGACCTCGGCCGTCACGCGGATGTTCTCCTCGAAGTCCAGGTGCGCGCCGTCGAACATGATCGAGTCGAAGCCGAGCTTGATCGCCTCGAACACCTCGTCGTAGGTGCCGTGATCGAGGTGGATGGGCGCGACCAGGCCCGAGGCGTCGAGCTCCCGCCGCGTCATCTCGTACGCGGCGCGCAGGCCCATGTGCGGGACGATCGCCCGGCCTACCTGCAGGAAGACGGGCGCATCGGCGCGCTGCGCGGCCTGGATGAGCGCCTGGGTGGTCTCGGGGTTGTGCATGTTGAACGCGCCGACGGCGTAGCCGCCCGCTCGTGCGGCGGTGACGAGACCCAGCGGGTCGACTCCGGTCATGATGTGCCTTTCTTTCTTCCGGGCCCCTTTGCCCGGACGGGGGTACGGCGGCGGCTAGTCCGTCTCGATGATGGCGACGACGGTGCGCACCTCGACGGCGTCACCTTCGTCGACGAGCAGTTCGACGAGCGTGCCCGTCGCGGGGGATTCGAGGGTCTCCTCGACCTTCTCGGCCTCGACGTCGGCCAGGGGCTCGTCTTCAGCGACCTGGTCGCCCACCTTCTTGTGCCACTGGACGATCGAACCCTCGCTCATCCCCATGCCCCACTGCGGGAGCAGAACCTCTACACGTGCCACGTCGTTCTCCTTCTCTGGTCGATCACTCGGCGCCGACCGACGCCAGCGTCGGGGCGGTCAGTCCGGTCACGCGTCGCACGGCGGCGACGATGCCGTCCTTGTTGGGGTACATCTGCTTCTCCAGCGAGGGGCTGAAGGGGATCTGCATGTCGGGTGCGGTGAGGCGCACGATCGGGGCCTTGAGGGCGTCGAAGACCTCCTCGCTCACGAGCGCACTGATCTCGGCCGCCGCCCCGCAGGTGCGGTGCGCGGGCTCGGCGATGACGAGCCGGCCGGTCTTGGCGACGGAGCGGAAGATCGCGTCCCGGTCCAGGGGCACCAGCGTGCGCGGGTCGATCACCTCGACCGACACGCCCTCGGCCTCGAGCTCGGCCGCGGCGGCCGCGGCCTCGGGAACCGAACTGGAGACGGCGACGATCGTGACGTCCGTGCCCTCGCGCACGGTGCGGGCGACGCCGAACGGCACCCAGAACGGCTCGTCCGCGACCTCGCCCTTCGAGCCCCACAGCAGACAGGCCTCGAACGTGAGTACCGGGTCGTCCATGTCGATCGCGGTGCGCAGCAGACCCTTGGCGTCGGCGGGGCTCGAGGGCACCATGATCTTCAGTCCCGGCACGTTCATGAACATCGGGTACGGGCGGTCGGAGTGGTGCGCGCCCGTGTTGAGCCCGTAGAACATCGCCGAGCGGAAGACGACGGGCATCGAGGCCTGGCCACCGAACATGTAGCGGTTCTTGGCCACCTGGTTCACCAGCTGGTCCATCGCCATGTACAGGAAGCTCGAGTACGACAGGTCCACGAGCGGACGCAGGCCCGTCATGGCGGCGCCGGCCGCGGCGCCCACGATGCCCTCTTCCGAGATGGGGGTGTTGCGGATGCGGTTGCGCCCGTACATCTGCACGAAGTCACCGGTCTGGGCGCGGGTCTTGCCGCCCCCGGTGGTGCCGTAGACATTCGCCTCGACGTCTTCGCCGATGATGATGACGCGCTCGTCGGCGTCCATCGCCTCGCGCTGGGCGGCGCCGATCGCGCCGAGGAAGCTCATGACGCTCATGCTGCGTACTCCGAGTCGGTGTAGAGGTCGTCGAAGGCGACCGAGGGGTCGGGGAAGGGGCTGTTCTCGGCGAAGGCGACGGCGGCGTCGACCTCGTCGACGATCTCCTGCTCGAGCGCGTCCATGCGCTCGGCGGTGAGACCGTGCTCGGCGATCAGGCGCTCTCGGAAGAGCACGATGGGGTCCTTCTTCAGCCAGGCCTCGCGCTCGTCGACGGGCCGGTAGTCGGTACCGAGGCGCAGACCCTCGGAGTGCTCGTTGTAGCGGTAGGTCACGACCTCGATGAGGGTCGGCCCCTCTCCGGCGCGGGCGCGGGCGACGGCGGTGCTCACCGCGTCGTGGACGGCGAGCACGTCCTGCCCCTCCTCGACGCGGACGCCGGGGATGCCGAAGCCGGCGGCACGCTCGGCGATGACGCCGCTCGTGACGGTGTGGGCCGGGGTCGACAGCGCGTACTGGTTGTTCTCGCAGAGGAAGATCACGGGCAGGTTCCAGACGCCCGACATGTTCATCGATTCGTAGAGCACGCCCTGGTTGGCCGCGCCGTCGCCGAAGAACGCCAGCGCGACAGTGTCGCGCCCGAGCACCTGCGACGACAGGGCGGCGCCCATGGCGATGGGGATCGAGGAGCCCACGATGCCCGATTCGCCGAGGCTGCCGACCTTGAAGTCGGCGAGGTGGAGCGACCCGCCCTTGCCCTTGCACACACCGTCGGCCTTGCCCTGCAGTTCGGCCATGAGCGGTCCGAGCGGCGAGCCCTTGCCGATGGGGTGACCGTGACTGCGGTGGTTGCCGGTCATGAAGTCGCCGTCGCGCAGTGCCATGGTGGCGCCCACGACCTGGGCTTCCTGCCCGATCGAGGTGTGCACGGTTCCGGGGATGTGGCCGCGCTTGACCATCTTCGACGCCCGCTCGTCGAAGGCGCGGATGCGCAGCATGCGGCGCTGCATCTCCAGGAGGGTTTCCTCGTCCATCGATGACCTCTCTGTCCCGTTGGGAATATCTATTCTGCTCACGCGTGACTATTCTAAACAGCCGACAGCGGCGACGCAAGCGTCGACCGCGGGCGAAGATCGCCGATGCCCTCGAGCACGAAGTCCGGGCGCAGATGCGGTTCGCACCGGATGACGTCGGCCCGCGTGGCGTCACCGGTCAGCACGAGCGCCGATGAGATACCGGCGTTCACGGCCATGCGCACGTCGGTCTCGAGGCGGTCCCCCACCATGACGGCACTGCGTACCTCGGGACCGAGCAACGACATGACGGCGTCGATCATGATCCGGTCGGGCTTTCCCATGTTCGCGCTGCACCGCACCCCGGTCGTCGCCTCGAGGGCGGCGACGATGCCCGCGGCATCCGGTTCCCCCCGCCCGCCCGGGAAGGGGCAGTACCGGTCGGGGTTCGTGGTCACCAGGATCGCCCGCCGGTGCTGCCACAACGCGTCGAAGGCGATCTGCAGCTTGCGGTAATCGAAGCCGCGGTCGTAGCTGGCGATGACGATGTCGATCTCGGCGGGGTCGTCGCTGATGCGCACCCCCGCCTCCTCGAGCGCCCGCACCAGCGGCGGTTCGGCGATCGGGAACACCGTCGCCTGCGGATGCCGGGCTCGCAGCCACGCCACCGTGCTCACCACGGTGTTGACGATCTCGCTGCGATCGACCGGGATGCCGAGGCGTTCGAGCTTGGCGACGTACATGTCGGGGTCGCGTGTGGGGTTGTTCGACAGGAACACCGTGCGCGCCCCACGCGCCCGCAGATCGGCGAGCATCTCGCGGGCGCCGGGCAGCAGCTCGTCGCCGAGGTACACGGTGCCGTCGAGGTCGAACAGATAGGCGTCGAACCAGGTGTCGGGAGACGCGTCAGACATGGGCCACCTCCGCGATGGCGGGATAGACGGGGCGCAGCGCCGGGTAGATCTCCCGGTAGGCGCCGAAGAGTTCGGCATAACGTGCCGCGCGTGCCGGGTCGGGCTCGTAGCGCCGACCGCGACGGGTCATGGCGGCCACCGCCTCGGGGATGCCGGGGTACAGTCCCGCGCCCACGGCGGCGAGGATGCCGACACCCAGCGCCGTCGCCTCGTCGTGACCGGCGAGCACGACGGGCCGCTGCAGCACATCGGCGAAGATGTGGCACCACAGGTCGCTGCGCGCCCCTCCGCCCATCGCCACGAAGTCGGCGACGGGGGCGGGGAAGTTCGCCTCGGCCTGCTCGAGGCACCAGCGCAGCTCGAACGCGATCCCCTCCAGCACCGCCCGATAGATGTGCGCGCGGGTGTGCACGCCTCCGAAGCCGACCATCGCGCCGCGCGCCCGGTGGTCCCAGAAGGGCGTGAGCTGGCCGTTCCAGTAGGGCACGACGAACAGGCCCTCGGCGCCCTCCGGCACGGTCGACGCCTGCTGCTCCCACCAGTCCTCGCGCACCACGCCGGCGGGCTCTCCCGCGGCGATCTCCTGCAGGAACCACGTGACCATGAAGGTCCCCGCCCCCACGAACAGCTCGTTGCTGACGGTCCCGGGGATCGCGCCCGACATCGCCCGGTACGACGGGTGCGCACGGAAGCTCGACCCGAAGCACCCCGAGACGAGTCCCGTTCCGAGGTTGAGGTAGGCGTCGCCCTCCTCGCACACCCCGGCCCCCAGCCCGGCCGACTGGCCGTCGCCCGCGCCGGCGACGACGAGCACGTCGGCCGGGAGCGACAACGCCCGCGCGGCCTCGTCGCTCAGGGTCGAGATCGGCGTCCCCGGCTGCACCAGGCGCGGCAGCACCGAACGATCGAGCCCGATCCCGGCGAGGATCTCGTCGGAGTAGTCGGATGCCGCCAGATCCAGGATGCCGAGCGGGTCCGCGCTCGCGATCGAGGTCGCCCACTCCCCCGTCAGCCGATGCACGAGGTAGGCGTGCACGTCGACGATGCGGGCGGTGAGCGCCAGCGACTCGGGCTCGTGCTCGGCGAGCCAGTGGAGCTTGTACAGCGCCGGCGTCGGGTTCGGCGGCTTGCCGGTGAGTTCGTGGATGCGCGAGGTGCCGACGCGGTCGACCTGTTCACCGGCACGGGCGTCGAGCCAGAGCATCGCAGGGCGCACCGGGTCGTCGTGCGCGTCGAGCAGGGCGAAGCTCTCGCGCTGGTGCGTGACCGACAGCGCCTTCACGCTCGCCGGGTCGACGGTGCGCAGGCAGTCCCGCACGGCATGGACGACCGCCGCCCACCAGTGCTCCGGATCCTGCTCCCCCCAGCCGGGTTGCGGGATCGACAGCGCGACGTCGCTCCGGCCCTGCGCGACGGCCCGGCCCTGCAGGTCCCACGCGATGCATTTCGCGCCCGTGGTCGAGCAGTCGATGCCGAGCACCAGGCCGCTCACGCGGTCACCCCCGCCGCCGCGCGTGCCGCGTGCACCGCGACGTCGGCGCGGTCCAGGACGGCGTCGACATCGGCATCCGTCCACCATCCGGCGGCGTGGAGCAGGTCGATCACGGTGACCCGGTTGCGCATGTAGAGGCAGTTCGCCACGGCCCAGCGCCAGATGTCGGCGGTGATCCAGGGGCCGAGATCCTCGCGCGTGAGGGGCGCTCCGGCGACGGCCAGCGCGCGGGCGATCCGCTCGCTGTCGGGGCGCATCGAGCCCAGACCCGCCTCGAGGGCATCGGGATCGGCGAGCAGAGCGAGCGGGTCGTCAGCGGCGGCCCACGCGCCGCGCTTCGCGGAGTAGTCCCGCCAGCATTCGCGGCCCAGCGCACCCGAGGGGTCGCACGCCGCGAAGGCCTCGCGCACCCGGGCCTCGTCGCCGTCGGTGGCCGGCGCGATCACCCGGCCGCTGCGGGCCTGCGCGAAGAGGTGATCCCAGGCCGAGGCGGCGACGACGGATGCCACGCCGACCTGCGCACCGTGCAGACCCACCTCGTGGCCGCGGGCGACGGCGTACATGTCGAGCATGTGGCTCACGAGGTGCTCGACGCCCGAAAGGCAGGCCGTGGAACCGGAGATGCCGGTGCCGATGCCCCGGATCGCCAGGACGCGGGTGAGCTGCTCGACGGGGCGGGCGTCGCCGCGGCCGAGGCCCGCGCCCCACTTCGACGGATCGCCGGCGAACTCGAGCAGCAGGTCGCGGGGCGTGGTGTGGAAGGTGGCGTCGGTGCCGATCTGCGACGCGAGCCACCAGTCGGCCGGGGCGGTGAACAGCGACTGCAGTTCGCCGAACCCCGACGCGTTCAGCTCGACCGGCGCCGTGGCGATCACGGTGGTGTCGGCGAGGACGACGTCGGGCCAGCGGGAGTCGATCGTGCGCTTGGCGCCGGCGCGCAGCACGACCGAGACGTTGTCGGTGAAACCGTCGACGGATGCCGCCGTCTGCACGATCACCAGCGGCACCCCGCCGGCGCGCGCCGAGGCGACTTTCGCGATGTCGGAGACGGTGCCCGAGCCCACCGACACGACGGCGTCGACGCCGGTGGTCGCGGCGGTCGCGGCATCCAGGGCTTCGTCGTCGACGTGCAGGTGACCGGGCTCGCCGAGGACGGTCTCGACGACGTCGAACTCCCGCTCGAGGAGCGCGCGCACGTCGGCCTTGAGATCGTCGGCGCCGGAACGGATGACGGTGCGGTCCACCAACAGCGCAACCGTCGCGCGGTCGCCCCGCGGAGAGATCAGCTCGCGCACGCGTGCGGGGGCCTGGGCCGCGGCGCCCGGCTCGATGACGAGGGTGCGAAGCCCCAGCGGCACGAGATCGTCCGGCCGCTCGGCCCGGGCGATCGCCGTGCGCACGGCGTCGAGATCGGTGGGGTCTGAGATGGCGGCGAACGCGCCCATGGTGTCCTGCCTTCGACTCTGAATCGGACGGTTTGCATATTCATTCGGTGTATGAATAGTGCGATGCCGAGGAGTCTAGGCAGGGCGCGCGGACACGTCAAGGAGCCGCCTCCCGACCGTGAGGGGGGTGCACGGGGCGGAAGCGGCCGCCCCACCTCGTGGCCAGCGGCGGGCGAGGGAAGCGCCCGCCTCGCGGGCGGCGGCGGGCGAGGGAAACACCCCGCCGCGCGGGCGGCGGCGCCGCCGCCGCCGCCGGGGGGATCAGAGTGTCGCGCGCGCCACGATCTCGATGCGGGAGCCCACCCGACGGGCTGCGCACGACGGCAGGTCGATGGGGCCCTGCCCCCGCCAGTCGACGGCGAGCCGGGCGACCTCGAGCGTCTGCGCCCGCGTCAGCGAGACGCCGAACTCGCTCTCGACGACATAGCGGATGACCCTGTTGCGCAGCGCCGCCGGGTTGGCCGCGAGGGCCGCGACCGAGATCGAGATGCCCGCCTCGGCGTGCTCGACGATGTCTTCGATCGTCTCGTCGATCATGTCCTGGAACGCCTCGGCGTCCTCCCGCAGCTGCTCCGCGGTCCGCGCCAGGGCCTCGGCGACTCCCGGGCCGAGTTCGGCTTCGAGTACGGGCATCACGCGCTCGCGAACCCGTACGCGGGCGTAGGCGGGGTCGACGTTATGGGGGTCGGACCAGGGCTCGAGTCCCTCCGCGCGACAGGCCGACACGATCGTTCGTCGACGGATGCCGAGCAGCGGACGCGCCCACCGCGGCCCGGTGGCATCCCGTCGCTCGGCGGGCATGCCGGCCAGGCTCAGACCGCCCGATCCGCGCGCGAGGCCGAGGAGCACCGTCTCGGCCTGGTCGTCGAGGGTGTGCCCGAGCAGCACCGTGTCGGCGCCGATGTCGGCGGCCGCACGGGCGAGCGCGTCGTAGCGGGCGCGCCGCGCCGCGGCCTCGGGCCCGTCGTCCGCGCCGACCTCGACCCGCACGACCCGGGCGGCCAGCCCCCGCGCGACCGCCTTCGCCGCGGCGTCCGCGGCGGTGGCATCCGACCCCTCCTGCAGTCCGTGGTCGACGACGACCGCCTCGACCTGGATGCCGCGGCGCCCGGCCTCGAACGCGGCCGCGGCCGCGAGGGCCAGCGAATCCGCACCGCCCGAGAGGGCGACGACGACCGGCCCCTCGGTGGTGTCGAGCACCGCCCGCACGGCGCGGCGTACCTCGGCGACGGACGGCTCGAGTCCGGGGCGGTGATCCATCCGTCTACGGTATTCGTCCCGCACCCGCGCGTGGAGGCGCCTCCCCGGCATCCGCCGCCCCGGCCCGGCCCGCATGCCTCCCCGAATGGCCTCGGCGGTACCGGCCCGGCAACTCCACGGCGCCAGTCCGGGCAACTCCGGGCGCCCTCGGCGGCGGCAGCCCGACCAGGCGAGCACAACGCAGGAGATCCGTGCGCCCGCCGAGCCGTCGCCCCCCGGGGGGCGGCGGCATCCACCAAATCTCCTGAGTTGTGTCGCCCTGTCGGTCACGTTCCCGGGCCCGGCGGGCTCACGGATAGGCTGGGCGCGGAAATCCACAGACTTGAAGGAGCACGAGTATGGGCGCATACGACGCCGTCATCGAGATCCCCCGCGGCAGCCGGGTGAAGTACGAGGTCGACCACGGCACCGGCCGTGTCTACCTCGACCGCATCCTCTACACCGTGTTCGGCTACCCGGCCAACTACGGGTTCTTCGAGAACACCCTCGGCGAAGACGGCGACCCGCTCGACGTGCTCGTGCTGCTCGACCGTGAGCTGCACCCCGGCATCCTCGCCAAGGTCCGCCCGGTCGGCGTGCTGAAGATGAGCGACGAGGCCGGTGGCGACGACAAGGTCGTGGCCGTGCTCGCGAAGGACCCGCGCTGGGACCACATCCAGGACGTCGCCGACATCGACGAGTGGACGAAGAAGGAGATCACCCACTTCTTCGAGCACTACAAGGACCTCGAGCCCAACAAGTGGGTCAAGGTCGACGACTGGGCCGACGTCACCGAGGCCGAGCGTCTCGTGAGCGAGGCGTTCACGCGCTTCGACGAGCACGACGCCCAGACCAAGACGCAGGGTTCCGGCGAAGCGCCCAACACGCTCTGACGCAGCCATACGACGAGAACCCCCGGTCGATTCGACCGGGGGTTCTCTCGTGCGACGACTCAGACGTTGACGCCGCGATCGCGCAGCCAGGGCGCGGGGTCGGTCGTCCCGCCCCATGGCGGGTAGACCTCGAAGTGCAGGTGGCACCCGAACGAGTTGCCCGTCTGCCCGGTCGCGGCGATCTGCTGGCCGGCCTCGACGCGCTGACCGTACGAGACGTAGATGCCGCCGTCGACGATGTGGCCGTAGCCGGTGCCCGAGCCGTCGTCGTGGGCGATGCGGATGTAGTTGCCGAACCCGCCGTTGTACCCGGCGTAGGTCACCCGACCGGCGGATGCCGCGTAGATCGGCGACCAGCAGCTCGCGCCGAAGTCGAGTCCGAGGTGCCACGAGCTCGCGCAGTAGCTGCCGTTGCACTGGCTGGAACGCGGACCGTAGCCCGACGACGTGTACGCCGACGAGGGGCGCGCCCAGCCGCCGCCGCTGACGTTCCCGCCACCGCCGCCGCCACTGCTTCCGCCGCCACCGCTGCTCCCTCCGCCGCCACTGCTTCCGCCGCCACCGCTGTTCTGATTCGCGGCGGCCTCTCGCTCGCGGCGTGCGCGCTCCTCCGCGTCGCGGGCCGCGGCCTCTTCGCGGGCACGGCGTTCGCGCTCCTCGCGGGCCTTGCGCTCGGCTTCGACGCCGGCCTGGTAGTCGGCGACCGTCTTGGCCGTGGTGTCCTGCAGGGCGGCGAGCTGCGCCTCGAGCACGGCCTGGTTGGCCTGCTGCGCCGCGAGGGCCTCCTGGGCGGCCTGAGCGGCCTGCTGAGCCGCCGCCATCTTCTCTTCGGCGATGAGCCGCAGACGCTCGCGCTCGGCGGTCGCGTCATCGGCCTGACTGCTGAGGTTCTTCGCATTGTCGCGCGCGGCAACCGCTGAGGCGTACACCGAGCGGTTGCGCTCGAGCAGCTTGTCCATCGTGCCGAGCTTGGCGAGCAGGTCATCGGCCGACGCGGCCGAGCCCGAGAAGAACAGGTCGAGCGAGGTGTCGTCGCCGCCGGAGCGATAGAGCTGAGCGGCGACCTTGCCGGCCTTGTTCGCGGCGTCGGTGGCGCGGTTCGCCTCGGCATCCGCCTGCTGACGCAGCAGCTGGGCGCGGTAGTCGGCATCCTGGTAGGCCTGCTGTGCGGCGAAATACTCGTCGGATCGCGCGCGCACCTCGGCCTGCGTGCGCTCGACCTCGGACTGCAGACCCTGGATGAGGCCCTGGATGCGAGTGATCTCGGCGGCTTTCGCCGCCTCGTTGGCGCGCGCAGCTTCGACGTCGGCCCATGAGGGGTAGTCGGCGGCCATCGCGGGTGAGCCGAATCCGGATGCCACGGAGCCGAACGCTCCGAACGCGACAGCGCCGAAGGCTCCGATCTTCAGGGCGCTCCGGCGGTCGAACGACGGCCACAGACGCCGCTGCTCACTCGCCGTGGGCGCGCAGCCGCAGTCTTCGGGGGGTTCGGGGCGCTCGAGCGTCACGGGAATACCTCATCTCACCGGTCGCAACTCGGCCCACAGTAGCAACACGAGTCACAGACACAACAGGGCGAGTTCCCCGGCCGCCCTCCGATTCTGACCCCGCGACACGCGCGGACGTCGCAGCGCCACGCCCCCGATTGGCAATCTCGAAAGATGTGAAGTAGGCTCGGTCGTCGGCAAGCGAGGTTGAAAACGCAAGGATTCAGCCTCATCGGGCCCCATCGTTTAGCGGCCTAGGACACCGCCCTTTCACGGCGGCAGCACGGGTTCGAATCCCGTTGGGGTCACTTTCCGGTGGATAATTGAATATGCATGGCCCTGTAGCGCAGTTGGTTAGCGTGCCGCCCTGTCACGGCGGAGGTCGCGGGTTCAAGTCCCGTCAGGGTCGCTCCATAGCGACGGGCCTTCTTTCGGGAAGGCCCTTCGTCTAGGAAGCGGCAGACATGTCGCTCGGCTCTGTAGCTCAGTTGGTAGAGCGCACGACTGAAAATCGTGAGGTCACGGGATCGACGCCCGTCGGAGCCACACGGATGATCATTACAGTCATCCCAGAAACCCTCGCCTAGCTTCTACATGGCGGGGGTTTTGCTTTGCCCTGGTGAGACTGCTTGCCCGCATCCCCCTCCCCCGGCCTCATCCGCCCGACGCTGCGCCGAGATGACCGGCGGTGCGCGAGATGACCGGCTTTGACGGCCGATCGTGCGTGATCTCGGCGAGCGCGGGTCATCTCGCCGGCACACCCGGGCCGCGAGCGCACCCCGGCCGCAGGCCACCCCGCGGCGGCACCACGCCCGCCCAGGCCGCGCGCCCCCGCGGCGGCGCCACGCCCGCCCAGGCCGCGCGCCCCCGCGGCGGCGCCACGCCCCGCCCGAGGCCCGCGGCGCCCCCACGGCAGGGTGGTTACGCGACGCCGCCGGACAGCGCTACTATTTGTTTGACTTTTAGCAAACACCTGGCGCCCGACCGAGCCTTCCCTGCCGTCCGCCAGGTCTTCTCGTGAAGAGGCCCCGATGTCAGACATCACCACCAGCCGCCGCGCGCACACGGCGACCACCGACACGGTCATGACGCACCGCATGATCATGTTCGTGATCTTCGGCCTCATGGCCGGCATGTTCCTGTCCGCCCTCGACCAGACCGTGGTCGGCACCTCGATCCGCACGATCGGCGACGACCTGCAGGGTCTGAGCCTGCAGGCGTGGGTCACCACGGCCTACTTGATCGTCTCGACGATCTCGACGCCCATCTACGGCAAACTCTCCGACATCTTCGGTCGGCGCCCCCTGTTCCTCATCGCGATCCTCATCTTCATCATCGGATCGGTGCTGGCGAGCTTCTCGACCTCGATGGTCGAGCTCGCCGCCTTCCGCGCGATCCAGGGCCTCGGCGCCGGCGGCCTGATGTCGATGCCGCTCGCGATCATGGGCGACATCCTCGCCCCGCGCGAACGCGCGAAGTACCAGGGCTACTTCCTCGCCGTCTTCGGCATCTCCAGCGTCATCGGCCCCCTCGTCGGCGGCCTGTTCGCCGGCGCGAGCGAGATCCTCTTCATCACCGGCTGGCGCTGGGTGTTCCTCATCAATGTGCCGATCGGCATCGTTGCGCTGGCGATCGTGTGGCGGTTCCTGCACATCCCGAAGCAGCCGCGCCACTCGGTGCGCATCGACTGGTGGGGCGCCACGACGGTCATCGTCGCGCTGGTCCCGCTTCTCCTCGTCGCCGAGCAGGGCCGCGAGTGGGGCTGGGGCTCGCCCATCGCCCTCGCCTGCTACGTCGTGGGCGCCCTCGGCATCCTGGCCTTCGTCATCGCCGAGACGAAGATGAAGGACGACGCGCTCATCCCGCTGAAGCTCTTCCGCTCCCCCACCTTCTCGATGGCGACCGTCATCGGCGTGCTCGTCGGCTTCGGCATGTTCGGTGCGATGCTCACGCTGCCGCTGTACCTGCAGCTGGTGCTGGGCTCCTCGCCCACGCAGAGCGGGTTCGAGATGCTCCCGATGATCCTGGGGCTCATGATCGCCTCGATCGCGAGCGGCCAGCTCATCGCGCGCACCGGTCGCTACCGGATGTTCCCGATCCTCGGCACGCTGTTGATGTCGGTCGGCTTCTTCTTGCTGACGTTCCTGAAGTACGACAGCCCCTACTGGCACGTCGCCATCGCGATGCTCGTCATCGGCCTCGGTCTCGGTCAGCTCATGCAGACCCTCACGATCGCGAGCCAGAACTCGGTGGGCGTGCGCGACATGGGTGTGGCCACGAGCGGCTCGACCTTCTTCCGTCAGATCGGTGGGACGCTCGGCACCGCCGTGCTGCTGTCGCTGCTGTTCACGCTCATGCCGACGAACATCATCGGCTCGTTCAGCGACCGCGCGACCCTGACCGACGCCCTGGATGCCGCCTTCGACCCCGCGACCGCCTCGGCGCCGGCGAACGAGAAGATCATGTCGTCGATCTACACCCCGATCGTGACCCAGACGACGGATGCCGTCACGCAACAGGTGCAGCAGGGCGTGCAGCAGGCGACGGATGCCGCGACCCAGGCCGTGGCGCAGCAGGTGGCCGCGGGGCAGATCCCCGCCGCCGCTCAGGCGCAGGCCACGCAGGCCGCCGTCGCGCAGGCGATCTCGGCTGCGACGGCGCAGATCCAGCAACAGGTGCCGGTCGCGCGCATCGGCGCCGACGGTTCGGTGAGCCTGGACTTCTCGAACGCCGCCGATCGCACCGCGTTCGTCGACACCGTGGCGGCCGACCTGACGGACCGGTTCTCCTCGGGCGACCAGGAGACGTCGATCGGAGGGTCGACGCTCGACGACACCTCGTTCCTCGTCGGCGCCGACGCGCGACTGACCAAGCCCTTCCTGGTGGGCTTCAACTCGTCCGCGACCACCGTCTATTGGGTGGCGATGGGCGTCGTCCTCCTCGCCTTCGTACTGTCGCTGTTCTTCCGCACCCCGCCGCTGCGGGCGAAGTCGGCGCTGCAGGAGGCCGCCGACGAGCGTCGCGGCAAGGACGACGAAGAGAAGCGCGCCGAAGAGGCCGCTGCCCAGACGGGCGCCCTGCTGACTCCTTGACACGACAGCACAGGAACGACGAACGCCCGGCCGGATGATCCGGCCGGGCGTTCGTCAGGGCGACGGGTCAGCTGCAGCTGCGCGCGGTGTAGGGGACCGTGATCGTCCCCGTCGCCTCGCCCTTCGTGACGACCACCTGCGCCGTGCCTGCCGGCACGGAGGCGGAACGCGTGGAGAAAGCGGCCGTCGAGGTCGCACCGGCGGCAAGAGTCGCCGTCTTGGAGCCCCACGTGCTCGACATGGCCGCGGTGACCGCGGCGTCGCCGGTGTTGGTAGACGTCACCATCAGCGTGACCTTCTTGCCGATGCACCGCGTCTGCGCCGAGGACGACACCGACGTGGACGGATCCACCGGGGCGGTGGCATCCACAATCTTCCACTGATCGGCACCGTCGGAGGCCGCTTGCTGCAGGGTCACCGCGCCGTTCGCGGTAGGAGCGCTGACGTAGAGCGACGAGTTCTGCGCCGACTGCAGCGACACGTATCCGTCGTCGCGGGTGATGACGCGGTACAGACCGCCGTCCTGGTTGTCGACCCAGGAGCCGAGTCGCTGCCCGGCGGTGGCGTTGCCGGTCCAGACGGCCGCCTCGCGTCCGCCCGACTTGTTCAGCAGCGTCACCGTGCCGCCGGTGTCCTGACGCACGTGCCACAGCTGGGTGTCGGCCGAGGCGTCCGTGCGCGGGTCCTCGACGCGGACGTCGGGCTGGTCGTAGTTGCCGATGTTGGCATCGGTGGTGTTACCCCCCGTGCCCAGCACCTGACCGGTCTTCTTGTTGACCAACGTCGCGTACGGACCGGCGGAGTGACCAAGGTCGACGTCGGCCGAGCGGATGACCGATCCGCTGGTGGCCCCGCCCCAGGTGGCCTGCAGGATGTGGACCAGACCCGTGTCCATCACATACTGCAGATTGCGGCTGTACCCCGAACCGAGCGGAGTCTGGCGCTCGACCCACGCGCCGTCGGATCGTCCCGACTCGTTGACCCAGATGTTGCCGCTGCCGTCGGAGTTGAAGATGATCCGTCCGTCGGGCAGACCGAGGAGCACCGGGCTCCCCCCGCCCCACAGCGGGCGCGAGTTGTTGGCGAGCGGTAGCTGACCCACGGGCGAGCCTCCCGGGGTGCCGAGACGCCAGAACTGCAGCGGGTCGTCGGCGACCTGGTAGCGACCCGTCGAGCCGCCGCCGAAGTACTCGAACGTCATCATCCACTTCCCGTCGGTGGTCTTGGCGATCGTCGTCATCCCGGGGCGTCCGCCGCCGATCTGGGACTTGCCGTTGCCCCTGTCGACGGTGAGGCCGGGGACGTCGATGACGGGCTCGCTCCATGAACCGGTCCCGGTCCACGTCTTGTGCACGAGGATCTGCCCGCGGGAATCGGGCGCGGTGGCGTTGTCGGGGTCGATGCGGGCGACCCCGGTCTGCGGGTCGAATCCGAGGTAGTCGTTCTCGTCGGAGTAGTACGCGACGAGCTTGCCCCCGATGACCTCCAGGTGCGGCTCCCATACGGGGTCGACCTGCGCCGTGGTGTTCTTCGCCGAGATCGCCCCGCCGATGTTGCCGGCGCTACCACCCTGCCATCCACCGCGGGCGATGATGTCGATCACCGACCACGAGGCTCCCTCGTCGGTGCTCGCGTAGAGCGCGATCGCGATGTTCGAACGGTCGCCGTCGTTCGAGGGGACCCACGACGGGTCGGCGGCCTTGCGCTCCTTGTAGTACTCGTCGTCGCCCGAGACGACGCTCGCCAGAAGCAGCGTGCCGGCTTTCAGCGACCCGATGTCCTGGGGCAGGACGAAGAGGTTCGCGTTCGTCCAATTGCTGACGTAGGGGGCGAATTTCGGGTCGCTCGAGGCGTAGGCGGGAGCGGGGACCTGTGACAGCGACTGCCAGGTGGTCCCGTCGTCGTCGCTCTTGTAGACGGGCATGGTCTGTCCGTCGGCGCTGCCGGAGGCGGCCACCGTGGACTTCTCGAACGCCATGACGAGTCGACCGCTCGGCAGCTGCGCCGACTTCGGGTAGACGATGCAGTTGCCGCGGCCCTTGAGGCAGGGCTCGCTGCCGAGCGTCACGATGGCGTCGCCGGAGGCGTTGTAGGCCTGGGCCGAGGTCGCACCACCGGCCAGGAGGACGGATGCCGTGACGAGGGCGGCGGCGCCGGCGGCGAGGCGCCGACGCAGGGAGGGGGTCTTCATGGATCTCACTTCGCTTCGTTGGGATGGGAGAAGACCGCGGGCCCCGCCGGAGGGGATGCTCCGGCGGGGCCGCGGGTGTCACTTGTTGACGTCGAAGCCCTGGCTCTCGCCATAGCTGATGAGGTTCTCCTGCCACGCCTGCAGACCGGCGTTCAGGTCGGAGCGGTTGGCGTACGCCTGGCCCACCGTGTCGGGGAAGACGCTGTTGGCGTACACCTGGTACGGCAGGTACTCCCAGCCCGGCACGACGTTCTTCGACGCCTCGACGAGCACCTGGTTGATCTGCTGTCCGCCGAAGTACTCCGGCGCCTCCTCGAGGAACGCGGGGTCCTCGAGCTGGGCGGCGGTGGAGGGGAACCCGCCGGTTCCGAGGAACACGTCGATGCTGGCGTCGGAGTTGTTCAGCCACTTCAGGAAGGCCGCCGCGAGGGCCGGGTTCTTCGACTGCTTGATCACCGACTGCGCGCTTCCGCCGTTCTCCGCCGTGACGGGGGACCCGTCGTAGCTGGGCAGCGGGGCGACGCGCCAGTCGCCGAGGCCGTCGGGGACGGACGATTCGAGGATGCCGGGCATCCACGCACCGGTGATGATCGTCGAGATCGTGCCGTCGCCCAGGGCGCGGAACCAGTCGTCGCTCCACGTCGGGATGTCGGCGAGCAGACCCGGCTCCAGGAGCTGGTTCCACGTGTCGGCCCACTTCTTCGTCCCGGCGTCCTGCAGGTCGATCGTGACCGAGCTGCCGTCGGTCTTGTAGGGCTGTCCACCGGCCTGCCAGATGAGGGGCTGCGCGAAGCCGGGGTCGCCGGCGTCGTTGGTGATGAACTTCGACGGGTCGGCGGCGGTGAGCTTCTGCGCACCGGCGATGTACTCGTCCCACGTCGTCGGCACCGACAGCCCGAACTGATCGAAGACCGCCTTGTTGTAGAGCATGACCATGGGACCGGAGTCCTGCGGGAGGCCGTAGATGCCGCCGTTGAGATTGACCGCGCCCCAGGTGGATGCCGTGTAGTCGCTCTCGAGGTCGCCGAACCCGTACGAGCCGAGGTCGAGCAGGCCGTCCGACAGGGCGAACTGCTGCAGCGCGTAGTACTCGATCTGCGCGACGTCGGGTGCACCGCTGCCGGCGGAGATCGCGTTCTGCAGCTTCGTGTACTCATCGGTCGCGGTGCCGGCGTTGACGACCGTGACCTTGACGTTCGGGTACTCCTTCATGAAGGCCTCGGCCTGGGCCTCGCCCGACGGCGTCCACGTCCAGTAGGTGAGCTCGCCGCCGGCCTCCAGGGCGGCGTCGAGGTCGGAGGCCGACCCGGGCTGGTCGCCGCCGTCGCCGTTGGCGCCGCACGCGGTCAGCGAGACCGCCGCGAGACCGGCGACGACGAGGGTCGCAGCGATGCGCCCGGTCGAGCGCTGTATTGCGTTGAACATGTGAGTTCGTTCCTTCCACTTCTTCGTGCAGGGGGCGGGTGTCCCCCCGGGATCGAGAGATCGGGTTATCGATCGTCGCGCGGTGCTCTCGTCACTGCTTGACGCTCCCAGCGCTCAGGCCGGACTGCCAGAAGCGCTGTAAGAAAAGGAAGATCACGACGATCGGCACGATCGTGATCAGCGACCCGGTGATGACCAGGTTGTAGATGGGCTGGGCCGAAACGCCCGAGGCCTGCGCGCTCCACTGGTTGAGACCCACGGTGAGGGGATACCACGCCGGATCGCTCAGCATGATGAGCGGCAGGAAGTAGTTGTTCCAGGTCGCCACGATGGCGAACAACGCCACCGTCACGATGCCGGGGGTCAGCAGCCGGATCGAGATCGTGAAGAACGTGCGCATCTCGCCGGCTCCGTCCAGGCGGGCGGCCTCCAGCAGCTCGGTGGGTACCGAGTCGATCGCGTAGACCCAGATGAGGTAGAGCCCGAACGGTGTGATCAGGGACGGGATGATGATCGCCCAGGGCGTGTTCGTCAGGCCCATCTGGCTGAACAAGAGGAAGGTCGGCACCGCCAGCGCCGTGCCCGGCACGGCGACGGCGCCGAGGACCGTGGCGAAGTACGCGCGCTTGCCCGGAAAGGCGTACTTGGCGAGCCCGTAGCCGGCCAGGGTCGCCAACAGCGTGGCCCCGCCCGCGCCGACCACCACGTACAGCAGCGTGTTGCCGAGCCAGCGCACGAAGATCCCGTCGCGGTAGGTGAAGGTGGCGACGATGTTGTCCCATAGCGCGAAGCTGTTGCCGAATCCGAGCCCGAACGTGCTGAACAGGTCGGCCTGCGTCTTGCTCGCGTTGATGACGAGCCACGCCAGCGGGATGAGCGCATAGACGAGGAACAGGATCATGACGATCGTGAGGGCGACCGACTTCTTCGGCTGCATCACCGAGGTGCGCCGACGGGCTTGCGGGTTGACGGTGCGCAGTGCCGTGGTCATGCGCGGTCCTCCTTACGGGTTCCGCGCAGCTGCACGACGTACGCGATCGCGGCGGTGATGACGCCCATGATGATCGCGACGGTCGCGGCGTAGTTGTACTGCTGACCGGCGAACGACAGGTTGTAGGCGTACATGTTGGGCGTGAAGTAGGTCGAGATGACGTTCTCGGCCAACGGCTTGAGCACGTTGGGCTCGTTGAAGAGCTGGAAACTCCCGATGATCGAGAAGATCGTGGCGATCACGATCGCCCCGCGCGCGGCGGGTAGCTTGATCGCCCGGATGACCTGCCAGCCGCGGGCCCCGTCGATCTCGGCCGCCTCGTACAGGTCTGCGGGAATGGTCTTCAGCGCCGAGTAGAAGATGAGCATGTTGTAGCCCACGAACTCCCACGTGACGATGTTGCCGATAGAGGCGAGGATCCACGTACCCGCGAAGGGCTGCAGCACGTCCGCGCCCAGCAGGTCGTTGATGTTGGCGGTCAGACCGAAGTTGTCGCCGTACATGAAGCCCCAGATGAGCACCGCGACGACGGCGGGCACCGCGTACGGGAGGAACACCACGATGCGGAAGAAGCCGGAGGCATAGAGGCGGGCGCTGTCGATCGCGAGGGCGGCGACCATCGCCAGCACGAGCATGATCGGCACCTGGATCAGCAGGAACAGCACGACCCGCAGGAAACCGTCCCAGAACTGCGGATCGCTCAGCGCCGTGGCGTAGTTCTCGAGCCCGACGAAACTGTTCCCCCCGATCAGGCGGTTCTGGAACAGGCTCAGGTACAGCGCGTACCCCAGCGGAGCGATGAACACGAGGATGAAGACCACCGCGAACGGGCCGGTGAACTGCCAGCCCCTCCAGTCCCGCTTGGCTCGGCGCGCCGCGGACGTCGCCGTGCCACCGGTGGGCGACGCGCGCCGACGCGACGGAGTGTCGATGACGGCCATCAGGCGCCCTCTTCCTCGGTCTGTGCGAACACGCGGACATCCCACGCGGTGAGTGCGAGCTCCGCGCCCGCGGAGACCCGCTCCCCCGATACCGCGTCGAGGACGTCGGCCGGCATCGACCATGCGGCCGCATCCCCGCTCCAGTTGAAGACGAACCAGTACCTCCGGCCGGAACCGGCGACCCCCGATGAGATCGTGACCGCCTCCGGAACCGCCCCGAACGGCGTCCGGACGGGTGCGAGCAGGCGACGTGCGAGGTCGGCGGCGAGCGCCGGGTCGGGCACCGTGCCGACGACCGTGATGCGTCCGCTCCCCCACACCGACTCCGTGACGGCCGCGAAGTCGCCGAAACGAGGGTGGTGGTACCGCGCGACGACCTCGGCCGTGTCGGGGCGCAGGCCGTCGACCCAGAGGCGACCCGAGGCCGAGGCCCCGGCCGCGGCCCCCTCGAGAGAGACCGGGAGGGCCGTCTCGAGGTTCGAGAACTCCTCGTAGCTGACGCCCGCCGCGTCGGCGAGTCCGGGCGGGGCGACCTGGACGCGCGCCCGGGCTTCGTGGTCGGCGTAGGCGGTGCGCGGGCCGAGCACGAGGTGCCCGCCGAGGCGCGCATAGTCGCGCAGCACGTCGATCTGCGCGTCGGTGAGCACGTAGGCGCCGGCGGCCACGAGGACCGGGAAGCGCGCGACGAGCTCGGCCGCACCGAGCGCGGCCGCCTGCTCGACGTGGAGGATGCGCGATTGGCCGCCGGCGTCCAGGATGCCGCGGTGGAACGCGTCGACGATGTGCTCGTACGACTCGTCGTCGGCGCGTCCGTCGAGCGAGAACGGCGGCATGAACTGCATCGCGTAGCGGCTGGGAGTCGACCAGAGCACGGCGACATCCGCGTCGGGGACGAACCCGTCGAGAGCGTCGCCGAGCGCGGCGAACTGGGCGCCGATCTCGGCCACCTCGCGGTACACGCGGCCGGGGACGAGGCTGTGCGGGAGCACGCCGCCCCAGTACGTCTCGGCGCCGTACGGGAGGGTGTGCCAGTGCCAGTACTCGATCATCGCGGCGCCGCGGGACACGAAGGCCAGCGCCGCTTGGCGCAGCTGGCCGGGGTAGGGCGGGTGGTTGCTCTCGGCGGCGTCGATGGCCTGCGCGTTGGTCTCGGTGATCAGGTAGCGCCCCTGCTTCGACGAGTACAGGCGATCGGCCTGACGGAACAGCCCGGCGACGCCGGTCGTGGTCCAGTAGTTCAGCTGGCTGAGCTCCTTGCCGTGGGCCAGGCGGTCCTGCATCCCGTAATAGGGGTTGCCGGAGGTGATGTCGAGGTTCTCGAAGACCGTGCGATCGTCGACGCCCCGACGCGGGTACTGCAAGCACGTCGTGACGAACTGGTCGTCGCGGGCGTACTCGCGCACGATGTCGGCCTGCCAGGAGATGAAGTCCGTGGTGATGAGGGCCTGGAAGCGCCGCCACGCGAGGTCGTACTGAGGGAACGTGTTGCCGTCCGGGCGCCACAACTCGCTCCAGTCGGCGATGCGGTGCGACCAATAGGTCAGGCCCCACTCCCGGTTGAGCGTGTCGACGTCGCCGTAGCGCTCCTTCAGCCACCGGACGAACTTCGTGAACACGCCGTGGTTGTGGAGCAGTTCGAGGCCGGGTTCGTTGTCGACCTGATAGCCGATGACGGCGGGGTGCGCGGCGTAACGCGCGACGATGCGCCGGATGACGCGCTCGGCGTAGTACCGGAAGGCGGGGTGCGAGTAGTCGACCTCCTGGCGGGCTCCCCACGCGATCTTCTCGCCGGTGCGGCGCTCGCCCGCGATCTCGGGGTGCGCGGTCTGCAGCCACGGCGGTACCGCGTAGGTGGGCGTCCCGAGGATGACCTTGATACCGCGCTCGTGCGCCGCGTCGAGGACCCGCTCCAACCACTCCAGGTCGAAGACGCCCTCGCGGGGTTCCCACGTCGACCACACCGACTCGCCGACGCGGATGACCGTGATGTCGGCGTCGGCCATGAGATCGAGGTCGAGGTTCACCCGCTCGCTCTGGTGGTACTCGGGGTAGTAGGCGACTCCGAAGAGGATCTGCCGCGGGGGTGCGGGCATCGCTGCGGGCATCCTTCGACCTCCATGTCAGGCCGGCGTAGCAACTGTTCTCGATAACAGAACCGGCGTCGAAGTAATTGTTATCGGTAAAAGTTGTGTTTGGCAAGTGCGGTGGTTCGGGTGCAGACTCGTCGTCAACCGCAAGGCTCGGAGAGGAGGCCATCGATGACGATCCACGTCGCCGACAGCCCCCCCGCAGCCGATCTCGCCCCGCGCAAGCCCGCCACGATCTACGACATCGCTCGCGAAGCGGGGGTCTCGCACCAGTCGGTGAGCCGTTACATGCGCGGTATCGACCAGCGCTCGGCCACCCGCGCCAAGATCGAGCGAGCCCTCGAAACGCTCGAGTACAAGCCGAACCTCACCGCCCGCTCCCTGGTGACCGGGCGCTCGCACCGCCTCGGCGCCCTCACGCACGAGATCGACCAGGTCGGGCCGAGCCAGGTGCTGCAGGGCGCGAGCGCGGCCGCGCGCGACGCCGGGTATCTCCTCGACATCGTCGCCCTCGACATGAGCGACACCGGCGAGATCACCCGCGCCCTCGAGATCCTTCTGCAGCACGACCTCGCGGGCGTCGTCGCCTTGGCCTCCACCGACGAGATGCGCAGCGCGATCGCCGGACTGGCCGTCGACGTCCCCGTCCTGCTGTTCTCGGAACAGGACGAAGACGCCGGGCCCGGTCAGCTCAACGGCATCCCGCTCGCCATGGAGCACCTGATCGCCCTCGGACACCGCGACGTGGCACACATCTCCGGCCCCCTGACGTGGTCGGCTGCCAGAAACCGACGACTCGCCTACGAGCGCCTCGTGGCGGAGCGAGGTCTGGTGTCGACGGGAGACGTCGAGGGAGACTGGTCGGCCGAGTCCGGGCACCGCGCCACACGGGAGCTGCTCGCGCTCGGGCGGCCCACGGCCATCGTGGCCGCGAACGATCAGATGGCCCTGGGGGCCTTGCTCGCCCTGTCGGAGGCGGGTTTCGACGTGCCGGGCGACGTCAGCGTCACGGGCCTCGACGACACCCCCGAATCGGCGTTCTTCTCGCCGCCCCTGACCACCGTGCGGGTGGACTTCCGCGCCGAGGGCCGCGACGCGGTGAACGCGCTGCTGCGCAGCGTCCACGCACCCGAGGTCATCGACAGCACACCCGAGCCGCTGACACTGGTCGTCCGGCGCTCGACCGGACCGGCGCGCCGCCTCTAACCGGAGCCGACCTCGGCGGTCACCGTTCGCGCGCCCGCAGGTCCTTCCGCAGGATCTTGCCCGAGGTGGACTTCGGGATGACGTCGATGAACTCCACTTGACGCACCTTCTTGTGCGGGGCGACCTGCTCGGCCACGAACGCCATCACGTCGTCGGAGGTCAGGCCGGCATCCGGCGCCGCCACGACGAACGCCTTGGGGACCTCCTCGCCGTCGTCTCTGCGCACCCCGATGACCGCGGCATCCTGGATCTTCGGATGCGACAGCAGCAGGGCCTCGAGCTCGGCGGGCGCGATCTGGTAGCCGTGGTACTTGATCAGCTCCTTCAGCCGATCGACGATCGTGAAGTAGCCGTCGACATGGTGCACGCCGATGTCGCCGGTGTGCAGGAACCCGTCGGCATCGAGGGTCTCGGCCGTGGCGTCGGGCCGGTTCAGATAGCCCAGCATGACGTTGGGTCCGCGCACCCAGATCTCCCCCGGCGCCGTCAGACCGTCGTCGCCGTGGTCCTCGAGCTCGGCGCCGGTCTCGGGGTCGACGAGTCTGGCCTCGCAGTTGGGGATGAGCACGCCGACCGAGCTCACCGGCATCCCTCCCTCCGCCGGGATGGCGTGCGACACCGGGCTCAGCTCGCTCATGCCGTAGCCCTGGAAGAAGCGGGCGCCGATGCGCCGCCCCGCGGTCTCGGCCGTCTCGCCGTCGAGCGGGGCCGCGCCCGAGAACACGCTGTGCACACTCGAGAGGTCGAACTGCTCGACGGCGGGGTGCTTGGCGAGGGCGACGGCGATGGGCGGGGCGATGAAGAGGAACGTGCAGCGGTGGTCCTGGATGACGCGGAGGAACTCCATCAGGTCGAACCGCGGCATCGTGACGAGGGTCGCGCGCTGACGTAGGGCCAGATTCAACAGCACCGTCATGCCGTAGATGTGGAAGAACGGCAGCGCCGCGAGCACGCGGTCGTCGGTTCCGATCTCGATCACCGGGCGGCACTGGTGCACGTTGGCGACGAGGTTGCGGTGCGAGAGCATCACGCCCTTGGGCACGCCCGTGGTGCCCGACGAGTAGGGCAGCACGGCGACGTGCGTGGCCGGGTCGAGGGAGACCTCGGGGGGTGTGCGCCCCTCGCTCAGCAGGGCGCGGAGGTCGGGGTGGCCCTCGACGCCGTCGAGCACGATCACCCGCTCGTCGGGGATGCCGACCGCCCGCGCCGCCTCGAGCGCCTGCGGCAGCAGCGGCGACACGGTCACGAGCCAGGTGGCCTCGGCATCGCGCAGCTGGTTCTCGATCTCGTGCGCGGTGTAGAGGGAGTTGATGGTGGTGATGGCCGCCCCGAGCCTCAGGATGCCGTGGAACACCGTCGCGAAGGCGGGGACGTTCGGGCAGAGCATGGCGACGACGGTGTCGGTGCCGACGCCGCGCGCGGCCAGCGCTCCCGCGAAGGCGTCGACCTGCGCGCGCAGCGCACGGTACGTGGTCTCGGCACCGCTGGCCGGGTCCACCAGCGCCACCCGATCGAGGTCGCCGTCGTCGAGTGAGCCGAACAGGTAGTCGTAGATGCTCTGGTCGGGGATCTCGACGGGCGGATGGGGGCTCTGGAACACGGTTCTCTCCCTCGAAAACACCGGCGGCGTCGCCGTGCGCTCATCCTGGCACCGCCGACACCCGGTGTCACGCACCGTGGAGACGAGTCTCAGGATGCCGCGGGTGCCGAGGTCGCGGCGTCAGGCGGTGCACAACGCAGGAAGAACGTCGGCGCCGCCTGACGCGGCCCTCGGAATTCCGCGGACGAGGCGGAGGTGGCGCCCACATCTCCTGCGTTGTGCACGCTGCGTCCCCTGCGCCGTGGGCGCCGGCTCACACCAGGCCCAGCACGATCCCGCCCGCGGCTCCGACGAGCACGACCGCCCACGCGGGAGTCCGGAACGCCGTCAGAAGGACGAAGCCCACCGCGGCGAGCACGAGCGACCCGGGTCCCGTGATCGCGGTCGTGAACACGGGGGTGTACAGCGCCGCGCCCAGGATGCCGACCACGGCCGCGTTCGCCCCGCGCATCGCCGCCCGCACGCGCGGTCGCGTGCGCACGGCATCCCAGAACGGAAGAGCGCCGACGAGCACGAGGAAGCCGGGGAGGAAGATCGCGCCGAGCGCGAGGGCGGCCCCGAGGATGCCACCGGGCCCGGCCCCCGAGACCGAGCCGAGGTACGCCGCGAAGGTGAACAGCGGCCCCGGCACGGCTTGGGCGGCGGCGTACCCGGTGAGGAAGGACTCGGGTGAGACCCAGCCCGTCTGCACCACGCCCGCCTGGAGCAACGGGACCACGACGTGTCCGCCACCGAACACGAGCGCACCCGCGCGGTAGAAGGCGTCGACGAGGGAGACGCTGCTCGATCCCGTGAGGGCGGCGAGCAGCGGCAGCACCACCAGCCCGCCGACGAAGAGCGCGAGGCACCCGACCGCCGCACTCTTCCGTACGCCGAACGACGGCGCCGGCACCGCGTCGGCCTCGTCGGTCCCGCGCAGCAGGACCACACCGGCCACCACACCGATCGCGAGGGCGGCGAGCTGACCCGGGGCGGCGGGAAGCAGCAGCGCCAGGGCGAGAGCGACCACCGCGATGCCCGCGCGCGGCGCGTCGGGGGTGAGGGAGCGTGCCATTCCCCACACGGCGTGCGCGACGATCGCCACGGCCACGATCTTCAATCCGGACAGGATGCCGTCGCCGACGACTCCGCCCAGCGCGGCCGCCCCGCCGGCGAAGGCGACGAGAAGGGCAGCCGAGGGCAGGGTGAAGGCCACGAAGGCGGCGAGTGCTCCCCGCACCCCCGCTCGTTGCAGCCCCATCGCGAAGCCGACCTGGCTCGAGGCCGGCCCCGGCAGGAACTGGCACAGGGCGACGAGGTCGGCGTAGGCGCGGTCGTCCATCCACTTCCGCCGCACGACGAGGTCGTCGCGGAAGTAGCCGAGGTGGGCGATCGGGCCGCCGAACGAGGTCACGCCCAGTCGGAGGAACGCGAGGAACACCTCGCCCACGCGCCCCGGTCTCTGCATTCGGGCATCCTCCCGTCGCGGGGGAAACAACGGGTGAACCCTCAGACCAGAGGGCGCTCGAGCAGACCGTCGACGATCCGCAGGGTCAGGGCGGTGAGGTCCTGGTCCGCGGCGATGTCGGCACCGGCCACGGCGTCGACGAATCGTCGCACCTCCCCGACCATCGGGTTGTCATCGGCCGGCACCGTGATCGTGCGAGCCGCACCGCCGCGCGGACTGAGCACGAGTCGCCGCGGCGCGTCGATCGCGTCGATGAGCAGCGAGGCGCCCTCACCCTGGATCTCGCTCGACAGGCTCGTGTCGGTGACCTTCGACCACGCGATGTCGGCCACGAAGCCCTCGTAGGCGGCCAGCGCGCTGCCGAGCCCGTCCGTTCCGGAACCGATCCCCACGCGCACGCCCTGCACGGCACGCGGCTCGCCGAAGAGACGCACGAGGGCGTGCAGCGGATAGACCCCCAGATCGCGCAGCGCGCTCCCTCCCAGGGCGGGGTCGAAGATGTTCGTCTGCCGACCGGCCAGCACCTCGTCGTACCGCGCCGACCGCTTCTCGTAGCGCAGCGAGACCCGCCGAACGGTTCCGAGTTCGGGCAGTGCGGCCCGGACGGCGGCCAGACCCGGGTCGTAGGCGGTGCGCATCGCCTCGAGCAGCACGACGCCGCGCCGGCGGGCGTGCGCGACCGCGGCATCCCACTCCCCCGCCGTCAGCACCGCGGGCTTCTCCACGAGCACCGGGATGCCGGCATCCACCGCCGAGGCGATCTGCTCGGCGTGCACGGAGTTGGGGCTGGCGAGGTACACGGCGTCGACGTCGGGCGCGGCGAGCAGGTCGTCGAGGCCGACGGCGACCCCCGGGGCTCCCACGCGGTCGGCGAACGATCGGGCGCGCCCCGCGTCGCGCGAGGCGATGCGCGACACCCCGATGCCCTCGACGACGGCCACCGCTTCCGCGAAGCGCTCGGAGATGGAACTGGTCCCGACGATGCCGATGCGGATCATCCCCTCATCCTGCCCTGTCACCTCGGCGTGTCGCGGACTGTCCCGGGGCTGCGTTTGCGGTCCCGATAGGATCGCGGCGACCCGCCCGCCGACCCGAGGCATCATGACCGTCACCCGAGCCGAGCACCGTCGCCGCACTTCTCGCCGCGTGCGCCTGCGCCGCACCGTCGCCGCCACCATCGCCATCGCGCTGATCGGCGGTGGCGTCACCGCCTTCGCCCTCACGCGCGGTCCGTCCACCGATCCCGTCGCCGAGACGGTGCCGTCGAGCGAGCCGACCTCCAGCCCGACCCCGACGCCCACTCCCCTGAGCCCGGCCGAGGCGTTGCTCGCGAGCGCGACGGATCCGAAGGCGTGTGCGGTGTCCTTCACCGGCGACGGCATCGCGCTCGGTCCGCAGCTGCAGTCCGAGGACGTGCGCTACAACGCGCTCCCCCTCCCCCGGGCCGACGGTCGCGTGTTCGCGGGGTGGTACGCCACCGCTGCCGACGCGAGCTCCCTGAACACCGCCGAGCGCGTGAACGGCGCGGATCTGGTCACCTGCACGGAGCGACAGCGCACCCTGTACGCCGGGTGGACGACACCTGAGGCGAACAGGGCGGAGGACACCGAGCTTCCGATCCTCATGTACCACCAGTTCACGCAGAAGCCCGAGGGCGAAGACAACTGGCTCCGCGGCAACTACGCCTACATCGGCGACTTCGACGCGCAGATGGCCCACATCCAGGACGGGAGGTTCTACCTCCCCACCTGGGACGAGGTCAGCGCCTTCATCGACGGCGCGCTCTACCTGCCGAAGCACTCGGTCGTGATCACGGATGACGACGCCGACAGCACCTGGCTCGAACTCGCGGCACCGATCGTCGACAGGAGGAATCTGTTGACCACCTCCTTCGTCATCACGTCCTCCCGCACCGAGCCCGCCCCGAACCGCTTCGTCATGCAGCGCTCGCACACGCACGACATGCATCGCGCCGGCGCCAACGGCAAAGGCCGCATGGTCAACGACGACGCCGACACGATCGCCGCCGACCTCGAGACGTCGGCCCGGATCCTCGGCGCCAAGGAGGTCATCGCCTACCCCTTCGGTCATTACGACGACACCGCGAAGGAGGGCGTCCGACGGGCGGGGTTCGACCTGGCCCGCGGAATCGAACCCGGGTACGTGCGGATCGGGACCGATAAGCTGGCCCTGCCCGTCGTCCGCATCGACTACGGCATGACCGTCGAAGACCTGCAGGCCAAGATCGGCTGATCTCGACCCCCGTCGACATCTGCGCCACCGCCGCGCATCCGACGCTGGGGCGGGCAACCGCTAGCTCACAGGTACGTCCGCCACAATCCTGTGAAGGCACGCGTCGGTCTCACTACGCTGTCTTCCCCTGACTCTTCCCACGAAAACGCGAGTACCCATGGATCTTTCCGTCATCGTTCCGACCTTCAACGAGGGTCCGAACGTCGCTGAGCTCGTGCGTCGCACGACGGATGCCATGGCGGGTCGAGTCGTCGAGGTGATCTTCGTCGACGACTCCACCGACGACACCCCCGACATCATCCGCGCGGTCGCGGCGACCGCGGACATCCCGGTGCGCCTCATCCACCGCGACGACCCGCAGGGCGGGCTCGGCGGTGCCGTGGTGGAGGGCATCAAGGCCGCCGCCTCCGATCGGTGCGTGGTGATGGACGGCGACCTTCAGCACCCGCCGGAGGTCATCGCCTCCCTCCTCGCCCGCGCCGAGCAGGGCGATGTCGACGTGGTCGTGGCATCCCGTTACGTCGCCGGGGGCACCTCCGACGGTCTCGCCAACGCCGTGCGCACCGCGGTGTCGCGCGCGTCGACGCTGCTGACCAAGTCGATGTTCCCCAAGAAGCTGCACAACTGCTCCGACCCGATGACCGGGTTCTTCCTCGTCGACCGCAGCGCCCTCGAGGTCGAGACGCTGCAGCCGCGGGGCTTCAAGATCCTGCTCGAGATCCTCGCCCGCAAGCAGATGCGCATCGCCGAGGTGCCGTTCTCGTTCGCTCCCCGCTTCGCGGGGGAGTCGAAGGCCTCGTTCAGCCAGGGAATGCGGTTCCTGCTGCAGCTGACGATGCTGCGCTTCGGCCGCATGTCGGCGTTCGCGCTCGTGGGCGGCCTCGGAGCCGTCGCCAACCTGGCCATCATGTGGGCGCTGCAGATGGTCGGGGTGCAGTACATCGTCGCCGCGGTGATCGCGAGCGTGGTGACGATCGTGGCGAACTTCCTCGCCCTCGAGTACCTGGTGTTCGCCGACATGCGCGCCGAGTCCGGGCTCATGCGCCACCGCTTCATCAAATCGTTCACCTTCAACGGCGTCGAGGCGATCATCCGCATCCCCGTCATCTGGGTGCTCGTCAGCCAGGCGCACATCCAGAGCGTCGTCGCGGCGGGGCTCACCCTCATCGCCGCGTTCGTGGTGCGCTTCGTCTTCCATGCCCTCGTCGTCTACGCCCCCAAGAAGAGCCGCATCGGCAAAGCCGCTCGCGCCATCGAACCCCTCGAAGACGAAGTCACGGCCTGAGCCCGCCCCGGTCCCGGCGCGTGCGCCCGACCGCGACGGGTGTCGGTGCACCGGCGTACGCTGGAGTCATGTCTTCCGACGCATCCATCCGTATGTTCGGCGCCGATTGGTGCCGCGATTGCATCCGCACCAAGAAGCATCTCGACGAGCTGGGGATCGACTACGAGTACGTCGACCTGGTGGCCGACCCCGCCGCGGCCGATGTCGCGAAAGAGATCTCGGGTCGCACCAGCATCCCCGTGGTCGTCTACCCCGACTCCAGCCACCACGTCGAGCCCTCCAATGCCGACGTCGAGGCCAAGCTCCGCGAGCTGTCGCTGATCTGATCGCGTCGGCGTGACCGTCTCCGCCGCCTGGCCCGTCCGGCGCGCACTCACCGGCGAACAGGGCACGGCCCTGCCGGCGTTCGTCGACCACCACGTGCACCTGCACCTCATCGATGCTTCGACGTTGGCCGCTCGCGGCGTCGCGGCGGTGGTTGACCTCGGCGGCGATCCCGTCGGCCTCGCTCGTCGTGCGCGCGGGCTCCCCCGCGTCTCGTACGCAGGAGCCTTCCTGACGGCACCCGGCGGGTACCCGCAGGGGCGGTCATGGGCCCCGGATGCCACGGTGCGCCTCGTCACCGATGCCTCGGGCCATCCGGGGGTCGCCGGCGGCGCACGAACCGCCGTCGACGCGCAGGCGGATGCCGGAGCCTCGGTCATCAAGGTGGCGCTGCACGCCGAGGCCGGACCCGTCGTGTCCGACGACGTCCTCGCGGCGATCGTGGGCGCGGCGGGAGAGCGGGGTCTGCCCGTCGTCGCGCACGCGCAGGGAGCCGGTCAGGTCGAGCGGGCGATCGAGGTGGGGGTCGCCGCCCTCGCGCACGCGCCCTTCGATGCTCCTCTCTCCCGCCGCACCCTCTCGCGCGCCGTCGCTGCGGGCCAGGCGTGGATCTCGACCATCGACATCCACCGGGGGGCCGCCCGCGAGCAAGCGGTCGCCAACCTGCGCGCCTTCGCCGCGCGCGGCGGGCGTGTGCTCTACGGAACCGACCTCGGCAACGGCGCCTTGCCGGTCGGACTGAACCGCCGCGAGCTGCGGGGCCTGCACGAGGCCGGTGTGCGCGGCGACGCGCTCGTCGCAACCCTCACCGATCCCTGGCCGCACGCCGAGGCGACGAGCGCGGTCTCCACTTTCCTGCCGGGTCCCCTACCCGCCGACCCCGACGACATGCCGACCTGGCTCAGCCACGGCACCGTCGTCGTCACCGAGGAGCTCACGCGTGTCGACTGACCCCACCCCCGACTTCGGATCCGTCGACGACCTCGAGGTGCCCCGCGTCTCGCTCGAGGCCGAAGCCTCCGCCCTCGACGCCGACGACCCCTTGGGCCACCATCGCGCGGCGTTCGTCGGCGCCGAGACGTCGCTGATCTACTTCGACGGCAATTCGCTCGGTCGGCCCCCGCGCGCCACCGCTGACCGCCTCGCCCGCTTCGTCACCGAGGAGTGGGGCGGCCGCCTCATCCGCGGCTGGGACGAGCAGTGGATGCAGCTGCCCTTCGCCATCGGCGACCGCATCGGAGCGCTCGCGCTCGGCGCGGCATCCGGTCAGTCCGTCATCGCCGACTCGACGACGGTGCTGCTCTACAAGCTGCTGCGGGCGGCCCTCGACGCGCAGATGAACCTCGACCCGCAGCGGGTGGAGATCGTCGTCGGCCGCGACGACTTCCCCACCGATCGCTACCTCGTCGAGGGCATCGCAGCGGAGCGCGGCGCCCGCGTGGTGTGGGTCGACGTCGACACCTCCCGCGGGGTGGATGCCGACCTGCTCCGCGCCGCGGTCGGCGAACGCACCGCCGTGGTGCTGCTGAGCCACGTGTCGTACCGCTCGGGGTACCTCGCCGACGGCGCCGGTCTCACGCGGATCGCGCACGATGCCGGGGCACTGGTGCTGTGGGACCTCTGCCACTCGGCCGGATCCGTACCGGTCGAGCTCGATGCGTGGGGCGCCGATCTCGCCGTCGGCTGCACCTACAAATACCTCAACGGCGGCCCCGGCTCGCCCGCTTTCGCGTATGTCGCCGCACGCCACCAGCAGACCCTCTCGCAGCCCGTGCAGGGGTGGATGGGAGCCGCCGACGTGTTCTCGATGGGACCGGTCTACCGTCCCGCCGACGGGATGCGGCGCTTCCTCTCCGGCACTCCGCCGGTGCTGGCGATGATCGCGATGCAGGACACCCTCGACCTGTTGGAGACGGCCGGAATCGAGGCGGTCCGGGCGAAATCCGTCGCGCTGACCGAGTTCGCGGTGCGGGTGGCCGACGAGATTCTGAGCCCCCTCGGCGTGCGGCTCGCCTCGCCCCGCGATTCCGGCGAACGCGGGGGCCATGTGACGCTGTCGCATCCCGCGATGCGGGCCGTGACCGCACGCCTGTGGACGGAGGATGTCATCCCCGACTATCGCGATCCGCACGGTTTGCGGATCGGGCTGTCACCGCTGTCGACGAGCTTCGCCGAGACGCTCGCGGGCCTGCGCGCGGTCGCCGACGCGGTGCGCGCCGAGAGCTGAGGCGGGGCGCGCGCGGGGCCATCGCGGCGGCGGACGGCCGGGGCACCGCCGTCCGGCCGGAGCCCGCGGCCCGCGCGAGCGTGAGGCCGGGGCGGGGCCATCGGGGCTGCGTGCGGCCGGGGCACCGCCGCCGGGCCGCGGCCCGCGGCCCGTGCGAGCGTGAGCGTGAGACCGGGGGGCACCATCGACGCGGCGTCCGGCTGCGGCCGTGTCGGCGGGCCACAGCTCGCCCGGTCGCGAAGACGCCGACTCGCCGAGCGCCCGAGATGCAGTGCGGAGCGGTCGCGCTCCCGGACTAGCCTCTGAGCATGATCGATCCCCTCCTCGTCGTCCTCGCCGGCGTCGTGGTGGTCGCCCTCGCCACGGTCATCGGGCCGCGCTTCAACGTCGCGGGACCCCTGGTCCTGCTCGCCGTGGGCGCCGCCGTGAGCCTGCTGCCGTTCGTCCCGCCGTTCGCCGTCAATCCCGAGATCATCCTCGTCGGTGTGCTGCCACCGCTGCTGTACTCCGCGGCCGTGCAGCTGCCGGCCATCGAGTTCCGGCGTGACTTCGCGCCGATCGCGGGACTTTCCGTGGTGCTGGTCGTCATCAGCTCGGTGTTGCTGGGTCTGTTCTTCTGGGCGGTCATCCCCGGGCTCGGGCTCGCCCTCTCGATCGCGCTCGGAGCGATCCTGAGCCCCACGGATGCCGTGGCCACCTCCATCGCCAAGCGGCTGGGCATCTCGCCCCGGGTCGTGACGATGCTCGAGGGCGAGAGTCTGCTCAACGACGCCACCGCGCTCGTGCTTCTTCGCACCGCGACGGCCGCCGTGGCATCCGGATTCGCGTTCGGCGACGCCGTCGCCGACTTCGCCTGGGCCGTCGCGCTCGCGCTCGCGCTGGGCGCCGTCGTCGGCTGGGTGAACCTGCGCGTGCGGGAGCGGCTTGCAAACCCTGCTGCCAACACGGCGCTCAGCTTCACGATCCCGTTCATCGCCTACCTGCCCACCGAACACCTCGGCGGATCGGGACTGGTCGCCGCGGTCGTCGCCGGGATCGTCACCGGCCAGGGGGCCGCGCGCCGTTTCACCCCGGAGCAGCGCATCAGCGACCGCCTGAACTGGCGCACGGTCGAACTCGTCCTCGAGGGCGGGGTGTTCCTCGTCTTCGGTCTCGAGCTGAAGGACATCGTCAGCGCGAACCTCAGCGAACACGAGGGCCTGTGGCACGGCACGTGGCTCGCGCTCAGCGCTCTCGGGATCGTGTTGATCGTGCGCGGGCTCTGGGTGGCGGGGCTGATCTGGGTGCAGGGACTCCGCGGGCGCCGCCACGCGCACAGTCAGGGTCGGATCGAAGGGGCCCAAGAGCGCCTCGACCGGTTCGAGGAGGCGTACCGCGAGACGCCGGAGCAGTTCGGCATCCGGGGTGCGGATCCCGCCCGGACGGAACGCCGGATCGGATGGATGCGAACCCGCATCGCCCGCACCATGGCCGATCTGGACTACTACCGCGACGCCCCGCTCGGCGCGCGCCACGGCACCGTCATCGTGTGGGCCGGCATGCGCGGGGTGGTGACCCTCGCCGCGGCCCAGACCCTACCGGTGATCACCCCGCAGCGCCCCCTGCTGATCTTCGTCGCCTTCCTCGTGGCGCTGTTCAGCCTCGTGCTGCAGGGGCTCACGCTTCCCGCCGTCGTTCGGTCGGTCGGCCTCGCCGGTGCGGGTGGCGAAGGACCGACGCGCGACGAGCAGCGCGCCCTCGACGCGGAGCTCCGCGAGGCCGCCCGCGACGCGCTCGACGCGGGGACGCTCCGACGGCGCGACGGCGCGACGTTCCCCCCGGAGCTCCTGGAGCGCGCCGGTGCTCGGATCATTCAGCCACCCGACGAGGACGTCTCGACCCGCGTCCGTGATTTCCTCGAACTGCGGCTCGCCTCGATCGAGGCGATGCGCCGGCGCCTGCACGACGCGGGACGTGACGGCCGCTACAGCACCGCGGCCCTGCGCCATGCCCTCGCCGAGCTCGACGCCGACCAGCTGAGCCTGGAACTGCGCATCGACGACGGCGAAGACGAGTAGCGCGGCGGTGGTCCGACGCCGATCGCGGTGGCAGCGACGGGTGGGAGCGGTGCGCGGCACGGTCGGCGTCGGCGTTGCCCGAGCGCTGGCGTTGGCGTTGGTGCGGCGTGACGGGGCGCGGAATGTGCACCGGGGCGTCCCATGTCCACCCCGATGCACATGACACGCCCGACACCGCCCCCGACCATCGCGGCGGTAATCGAAGGCGCAGCCGCGGCCGCGCACCCGACGGGGCGCGGAATGTGCACCGGGGCGTGCGGGGTGCACCCCCGTGCACAGGACACGCCCCGATACGGGGCCTGCCGACGGAAGGACGCGGACGTGACGGACGAATGAACGCGGAGGTCCGTTCGCGGGGGCGTGAGGCACAATGGAGGCGGAGGTCTCCATGAGCGATTCGATCCCGACGATGCCGTCATCCGTGGATGCCGCCGGGACCGGCACCGTGCCCCACGCGCACGCCGCGGCCGAGTGCCCGAAGTGCTTCACCGAGCTGCAGAGCGACCGCGACTGGTGGCGGGCGCGTCCCGCGGGTTCGCGACTGGTCGGCCTCGTCGTCTCGCGTCCGGACATGCCGACCGTCGTGCAGCAGCGCGACGACCTCACCCGGTTCGGGGTGCCGATCGAGGGATTCCGTCACCCCGCACCCGAGACGATGGAGGGCTGGGCGAACCGCCTCGACCGGTTCTTCGGCACGCTCACCCGCGGTGATGTGCTCGTGGTCGCGAGCGTGCACGCCCTCGGCGCGACGCGTGAAGACGAGACCCGCGCGATCGCCGACCTGCGGCGGCGCGGGGTGATGGTGAAGGTGCTGCCGCACGGCGATCGGCACCTGCACGACGCAACGCTCAGCACCCACGGCTGACCGTTCGCTCGGTGGCGACGCGGAGGATCAGGCGCCGACGTACCGGGCGAGGTGCTCGGCGGTGAGGGTGGACCGCGAGGCCACCAGATCGGCTGGTGTGCCCTCGAACACGATCGCGCCGCCGTCGTGCCCTGCCCCGGGCCCCAGATCGATGATCCAGTCGGCGTGCGCCATCACGGCTTGGTGGTGTTCGATGACGACGACGGTGTTGCCGGCATCCACCAACTGGTCGAGCAGACGCAGCAGCGTGTCGACGTCGGCGAGGTGCAGACCCGTCGTCGGCTCGTCGAGCACGTAGACCGCGCCCGTCTTGGCCATCGATATCGCGAGCTTGAGACGCTGGCGCTCTCCGCCCGAGAGGGTGTTGAGCGATTGCCCGAGCGTGAGATAGCCGAGACCGACGTCGCGCAACCGGCCGAGCACAGCCACGGCTGGTCCTTTGACGAGGAACTCTCCCGCCTCGGTGACCGACATGGCCAGCACCTCGGCGATGTTCTTGCCGTCGAGGGTGTACTCGAGCACATCGTCGGAGAAGCCGGTGCCCTCGCACAGCTCGCACACCGTCTCGACGGTGGACTGGAAACCCAGTTGGGTGACGATGACACCGAGGCCCTTGCACGCGGGGCAGGCTCCCTCGCTGTTCGCGCTGAAGAGCGCCGGCTTGACCCCGTTCGCTTTGGCGAACGCGGCCCGTACTGCGTCGAGGATGCCGGTGTAGGTGGCCGGACTGCTGCGACGTGAGCCTTTGATCGCCGTCTGATCGACGACCACCACGTCGTCGAAGGCGGGGAGGTTGCCGTGGATCAGCGACGACTTCCCCGAGCCCGCGACGCCGGTCACCACCGTCAGCACACCTCGCGGAACGTCGACGTCGACGTCGCGCAGGTTGTGCTGTGACGCGCCCCGGATGGGCATGGCCTCCGTCGCCTGGCGGACGGTGTTCTTCAGCTCCGCCCGGTGGTCCAGGAAACGCCCCGTCAACGTGTCGGATGCACGGAGCCCCGCGACGTCTCCCTCGAACTGCACTGCGCCGCCGTCGCGCCCGGCACGCGGACCGAGGTCGACCACGTGGTCGGCGATCTCGATCACCTCGGGCTTGTGCTCGACGACCAGGACGGTGTTGCCCTTGTCGCGCAGCTGCAGGAGCGTCTCGTTCATGCGCTGGATGTCGTGGGGATGCAGCCCCGCGGTCGGCTCGTCGAAGACATAGGTGATGTCGCTGAGGCTGGACCCGAGGTGTCGGATCATCTTGGTGCGCTGCGCCTCGCCGCCCGAGAGCGTGCCACTGGCCCGGTCGAGCGAGAGGTAGCCGAGTCCGATGTGCACGAAGGCATCGAGAGTGTCGCGCAGTCCCTGGATGAGCGGCGCGACCGTGGGGTCGTCGACGGTGCGCACCCAGGCGGCGAGGTCGGTGATCTGCATGGCCGCCGCATCCGCGATGTTGACGTCGCCGATGCGCGATGACCGCGCGCCCTCGTTGAGGCGAGTGCCCTCGCAGGCCGGGCAGGCGATGAAGGTGACCGCACGGTCGACGAAAGCGCGGACATGCGGCTGCAAGGCGTCGCGGTCTTTCTGCAGCATGCTCTTGGTGACCTTGGGGACGAGGCCCTCGTAGGTCATGTTGGTGTTCGCGATGCGCACCTTGGTCTGGTCTTTGTAGAGGAAGTCCTGGCGCTCCTGCGCGGTGAAGTCCTGCACCGGCTTGTCGGGGTCGAGGAAGCCGGCCTCGGCGTAGATGCGAACCATCCAGCCGTCGGCGGTGTAGCCCGGCACCAGGATCGCCCCGGCGTTGAGCGAGAGGGTCTTGTCGACCAGCTGATCGAGGTCGATGTCGCTGACCTGCCCGAGTCCCTCGCACTGCGGGCACATGCCACCGGTGATCTCGAAGGAACGGCGCTCCTTCTGACCCTTCTTCGCCCCCGTCGCGATCGTGACCGCGCCGGCGCCGGAGATGGAGGGCACATTGAATGAGAACGCCTGCGACGAGCCCACGTGCGGCCGACCGAGTCGGCTGAAGAGCACCCGCAGCATCGCGTGCACGTCGGTGGCGGTGCCCACCGTCGAGCGGGCGTTCGCCGCCATGCGCTCCTGGTCGACGCGGATCGTGGCGCTGAGGTTCTCGAGGGCATCGACGTCGGGCCGCGACAGCTCGCCCATGAACTGCTGCACGAATGTGGGATAGGTCTCGTTGATCAGCCGCTGCGACTCGGCGGCGATCGTGCCGAACACCAACGACGACTTGCCCGAGCCGCTCACGCCGGTGAAGACCGTCAGGCGCCGCTTCGGCACGTCGAGGTCGACGTTCTTGAGATTGTTCTCACGCGCGCCACGCACGCGGATGACGTCGTGGGCATCGGGGTCGGTCACGGGTGCCTCCTCGGGATCGTCACCCAGTGTGACGGAGACCTCCGACATCCGCGAGGCACAGCCTTGGGTCNCCCCTCGCCCGCCTCCTCTCCTCCGCACCCGCGCGCACAACGGCGGCGCCCCTCGCAGAGACGCCGCGAAACGCGCGGCGGCAACGGCGTGTCGGCCGCGCGACCCGCGGTCGTGCAGGCCACGGCATCCGGAGACGACGATGCCCCCGCGGACGAATCCGCGGGGGCATCGGGGAGAAAGGTGTCAGCCCTGGGCGCGACGGTTGGTGCGGGGGCTGCGCGCGCCCACGACCATGCCGGTCGTCGGAGTGCCGGATGCCGAGCGACCAGCGCCCTGCGATCGACCGGCGCCCGCACCGGCGCGCTGCGTGCCGCCCGTGCTCTGACCGCGACCGGCCCCGGAACGCTGGCCCTGGCCACGGCCGCCCTGCGGCGCGTGTCCGGCTGCCGCGGGAGCCTCGGCCGACTGGCCGCTGCCACCGCGGCCGCGACGACGGCGTCCGCCGCCGGCCGGGGCGGCATCCTGTCCCGGTGCGCGCTCGGCGCGCTTGCGCTGGGCGTTCGCACCCTGCGAGCGTCCGCCGCCCTGGGGCTGCGCGACGATCGGCTCGGGCTTGACGTACGGGGCGACCTCGCCGACGAGAGCGACGACCGCGGGCGACGTGGGAGTCACCGGCTGGGGCGCGGCCGAGATCTTGGCCTTGCGCAGGATGTCGAGGGTGTCGCGACGCTGCTCGGGGAGCATGATCGTCACGACGTCGCCAGCCGTCCCCGCGCGGGCGGTACGGCCCGAACGGTGCAGGTACGCCTTGTGCTCGACGGGCGGGTCGACGTGCACGACCAGCTCGACGCCGTCGACGTGCACACCGCGCGCGGCGACGTCGGTCGCGACGAGCACCTTCGCGCGGCCGTCGCCGAAGGCGGCGAGGTTGCGGTCGCGCTGCGGCTGCGACAGGTTGCCGTGCAGGTCGACCGAGGGGATGCCGGCGGCGGTCAACGCCTTCGCCAGCTTCTTGGCCTGGTGCTTGGTGCGCATGAAGAGGATGCGGCGCGCGGTGCCCGACGCGAGGGTCTGCACGAGCTCCTTCTTGGCGTCGGCGTCGGCCGGCGCGAAGACGTGGTGGGTCATGGCGGCGACGTGCGAGTGCGCCTCGTCGACCGAATGCAGCACCTCGTTGCGCAGGAACCGCTTGACGAGCTTGTCCACGCCGTTGTCGAGCGTCGCCGAGAACAGCAGACGCTGGCCGTCGGCGGGCGTGCGGGCGAGCAGGCGCGTGACGCCGGGGAGGAAGCCGAGGTCGGCCATGTGGTCGGCCTCGTCGAGCACCGTGATCTCGACCTCGCCGAGGCTCGCGAACCCCTGGCTGATGAGGTCTTCGAGGCGGCCGGGGCACGCGACGAGGATGTCGACGCCGGTGGCGAGCGCGTCGACCTGGCGCTTCTGGTTGATCCCGCCGTAGACGGTGGTCGTGGTGAGTTGGAAGGCCGCGGCGAGAGGCTTGATGACCTCGTCGATCTGGTTCGCCAGCTCACGGGTGGGGGCGAGCACGAGGGCGCGGGGCTTGCGTCCCCGGCGGCGGTCGGTCTTCGCTGCGAGACGCGCGACCAGCGGGATCGCGAAGGCGAGGGTCTTGCCCGAGCCGGTCTTCCCGCGGCCGAGCACGTCGCGACCGGCGAGGGTGTCGGGCAGTGTGTCGGTCTGGATCGGGAAAGGCTCGCTCTTGCCCTGTGCGGCGAGAACGTCGACGAGGGGTGCGGGAACGCCGAGGTCGGCGAAAGTCTGAGACGTCATGAATACTCCTGCCGCGGCGCACGCGCGCACGGCGGTTCGGGATGCCGCGATGCTGCGGCTGCAATGGGCGAAGGCGCCGAGTGGCGCATCCGTTCGCCGTGAAGGTCAAAGGCCCCAAAAGAGGGGGCCGGTGCGTTCGACGACGCTGGGAGCGAGAGCTCCGCGGACCAGTCTACCGTGTGCGCGGCGTATCTCCGTCGCGCGAGGGATCCGGCCGCCCCATCGCCCCTCGTAGCCTCGTGACCATGGATATCGCATCGATGATCATGGGCGCCTCGATCGCGTCCATCGCCTGGATCGCGTTCTACCCGTGGGCGCAGATGCGTCGCCTCCGCGAGATCGATGCGCGGGACGCCGCCGGCACACCGCGGGAGTGAGGGGAACATCTGTACGACCTGATGCCGGGGCCGAAGCGCCGGGGTCCACAGGCCGGCTGCCTTCTCGCGAACGCGCGACGCGCGGGAATGTACCTCTGCGCTGGACGGATCGCGACACCACCGTCACGATGGCTCCATGCTCGTCCCCGATGCCGACACCATCTCCACAATCGCCCAGGTCGCACGGGAATCGCCGGTCGACGGCATCCGGATCGTGGGTGTCGACGGCCCCTCTGCCTCCGGAAAAAGCACTCTCGCGGGTCCCGTGGCCCGGGTGCTGGACGCCCCGGTCATACCGGTGGACGACTTCATCTCCTGGGGGAACTTCGCCGGATGGTGGCCACGCTTCGATCGAGAGGTCCTCGTGCCGCTCCGGGAAGGGCGCGATGCGACGTACCGGCGGCGGGACTGGTCGGACTGGCGCGGCGACAGTCTCGGCGCCTGGCGCACCGTGGAGTGGAGCCCGTTCGTGGTGATCGAAGGGGTCACCTGCACGCGCGCCGCCATCTCCGACGCATTGGCCTGTCGCGTCTGGGTGGAGGCTTCACCGCTCGAGCGCCTCGAGCGGGGACTGGAGCGGGACGGCACCGAGCATCGCGACCTCTGGGAACGTTGGATGGGCGAGGAACAGGCGTTCTTCGCGACGGACGGCACGGCATCCCGCGCGGACGTCCGCGTCTGGACGGGAGCACCCGAGGGCTGACCGGCCGCGCTTCGCCGCGCTCAGGCCGCCGCGCGCCAGCACCCCGCGACGTGATCGTCGACCATGCCGGACGACTGCATGAGGGCGTACATGGTGGTCGGTCCGACGAAGCGGAATCCCCGGCGCCGCAGCTCTTTGCTCATCGCGGTGGACTCGGGCGTCACCGCGGGCACCTCGGCGAACGTCGGCGGCGGTGCATGCCGGACGGGCGCGAAGGACCACATCAGCTCGTCGAACTCACCCTCGGCCATGCCCGTGACGATCCCCGCATTGCCGATCACGGCCTCGATCTTGCCCCGATGTCGGATGATCCCGGCATCCTGAAGCAACCGGTCGACGTCGTTCGGACCGAAAGCGGCCACGACCGACGGCTCGAAGCCGTGGAACACCTCACGGAAGCGTGGGCGCTTGCGCAGGATCGTGATCCAGGCCAAGCCCGCCTGGAAGCCTTCGAGGCTGAGCTTCTCGAAGAGGGGACGGTCGCCGTGGAGCGTCGTGCCCCACTCCTCGTCGTGGTAGCGCTGGTACTCGACATCTGCGCCCGCCCAGGCGCAGCGTGCGATGCCGTCGGAACCGGTCAGCAGATCGCTCATGCCCCCAGGGTAGGAGGGGGTTCCGACATCCCCCGACCGGGTCACGACGACGGGCCGATCCGCGTGGGACCGGCCCGTTCTCACCCCCTGTTCTCGTGACAGGGGGATGCCGTCACCGCGCCGGCTTCTTCTCGGGCACCGGAGCGTTTCCGGATGCCGCGAGCTCGGCGTAGTACGACGCCGCCTCGTTCTGCCGGTCGTCCTCGACGCCCGAGGCGATGGACGCCCGAACGTGCTCGGGGCCGTAGCCGAAGGCATCCACGAGGTCCTGCGCGTGCGGACGGAGCCGCGCGCAGAGCCGGTCGATGTAGCTCGACACGGCCGCGGCCCGCTGCGTCGACAGCCGCCCGTTGATGAGATACCACGCCAGGTGCTTCTCGATCAGCTGCAGACCGAACAGGTCGCGGAGCCACGTCAGGACCTTCGACGTGTCGCGGTCGTCGACGCGGTGGATGGCGTCGGTGAACGCCTCCCACTGCAGCAGCTCGCCGTGTGCGCGGGCGGCCTCGATGAGCTCGGACTGATTCTCGTTGAACAGGGCTGCGGCGTCCTCGCGGGAGAGCTTGGATGCCGGGCGCAGGCGCCCCGCGATGTCGGCGATCATCTGCTGCACACGACCGGTCAGCAGCTCGTGCTGCTGCTCGGCGCGCAGGCCCTTCTCGACGGAGCGGGCGGTCGACCCGAAGTCGCTGACGGCCTGTCCGAGCTGACGCATCCCGGCCCCGTGGAACAGCTTGCCCGCGGTCTGCCCGACGGCGAAGGCGGCGAGCTGCTTGGCATCCCGGCCCTTGAACTGACGGGCGTAGTCGGCGAGCAGGCGCTTGCCGACGAGCTGGAGGAGGATGTTGTTGTCGCCTTCGAAGGTGACGTAGATGTCGAGGTCGGCGCGGAGCCCCACGAGGCGGTTCTCGAACAGGAAGCCCTGCCCACCGCACGCCTCGCGCGACTCCTGCAACGTGTCGAGCGCGTGCCACGTCGACAGGGGCTTGAGGGCCGCAGCGAGGGTCTCGAGGTCTTCACGGTCGGCGTCGGTGTCGAGAGCGCCGCTGAAGACGCCGTCGAACTTCTGGAGGAACTCGTCGTGGGCGAAGATCTCGGCGTAGGTCGTGGCGAGGCGCGGCAGGAGGCGACGCTGGTGCTTGCCGTAATCCAGCAGCGTGACCTCGGGGGTGCCGCTGCCGGAGTCGAACTGACGGCGCTGGTTGCCGTAGGTGATGGCGATGATCAGGCCGATGGCCGAAGCCCACGCGGCCGCACCGTCGAGCGAGACACGCCCCTGCACGAGGGTGCCGAGCATCGTGAAGAACCGGCGACCCGGGCTGGCGATGTCGCTGGAGTACGTGCCGTCGGGGGCGACGTCACCATAGCGGTTCAGCAGGTTGGTCCGGGGGACGCGCACGTGGTCGAAGTGCAGACGACCGTTGTCGATGCCGTTCAGACCGCCCTTGAGACCGTCGTCTTCGCCACCGATGCCGGGCAGGAACGCGCCGTCGTCGTCGCGGAGCGGCACGTAGAAGCAGTGCACGCCGTGGTTGACGCCGCCGGTGATGAGCTGAGCGAACACGGTCGCCGCCTTGCCGTGCAGGGCGGCGTTACCGAGATAATCCTTCCACGCGCCGCGGAAGGGCGTGTGGATGACGAACTCCTCGGTGGCGGGGTCGTAGGTCGCGGTCGTGCCGATGGCGGAGACGTCGGAGCCGTGACCGGTCTCGGTCATCGCGAACGCGCCGGGGATCTCGAGGCTCATGATGCCGGGGAGCCATTTGTCGTGATGCTCGGCTGTGCCCAGCTGCAGGACAGCCGAGCCGAACAGGCCCCACTGGACGCCCGACTTGATCTGCAGGCTGGGGTCGGCGGCGACGAGCTCCTCGAAGCCGGCGATGTTGGCGCCGTTGTTCTCCTCGCCGCCGAAGCGCTTGGGGAAGGCGCGGTGCACGGCCTTGTTCTGCACGAGCAGGTGCAGCTGGCTGAGGGTGCGCTCGCGGTGCGCGTCCATGCCCAGACTGTCGTCGCGCCACAGCGCGGGGTCTTTGATCATCTCGCGCGCCGCGCGGCGCGTGTCGGCCCACGTTCCGAGCAGCAGATCGGTGACCCGTTCGGTATCGATGCGGGCCTCCGCGGCCTCGGCGGCGGTGTGCGCCGCGGTGGGCGCACCTCCGACGGGCGTACGCGTGCTCGTGGCGGGCGTGGTGGGACGGACGGCGGCGTCGGTCATTCTCGGCACCTCTCGACGGGGCTCAGGGATGCCGATAACGGTAGGTCTTCGACAACGACCCGGCAATCATTGTGTGGATGCGCGACAAGCATGCCGGGTCGCGAGCCGCGGGGTCGTTGTGGATGGTCAACATTCCCGGGAGCACGCTGAGGGGAGACACGACCGGTGGCGTCGACGAGCTCAGCCATCCTGCTCACCACCGACTCAGAGCGCGACCGGCGGCTTCGACGAGCTCAGCCCCTCCGGGCCACGGGCTCCGATCACCCACGGTGGCACCGACACGCGCGGACGTGTCGGGATGAGGTCCCGGAGCCTGTCGAAGGGACGGGGACCGTCCGTGCGTCAGTTCGCGGCGACGACCGTCAGGATGCCGTCGCCGTAGGCCTCGCGCTTCTTGGCACCGATGCCGGTGATGCCGTCGAGGTCACCGACCGACGCGGGCCGTGCGGCGGCGATGGCGCGGAGCGTCGCATCGCCGAAGACGATGTACGCCGGCACTCCCTGCTCGCGGGCCTTCTCGGCGCGCCACGCGCGGAGCGCCTCGAAGAGGTCGCGGTCAGCGGGGGCGACCTCGTCGGCGCTGGATTTGCGCTGGCGACTCCCCCCGCCGCCCGAACCCGTGCGGCCGAGCACGTCGCTGCGCAGTGGCACCGCCGCCTCGCCGCGCAGTACCGGCGCGGACGCCTCACTGAGCGCGAGCGTGCCGTAGTCGCCCTGCGCGACGATGATGCCCCGGGCGAGCAGCTGACGGATGACGCTGCGCCAGTCCTGATCGGAGAGATCGGCACCCAGCCCGTAGGTGCTGAGGCGGTCGTGGCCCTGCTGCGCGATGCGCTCGGTCTTGGCTCCGCGGAGGATGTCGACGAGATGACCGGCGCCGAAGGCCTGGCCGCGCTCGCGCTGCAGCCGGACGATCGTCGACAGGAGCTTCTGAGCCGCGATCAGGCCGTCCCAGGTGTCGGGCGGGGTGAGGCAGGTGTCGCAGTTGCCGCACGGCTCGGAACGCTGCCCGAAGTAGTCGAGGAGGTTCTGTCGGCGGCATCCGACCGTCTCGCACAGGGCGAGCATGGCGTCGAGGTGCTGACCGAGGCGCAGTTTGTAGGAGCGGTCTCCGGGCGACTGGTCGATCATTCGGCGCTGCTGCACGACGTCGCCGAGGCCGTACGCCATCCACACCACCGAGGGGTCGCCGTCGCGGCCGGCTCGCCCGGTCTCTTGGTAGTACCCCTCGACCGACTTGGGCAGGTCGATGTGTGCGACGAAGCGCACGTCGGGTTTGTCGATGCCCATACCGAACGCGATGGTCGCCACCATGATCACGCCGTCGTCGCGCAGGAAGCGCGACTGGTTCGCCGCACGCACGGAGGCGTCGAGGCCGGCGTGGTAGGGCAGGGCGTCGAGGCCCTGGGTGCACAGGTACGCCGCCATCTGTTCGACGCTCTTGCGGCTGAGGGCGTAGACGATGCCGGCCGAGCCCTCGGGCTGGCTCTTGATGAACTGCACGAGCTGGCGGCGCGGGTCGACCTTCGCATCGATGCGGTACTGGATGTTCGGACGGTCGAAGCTCGCGACGAACCCGCGCGCGTCGCGCAGCCGAAGGCGTTCCACGATCTCTTGGGCGGTCGCCGGAGTGGCGGTGGCCGTGAGCGCCATGCGCGGAACGCCGGGGAAGCGATCGGCGAGGTCGCCGAGCGCGAGGTAGTCGGGGCGGAAGTCGTGACCCCATTGCGACACGCAGTGCGCTTCGTCGATAGCGATGACGCTGAGTCGCCCACGGGCCAGGAAGGCGAGGGTCTGGGCGCCGTTCAGCCGCTCGGGCGCGACGTAGAGCAGGTCGAGCTCGCCCGCGAGATAGGCCTGCTCGACGGCCTGGCGCTCGGCCGGCGACTGCGTCGAGTTGAGGTAGCCGGCGCGCACGCCGTTGGCGATGAGCGCCTCGACCTGATCGTGCATGAGCGCGATGAGCGGACTCACGACCAGACCGGTGCCCGGCCGCACGAGCGCGGGCACCTGATAGGTGACGCTCTTGCCGCCACCGGTGGGCATGAGCACGACCGCGTCGCCGCCGTCGACGACGTGCTGCACGATGTCGGCCTGGTCGCCGCGGAACACGTCGTAGCCGTAGACCTCGTGCAGCACCTCGCGGGGATCGCGCCCGGTGAAGTCGCGCACGGCGGGGAGCTCGCGCGCGGTGCCGGTCGCCGCGACCGCGCGCGCGAAAGGCGAAGAGGGGTCGACGGGCGGCGGCGGCGCGTCGAAGTCCTCCGGCGGGGCGAACTGATCGGGGTCCCAGTCGGCGCCCGCGTACGGATCGTCGAGGATGTCGTACGCCTCGGGCGGCGCGTCGGCGTACGGCTCGGGTGCAGCGCCGGGATGAGTCACCCCTCCACGGTAACCCCGGCCGCCGACACCGACCTCGACGTGGCATCCATCGCGTCGGTCGGCCTGGCTGGGGAGGAGGGGTGATCGCGATCGCCGGACGACGGTCGGAGCTCGCCGATCTCGCGCGAGAGCGCGGATGCCGGCGCCAGGCCGGAGGGATCGAGATCGACGCGGCGCGTGACGCACCCGGCACAGCGGACGTAGCGGACGCGTCCCTCGCTCGTCGCGTGCACCGATTCGGTGACCCATGCGTGTTCGTGGCGGAGGGTGGGAGCGGGGAGCACTCGAGGGGTGGTCATGACTTCAGCGTGATGTAATGCCGTTGTGCATCTCAACCCTTACGGCGAGTACGCCGTCCTTCTCGCGGCCTCACTCGCCAACGACTGGCCCGCCGACCGCGCCGGCATCGAGGCGCGCACGATCGAGCAGGGGATGACGATGCGGTTCCCCGTGGCATCCGACGATCACGTCGAGACGAGGCGTGTCATCGACGAGTGGCTGAGAGTCGTGGATGCGAGGGATGCCGACGAGCGCGCCGCCCTGCTCAACGCGCAGATGGCCGCCGTGACGGCGTATCCGCGCCTCACCGATCACGATGGCGAAGGGTGGCACCTGCACTATCGCGACAGTGACGAAGCCCTCCCGCGCGTTCTCGCCGCTGTGATCTCCGTCGGCACGTCGCTGCACCTCGTCACCCGCGGGATGCAGCGCCTCGGCCGCTGCGCCGCCGAACCGTGCGCGAACGTTGTCGTCGACGTCACGCGCAACGGCCGACAGCGCTACTGCTCGGTGCGATGCGCGAATCGCGCCGCCGTCCGGCGGCACCGGGCGCGCGGCTGACGCGGCGGCCTGACGCCCCCGGCCCGCCGAGAAACGGCACGCACGCCGAGAAACGCGTTGCCGAGACGTTTCTGGCGGCAGATCGCGTTTCTCACACGGGGTCACCCCCGCGAACAGCGTTTCTCGCGCCGGTCACACCGGCAGACGGCTCGCGCCGGCCACACCAGCGAACAGCTCGCGCCGGCCGCCCCCGCCCCCGCCCCCGCGCACCCCGCCCTTACGCGTCCGGCGTATGCAACCGCGCGAGGTACCGCTCCACCCGCACGGGCGCGCCCCCGCGGTCGAGCAGCGACACCACGACGATCACCGCCGTCGTCAGCGGAATGGTCCACGCCGCCGGCTGCGTGACGAGCACGGCCCATTCATCGGCGCCGCGCAGCCACCCTCCGGCCACCAACGCCGCGCCGCACGACACGGCACCGACCACCATGCCGGCGACCGCGCCCCGCGCGGTCAGTCGCGGCCACCACACGCCCAGAAGCAGCACCGGCGAGAGCGTCGACGCCGCGAAGACGAACACCAGGCCGACACTCGCGACGAGACCCGCGGGCTCGGTGAGGAGCGCGACGGCGAGGGGCACCGCGGTGCACAGCACCGCCGAGAGGCGGAAGGAGCGCACCCCTCCCCCGAACACGTCCTGACTCACGACCCCCGCGAGCGAGACGACGAGACCCGACGACGTCGCGAGGAACGCGGCGAACGCCCCGGCCACGAGCAGCGACGTCAGCAGCTCCCCCACCAGGCCCGGGAAGACCCGCGAGGGAAGCGCGAGCACCACGGTGTCGGCGACGCCGGCAACGGCCAGGTCGGGGGCGACGACCCGCGCGATCAGCCCCATCGTCGACGACACCGCGTAGAACGCGCCGATCAGGACGATGACGACCACCGTGGTGCGCCGGGCAGACGCCCCGTTCGGGCTCGTGTAGAACCGCACCAGCACGTGGGGCAAGCCGATGGTGCCGAGCAGCAGGGCCAGCAGCAGGGAGACGGTGCCGTAGACGTCGATCGCGCCCGGCCCGCTCTCGGCGGGGAACACCCGCGCGGGGTCGATGTCGGCCCCTCCTCCCGACAGCGCCAGGAGCAGGAACACCGCCGGCACGAGCAGGGCCGTGAGCTTGAGCCAGTACTGGAACGCCTGCACCGCCGTGATCGCGCGCATCCCACCCGCGGCGACGATCCCCGCCACCAGCACCGCCACGAGCACCCCGCCCGTCCACCGCGGCACGTCGGCGACCACCCCGAGGGCGAGCGACGCCCCGTGCAGCTGCGGCACGATGTACAGCCACCCGATCACGAGCACGACCACGCTCGTCACTCGGCGCACGGCGCGCGACTCCAGCCGCGTCTCGACGAAATCGGGGATCGTGTAGGCCCCGCTCCGGCGCAGGGGCGCGGCGACGAAGAGCAGCACCAGCAGGTACCCGGCCGCATACCCGATCGGGAACCAGAAGCCCTCCGCCCCCGATAGCAGCACGAGTCCCGCCAGCCCCAGGAACGTCCCCGCCGACAGATACTCGCCGCTGATCGCCGAGGCGTTCCAGACGCTCCCGACGCTGCGCGACGCGACGAAGAAGTCGCTGCGCGTTCGAGAAGACCGGATGCCGGCGAACCCGAGCACCGCGGTCGCCACGACGAGCAGCCCCACCGCCGCGAGGTCGAGCACCGGGTTCACGCAGCATCCTCCGGGTCGGCGAGCTGCCGGTACCGGCGCTCGTTACGGGCGGCGGCCCGGGCGTAGATGAGGGCGAAGACGAGGATCAGCGGGTAGAACGCGTAGGCGTGCAGCAGCCACGACAGCGGGACGGACCACAGCGTCGGGTCGCCCAGCGCGGGGAGCGCCGTGATCACCCCCGCCAGGGCCGCGGCGACCACGACGAACGCCGCGACGCAGCCGAGCGCGAGACGCAGCTGCGCGCGCACCAGCCCGCGCGAGAAGACCTCGTCCGCCTCGTCGGCCATCCGGCCGGGCAGAGCGAAGCCACGCGTGACCGGCCGCGACACCCGACCCGCGGTGGATGCCGTGACCCGCACGCGCGGGAGGGGACGCGGATCGTCGGTCATGGCATCCCATGGTCGCATCCGGGATCCTCCGCGTCGACGGTGCGGCACCACCGCCGATGACGCGCGGCGTTCCCGCGGGTCACCGCCCCGGGGTCAGCGCAGGAGCGCGTCCCGCACGGCCGGCACGAGGCGTCGGCTGACCGGCAGCTCGATCTCGGCGAGGACGACGGTGGGCGCCGATCCTGCCAGGCGCACCTCGGTGACGGCGTCGCGGTGGACGAGGTACGAACGGTGCACGCGCACGAACCCGGCGCCCGCCCATCGCTCGGTCAGGTCCGACAGCGGAACACGCACGAGGTGATCGGATGCCGCGGTGTACAGCCGCGAGTAATCGCCGTTCGCCTGCACCCAGCGCACGTCCGCGCGGCGAACGAGACGCGTCGACGCGCCGACCGTGACCGGGATCGTCTCGTCGTCGACCGCGTCGACACCCGTCTCGACGGCGAGCGCCCGACCGAGCGCACGATACAGGCGTTCGGCTCGCACGGGCTTGAGCACGTAGTCGACGGCCTCCAGATCGAACGCCCGTACGGCGCCGGAGTCGTCGGCGGTCACGAACACGACCGGCGGACGCGTGCGGAAGCCCTCAAGGGCCCGGGCGAGGTCGAACCCCGTGATCCCGGGCATGTGGATGTCGAGGAACGCCACCGCGATCTCGCCCCGCTCCAGCACCCGCAGCGCCTCGGCGCCGCCGCTCGCGGTGTGCACGACCGACACCCGGGGGTCGGCCGCGAGCAGCGCGGCGAGTTCGTGACGCGCGGGAGCCTCGTCGTCGGCGACGAGCACCTCGACGCTCATGGGCGGACCGTCTCGTGCTGGGGCTGGGACTTGGGCACGCGCAGGTGCACCGAGGTGCCCGAGCCGACGTTGGTCTCGACGACGAGACCGCCTCCCGGCCCGTACAACTGCCGGAGTCGTGCATCGACGTTGCGCAGGCCCACGTGCGACGACGGCGCATCCAGGTCGAGCAGGGTCGCGAGTTCGTCGGGGTCCATCCCCACCCCGTCGTCGTCGACGATCACCTCGGTGTGCGTGCCGTCGTCGATCGAGGTCACGGTGAGCACACCGCCGCTTTCGCGGCGCTCCAGCCCGTGGCGGACGGCGTTCTCGACGAGCGGCTGCACCGACAGGAACGGGATGACGGTGGCGAGGGTCTCGGGCGCGATGCGCAGGCGCACGGTCAGGCGATCGCCGAAACGTGCACGCTCCAGCTCGAGATACGAGTGGATGCTGCGCAGCTCTTCCGACAGCGTCGTGAACTCCCCCTGCCGGCGGAACGAGTACCGCGTGAAGTCGGCGAACTCGAGCACGAGGTCGCGCGCCCGGGGCGGGTCGGTCGAGATGAACGAGGCGATCGCGGTCAGGGCGTTGTAGATGAAGTGCGGGCTGATCTGCGCCCGCAGCGCCCGGAGCTCGGCTTCGGCGAGCGCGGCGCGCGAGGCATCGAGTCCGGCGAGCTCGATCTGGGCGGCGCACCAGTCGGCGACGTCGCCCGTGGCGCGCACGAGCGGGGCGCGCACGTCGCCCGCGAAGGCGACGACGGCTCCCCACACCCGGCCGTCGACGACGATCGGCGCCCCGACGGCGGCCTCGCCGGCCTCGGTGAACACCTGCCGCCGCCCCGACTCGTACACGCGCGCGGCGACCCGTCGCGCGGGACCGGCGAGCGACGCGGGGCCGTCGACGGCGACCCGGTCGACCCCCGACTCGACGATCGCCACGGCGTCCGCGGCCAGCAGCACGCGCAGGTGCTTCGCGGCGCGCGCGGCATCCGGCTCGTCGCGTCCTCCGCGCAGGGCTGCCGCCGCGGCCGCGGCCACGTGCAGGGTCCGGTGCGTGGCCCGCTCCGCGTCGCTGCCGAGGTCGCGCGGGGCGAGCGCGAAGCGGCGGGCGAACACGAGCACGAGCGTGATCGCGACGCCGACCACGACGCCCGCGGCACCGGCGAACAGCGGGGCATCGAACATCGTCGAAGCCTACTCAGCAGCAGCGCGCGCCCGGATTGCGGTCCTGCTCGGCGGTGCGCTGCCGCCAGAACTGCCGCTCCGTGAGCGGTGTCGCGTCGGGATGCTGGGCGCGCAGGTGCGTCACGTAGACGTCGTAGGCCCGATCGCCCATGAGGGTCGTGACATACCAACGGATGCCACGACCCACCCGCACCACCCGTGCGCCGAGGTGCTGCAGGGGGCCGGGGGCCGTGGCATCCGTGTCGGTCATGGTCCGCGCGCTCAATGGTGCGAGGAGACGGACGGGCGGTCGGGGTGGTCGGCGGGCAGGGCCTCCCACTCCTTCTCGATCGCGCGCTCCTCCTTGGTGGCGAGGAAGCCGGCGGGAGCGAATCGACGCGAGGGCGCAGGTGCGTCCTCGAGGTTCTCTCCGCCGCCGTTGCGGATCGCCCGGACGGTGACGATCACGGCCATGAGGATGACGATGATCGCGAGGGTGACGAAGACGATCGACAGCACGCCCTGCACGAGGGTGTTGCGCACCACCGCCTCCATCGCGGCGACGCTCTTGGCCGTGCCGAATTCGGTCTTGCCCTCGGCGAGGGCGTTGCGGAACGCGAAGTGGTTGGCCCAGTACCCCACCGCCGGAACCGGCGAGAAGATCTTGTACATGGATGCCGTGATGGTCACGACAGCGGCGAAGGCGAGGGGCAGCGCGACGATCCACAGCCACCGGAAGTACGAGCGTCCCCGCTTGGCGACGATGGCCAGGACCACGGCCAGCGCGATCGCGGCGAGCAGCTGGTTGGCGATGCCGAACAGCGGGAAGAAGGTGTTGATGCCGCCCAACGGGTCGGTGACACCCAGGATGAGGATCGCGCCCCACCCGGCCACCATCACCGCGGTGCAGATCCAGGCACCGGGTCGCCACGAGAGATCCTTGAATTTGGGGATCACGGTGCCGATCGAGTCCTGGAGCATGAAGCGGGCCACGCGGGTTCCGGCATCCACCGCCGTGAGGATGAAGAGGGCCTCGAACATGATGGCGAAGTGGTACCAGAACGCCATCATCGCCTGGCCGCCGAGGGCCTGCTGCATGATGTGGGCGAGACCGAGCGCCAGGGTCGGCGCACCGCCGGTGCGCGAGACGATCGATTCCTCGCCGACCGCCGCAGCGGTGGAGGTCAGCATGTCGGGCGTGAGGTTGACGCCCGCGAGTCCGAGGCCGTTGACGAACGCCACCGCACCTTCGACGGTGCCGAGGGTGGCAGCAGGCGACGAGTTCATCGCGAAGTAGATGCCCCGATCGATCGACAACGCGGCGACCAGCGCCATGATCGCCACGAACGACTCCATGAGCATGCCGCCGTATCCGATGAAGCGCGTCTGGCGCTCCTTCTCGAGCAGCTTCGGGGTGGTGCCCGAGGCGATGAGGGCATGGAATCCGCTCAGCGCTCCGCACGCGATGGTGACGAAGAGGAAGGGGAAGATCGGCCCGCTGAACACCGGACCGGTCTGACCGCCGGCGAACTCGCTGAAGGCGGGGACCGAGATCTCGGGGCGCACCAGCACGATCGCTCCGGCGAGCATGACGATGACACCGACCTTCATGAAGGTCGAGAGGTAGTCACGGGGGGCGAGGAGCAGCCAGACCGGCAGCACCGCGGCGACGAAGCCGTAGATGATGATGCCCCAGGCGATGACGGTGCGGTCGAGGTGGAAGGCCGCGTAGCCCCACTCGGTCGAGGCGACCCAGCCGCCGGCGACGATCGCCGCGATCAGCAGCACGAAGCCGATGATCGAGATCTCGGTGATGCGGCCCGGCCGGATGAAACGCAGGTACAACCCCATGAACAGGGCGATCGGGATCGTCATCGAGACGCTGAACACGCCCCACGGGCTCTCGCCCAGGGCGTTGACGACGACGAGCGCGAGGATCGCGACGATGATCAGCATGATGAGCAGGCTCGCGAGGATCGCCGCGGTTCCGCCGATCTTGCCGAGCTCGTCGCGCGCCATCTGGCCGATCGTGCGGCCGCCGCGGCGCATCGAGAAGAACAGCACGAGGTAGTCCTGCACAGCGCCGGCGAGGATGACGCCGACGATGATCCAGATCGTGCCCGGGAGATAGCCCATCTGCGCCGCCAGCACGGGGCCGACCAGGGGACCTGCGCCGGCGATGGCGGCGAAGTGGTGGCCGTACAGCACGCGCCGGTCGGTGGGGACGTAGTCCTTGCCGTCCTGCTTGCGTTCGGCGGGCGTGGCCCGGCGGTCGTCGGGACGCGTGATGTAGCGCTCGATGACCTTCGAGTAGAACCGGTAGCCGATGAGGTAGGTGCAGACGGCGGCGAACACGAACCAGATCGCGTTCACCGTCTCGCCGCGCACGACCGCGAGCATCGTCCAGCCGAGACCGCCCAACAGGGCGATCCCGATCCACAGGGCGATCTTGGCGGGGGTCCACCTGCTGCGGAGCTTCTCGGGCTCCACAGCGACGGGGGGAAGGTTCGGATCGGTGACGATGTCGTCGTCGACGGAAGCGCTCATGGGTTCTCCTGCTCGCGGCACTGCGGACCCGCCGAGGCTAAGCGGATACCGCCACGCCGGGCCAGCGGCATCCGGTGCGCGTGCGGTGAGCGGCGCGAACGGTGCGACGAACGGCGTGCGCGGCGGTCGCAGGGTCGTGCGCCCCAGGTCCCTGAGCCCGCCCCCGAGTCCCGAAGTCCACCCCCGAGTCCCGAAGTCCACCCCCGAGTCCCGAAGTCCACCCCCGAGTCCCGAAGTCCACCCCCACGTCCCGAAGTCCACCCCCAGGTCCCTGAGCCTGTCGAAGGGACCGGAACCCGCACGACGCCCGGTGGCTTCGACAGACTCAGCCACCTCCCCGCAGCCCCAGCCGCCCCCGACTCTTGAGCGCGGAAAGGGGGGACGGATGCCGCCGTGTCGAGGGGGTGCGGAACATCGGCCACTTGACGTACGTTGCACGGGACACCGACGACAGGAGACGCCGATGGCCGATGAACTGACCGTGACCCGCAACGACGAAGCGCGCCGCTACGAGATCCACGTGGGCGACGAGCTCGGTGGATTCCTCCAGTTCCGCCCCGCGGGCGAGGACCGCGTGAACCTGCCCCACACCGAGATCGACCCGGCCTTCAAGGGTCGCGGCCTCGGATCGGCGCTGGCGAGCGAAGCATTGAGCGATCTCGCGCGCCGCGGCGGCAGCGTCATCCCCTCCTGCCCCTTCGTCGCGCACTACCTGCGCGAGCACGACGTGCCCGGCCTCGTGGTCGAGTGGCCGAACGAAGAGGACGCCGCGGACTCCGCCGGACCCAGCGAACCGTCGTGACCCGGCTGGACGTCGCGCCCCCGGCATCCGAGGGTCCGGTCGACTGCGACGGACCGCGGGCGCTGGTGATCGACGCGCGCGAGGTGCCGCTCGGCGGCGTGCGCGGCATGGAGGTGCACCGCACCCTCCCCCACCGCGCGCTGCCGATGGTGGGCGCGTGGTGCTTCCTCGACCGTTTCGGTCCGCAGGACACCCTCATGCGCGTCGAGCCGCACCCGCACATCGGTCTGCAGACGGTCACCTGGCCGATCGTCGGCGAGGTGCGGCATCGGGATGCCGTGGGCAGTGACGTCGTAGTGCGACCCGGCGCCCTCAACCTCATGACGAGCGGAGCGGGAATCGCCCACTCGGAGTACTCGGTGGGCGCCCAGCCGATCCCGCTCGACGCCCTGCAACTCTGGGTGGCGCTGCCGGAGTCCCGCCGCCACGGTGGTCCCGCCTTCGAACGGCACGAAGACCTCCCGGTGCTCGACCTCGGAGACGGGGCGGATGCCGTGGTCGTCATGGGGGCACTGGGCCCGGTGGAGTCGCCCGCGACCGTCCACACCCCCATCGTCGGCGCGGAAGTGCGCCTGCCCGCCGGAGTCGACGTGCGCGTCCCGCTCCGCGCGGACTGGGAGTACGCCGTCTACGGCATGACCGGCACCGCCGAGGCGATCACCGGAATGGATGCCACCGACGCCGACGCCGCGCGACGCTCTTCTCCCGGGGTCGGCGCGGGGACCACGGCATCCGTCGATCACACCCGTCTGATCTACCTCGGCAAGGGCCGAGACCACCTCGAACTCCGCAGCGACGAGGGCGCCCGCGTGTTCCTGCTGGGCGGCGAGCCGTTCGAGGCCGACATCGTGATGTGGTGGAACTTCGTCGGCCGATCGCACGACGAGATCGTCGAGGCCCGAGAGGCGTGGGAGGCGCAGAGCGAGCGTTTCGGGACGGTCGTCGACCACGGCCCGGAGCGCATCCCGGCGCCGCCGCTGCCGGCGGTGCGGCTGACGCCGCGGCGGCGGCGGGCCTAGTCTCCGCGGCGCGAGGGCAGTGATCGCCCGCGCGTAAGTCCGGAGATCCGCCGGCCCCGCACCCACCGACCCGCGGAACACGCAGCCTCGCAGCCGACGGCGTTGCGGACCTCCGGAGTTCGGCACGTGGCCGCGAGGGGAGGCCCGAACGACACTGCGGCGCCCGAGCCGAAGCCCGGACGCCGCAGTGAGCGAGCGGTGATTACCGCAGCACGATGAACGCGCTGCTCGCGCTCGACGGCTGGACGGTGGTGCTACCGCCGTAGGCGACCTTGACCACCTTGGCGCCGCGCGTCTGCGGGTCGAGGGTGACCGTCGCGGCACCGTTCTGCAGGGTGGCCGGGTAGTCCTTGCCCGCGACCGTCACGACGACGTCGCCGGTCGCCGCGGGACCACCGGCGGGCCGGATCTTCACGTTGACCTTGTACGTGTCGGTGGTGCGCCCCACCCACGGGCTGACCGTCACCTCTGTGCGGGAGGTGACGACGGATGCCACACCCGCGCTGTCGGCCGTGCCCGAGAGCCCGGTGGTCGGCGACGTCGCGGTCACCCGGACGCTGAGCACGCGACCGAGGTCGGCGCGCTGCACGCGGTACGTCTGCGACGTCGCGCCCTGGATCGGTTCGCCGTCACGCAGCCACTGGTACGTCGTGGTCACATCGGCGGGGTTCCAGGTGCCGGGGGTCGCGCGCAGGGTGCGGTTGATCGCGACGGTGCCCGACACGGTGGGGGCCTCGACGACGACCGGCGCCGCCTCACCCGAGTCCACCGTGAGCACGGTCTGCACCTCGGACTCGCCGTAGGTCACCACGCCGAGGTAGCGGGTCTGGGGAGCCAGGCCCTGCCACGACAGGTCGTACGACGTCTCGACGCCCTGCTGCACGGTGAGCGGGTTCGGCGTCGCCGTGAGCTGGCCCTCGCCGCCGGGGGCGACGTTGGCGTAGGTCATGTCCCACGTGAACGGCGCGGTGAACGAGTACACGTTCGCCTCGACGAGGTAGGTCCCCGGGGTGGGGTTCGACAGCGACACCTGCTCGTCCGCCGAGCCCGTCGCCGAGGTGTACCGCTCGTAGTACCGCAGGTCGTCGGGGCTGACGACGCGCGACACGTACAGGTCGAGGTCGCTGCCGGTGTCGTCGGACGAGTCGAGGTCGAAGCGCGAGAGCGTCGTGCCCTCGGGCACCTCCACGACCCAGCGGACATATCCCTCGGCGTCGCCGGAGTCCTGGTCACCGGAGTGCCCCTCGACGCGGTTGTCCGGGTCGGTCAGCAGCGTCAGAGCGCTCAGACCCGCCAGGTTCAGCGGCAGTTCGCCGTCGATCCCGGGCAGGATGCCGACGTTCACCGAGCCCGACAGGCCCGTGCCCGTGACCTCGGCGGGAGCCTCGGCGGTCGTGGGACGGATCGCGATCGGCGAGCGCACCTGCGTGTCGCCGCTCGTCCAGGTGAGGAAGCCGGTCGCCCACTGCTCGGCGGCTGCCGTCGTGCGGGTGAACGTCACCGTGAACGTCTTCTCCTCACCCGCCGCGGCGAACTCGAGCGTCGACGGCTCGACCACGGCATCCACTCCGGGGACCTCGACGGATGCCGAGAACGAACCGGCCTGAGTCGAGGTGACCGTGCGCGTCACCGTCTGCGGCTTGGCCAGCGAACCGATCGAGATCGACGCGAGGTTGAGGTCGCTGCCGTCGATCGGCGCGACACCGAAGTCGTACAGGCCCTTGCCCTGGAGGAACGCCGCCCAGTCGGCGGAACCGTTGAGGTACAGCAGACCCGGGTCGAAGTACTTCGTGGGGTCGACGTGTCCGGCGCCCTGGGCGAACGGATCCTCCACGGCAGCGCCCTCGGCGTCCACGGTGTCGTAGGCGGTGGTCATCATGGCCGACTTGACCTCGGCCGGGGTCGCCTGCGGTCGTTCGCCGAGGTAGAGCGCCGCGAGACCCGCCACGTGCGGAGACGACATCGACGTGCCCGAGAGGAACTCGAACGCCGGGTCCGCGCCGGGGGCGTTGGCGGCCGCGGCGAGGATCGCGACGCCGGGCGCCGAGATGTCGGGCTTGAGGATGTCGCTGCCGTCGGCCAGCATCGGGCCGCGGCTCGAGAAGCCCGCGACCTGCGGGGTCGGGGTCACCTCGTCGGTGATGTTCTCGCCGACCAGGGTGGCCGTGGCATCCGGGGTCTCCCGCACGTAGGCCAGCAGAGCGTCACGGTACCGCGCGTCGAGGTGCACGGTCGGCACCGCGTGGAAGTCGTTGTCGACCGAGGCGGGGGTGACGTTGACGAGGATCATGCCCACGCCCCCGGCGTCCTTGACGGCCTGCGACTTCTCGACGCGGGCGTTCTGCCCGCGGTCGCACACGACGATCTTGCCCGCGGCCTGCGCGGGGTCGAGCGATCCGAGCAGGCACAGGGCCGCGTTGGCCGGATCGGTTCCGGATGCCGCGATGTCACCGGCGTAGACCACGGGAGCCGAGACGGTCTGCCCGGCGGGCACCGAGATCGAGGCGCCGGCGGCTTCGAAGCCGTTCCCCAGGGTCACCGTGCCCTCGTAGGTCGGGATCGTGGAGGCGGCGACGGTGGTGTACCAGGGCGACGCGTGGTCTGCCGTGGAGGCGTCGGGGCCGGAGTTGCCCGCCGAGACGGCGACGAAGACGCCGGCCGCTGCGGCGTTGAAGAACGCCTGGTCCTCGAGGGCGAATGTGGAGGTTGCCGCTCCCCCGCCGATGGAGTAGTTGATGACGTCCACGTTGTCTTGGACGGCGGCGTTGATCGCGCCGAGCAGGTCGCTCAGGGCGCAGACGTCATCCGTCGTCACGAGCGGGTCGGGGCCGGCCCAGCACGCCTTGTATGCGGCGACCTTGGCCGCGGGGGCGACGCCGGAGATCGCACCGAAGTCGACGCCCTCGACGTCGGCGTCCACGCCCGTGTTGCCGGCCGCGGTGCTGGCCGTGTGCGAACCGTGGGTGTCGCCGTCGCGGGGCGAGCGGTAGTCGGCCTCGAACGTGAAACCCGTACCGGCCGCACCCTGGTCGAAGTACCGCGCGCCGACGAGCTTCGTGGAGTAGTCCGACAGCGACCAGCCGTTGCCCTCGGTGACGCGGGGAGAGCGGAAGTCGGAGCCGTCGCCCTTGCGGAACACGACGTCGTTGCCGTCGAGGTAGGGCTCGTCTCCCGGGGTGGTTCCGAGCGGCTCGCCCGCGAACGAGGGGTTCTCCGGCGCGATGCCGGTGTCGATCACGCCGACGACCGTGCCCTCACCGGCGGCGTCGACACCGCCGACGCGCTGCCAGACGCCGTTGTCGCCCTCGAGCCCGAGGAACTCGGTCGAGGGGACGGCGTCAGGGTGGCGGATCTCGTCGGGGACGACCTTCTGCACGCCCTCGGTGGCGGCGAGCTTCGCCGCCTGATTCGGATCCATCGTGGCGCTGAATCCGTTGACGGCGACCGTGTACGTGGTGTCGGGGCGGACTCCGACCTCATCGGCGACGTCCTGCTGGCGCTGCTCGAGGAAGGCCGAGTACTCGCGCGCCGCCGGGGAGTCCGGGTCGAGCTTCGCGTCCTCGGACTTGGTGGCTTCGAGGCCGGCTTCTCCGCCGTCGTACGTGGCGACGGGTGCTTCGTCGAGCACGACGATGTAGCGGCCGGTGGTCGACTCGATGGGGGTGGGTGGTGTCACCCCCTCGCCCACGTCGGCAGCCTGAACGGCGGTGGCTCCGGTGGCGGTGAACAGTCCGGCCAGGGTGATGGCCGCGACCGAACGCAGGGTTCGACCCATAGTGCGCTCCAAACGGGGGGATGAATGAGCGATGTGCGCGACATCGGTGGCGCGCGTTGCACAAACATAACCCAGAGGAGATTGATCACCAACGGTCAGTTTGGACGGGGTCCGAAAACGTCACAAGCACGAAACGTCCGGTTGGTCGCACAGGGCATCACCGCCTCGCCGAGATCGCAGCCCAGTGCTCGACGCCCGCCGCCCCTAGACTGCGACGAAACCCGAGGAGGAGTTGCCATGCCCCGGCGCCGTCGCACCGTCGCACAGCACGCCCGCCTGCGATCCCCGCATCCGCTCGGCCAACTCGCCACCCTCATCGCCGTAGCGGCGGTGGTCGCCGTCGTGTCGGCGATCGGCGTCGCCTCGTACACCGCCTACGACCTCGCGTCGGGGTTCGTCGACGAGGCGGTCGCCGTCGAGAACCAGCCGCCGGTGCCGCCCGACCTCGGCCGGCTCGAGGGCGGCGTCAACATGATGGTCGTCGGCATCGACGCGTGCGAGGAGAACCTCATCGCCCTCTTCGGCGAGCGCTGCGAAGGGCCGGACTCCGAGGGGCGCCTCAACGACGTCAATATCCTCGTGCACATCTCGGACGCCCCGCGAAAGGTCACGGTGGTGTCGTTCCCCCGCGACCTGGTGTTCGAAGCACCCGCGTGCGACACCTCGGACGGCGGCCGCTTCGACGGCGGGTATCTGCAGATCAACGAGCTCTACACCTACGGCGGGCTGTCGTGCGTCATCACGGCGATCTCCGACATGAGCGGCCAGCAGATCCAGTTCGGTGCGATGGTCACCTTCGGAGGGGTCATCGAGATCACCAACGCCATCGGCGGCGTCGAGATCTGCCTCGCCAGTGACATGCGCGACGAGAACACGGGCATCGACTGGGAGGCCGGCCCCCGCACCATCCAGGGCGTCGAGGCCCTGCAATTCCTCCGCACCCGCTACGGCGTGGGTGGCAGCGATCTCGCCCGCGTCAGCAATCAGCAGCAGTACATGTCGCGGCTCGCCCGGAAGCTCGTCAGCGAGGAGGTGCTGTCCAACCCCGCGACGCTGTTCCGACTGGCATCCACGGGACTGCGCAACGTCACGCCGACGCAGAGTCTCACCAATCCGCTTACGCTCGTGCAGGTCGCCCAGGCGGTCAAGGACGTGCCGTTCGAGGACATCGTCTTCGTGCAGTACCCCACGGTCACGGCCAGCTCGGATGCCGACCGCGTCGCCCCCAATTGGGATGCGGCCCAGGTGCTCTGGGACGCCCTCGCGGCGAATCAGGCGATCGAGGTCACCGGAGACGTCGCCGTCAACGGCGGTACCGTGGTCGCCGACCCGACACCGGCACCCGAGGAGTCGCCGGGCGAGACCCCGACCGCCGAGGAGGTCGAGCCGGGCACCGTCGACCCCACGACCGGCGCGGTCGCTCTGCCGCCGTCGATCAGCGGGTCGAGCGCGGCACAGCAGACCTGCAGCGCCGGCGTCGTCAACTGACCCCGACGAGCCCGCTCTTCCGGAGGCGTCGACGAGCTCGGTCTCCTCGCCCCGCCCCCCAGGTCCCCGAGCCCGTCGAAGGGACCGGGAGCCCGCACCACCCGATGCTCCACGCAGGTCCGAGAGCCCGTCGAAGGGGTCGGCACACGCCGTGCGTCGGCGGCTTCGCGGGGCTCATCCATCTCAGCGTCGTGGTCCCGGCATCCCTTCGCTCAGTACGTCGGCGCCGCCGGCAGACCGAAGAACTCCTCGAGCGTGGTGTACCCGCCCTCGTGGTACGCGCGGGCGAGCTCGCGACCGATGTAGCGCTGATGCCAGGCCTCGGGCAGGTAGCCGCTGACGCTCTCGCGTCCCTCTGCGTAGCGCGTGATGAATCCGTACTCCCACGCGTGATCCCGCACCCACGCCCCCTGCGATGACGAGGCGATGTCGTCGAGGGTCCCGCAGGAGCCGTCGCACGGGACGATGTCGACGGCCAGTCCCGTCTGATGCTCGCTGTAGCCCGCACGGGCGCTCTCACGGTCGGCCTCCTCGACACCGCCCACGTCGACGCGGCCCGCGTAGGTCGACTGCTGCGTCGAGTAGGAGCGGAACGCGCTGAGGTATCCGATCTCGCCCGCCCCGGCCTCCGACGCCGCACGCACCAACTCGGTCAGGGCGCTCGCGGGAGCCGAGCGCAGAGCCGACTCCTCGAGCGCTCTCACGTTCTGCGGCATGACGAGGTCACCGGCGCGGTAGTCGAGGGGATCGAGGGGGCGCTGCTTGTTGACGACGACCCACTCGCGGTTCGGGTCCGACAGCGAGACGCACGGAGCGATTCCGGATGCCACGGCCTCGCGGAAGGCGCTCCCCCCGCCGACGGCGGAGATGGCGGCGGAGTCGTCTCCCGCGGCGAGGGCTGCGGTGAAGTCGGGGTCGTCGCACGGGGTGGCGGTCGCGGGGACGGCGGCGAGCTGCGGGACGGGGAGACCCTCCGCGGGGACGGCGGGCGGGCCGGGAACAGCGGCCACCGTATCGACGGTCGCGGTCTGCGCTTCTCCCTCGCCCCCACCCGCGGAGGCCGCGGCGCCGATTGCGACGGCTCCCGACGCCACGATCGTCAGCGCGACCGCCAGGACGCCCGCGCGCCGACGGCGCGTGGCGACGGTGCCGCCTCGAGAGGAGAGAAGGGCGCGGATGCCACCCTGCCCACGCGGGGAAGGGGTTTCGCCCTCCGTGCGGAGCCGACGGCGCGTCACCGGCTCGACCGGGGGCATGGTCGCCAGTGCCGCCGTCGCGAGTCGCTCGGCCTCCGCGCGCGCGGCGCGGCGGGGGGAGAGCTCGGGGTCGGGGGACGTCATTCCATCCATTGTCCCGCGGGATCCTGTGAGGGTCGACGGGCCGTCGCAGCACGCCCGGGATGTGCGAGTGATCGCACTGTCCACTTGCGTCGTGTTCGAACATGTGTTCGACTATCGAGATGAGGTGGCAAGGGCAGCAATTGGGCGTCGACGACACGGCCGCACTCCCCGGCATGGAGCGCATGGACGGTCTGGTGCGGTCGGTGACCACGCCCGAGTTCGCCGGAATGACCTTTCACGAGGTGATGGCCAAGAGCGCCCTCAATCGGGTTCCGGGTGCATCGGCGATGCCGTTCGACTGGACCGTCAATCCCTACCGGGGCTGCGGTCATCAATGCACGTACTGTTTCGCTCGTAAGACGCACGAATATCTCGACCTCGACTACGGCGCGGATTTCGATTCGCAGATCGTGGTGAAGATCAATGTCGCCGACGTGCTGCGCACCGAACTCCGTCGCGGGTCGTGGGCGCGCGAACCCGTCATGCTCGGCACGAACACCGACCCCTACCAGCGCGCCGAGGGGCGGTACCGGCTCATGCCCGACATCGTGGGGGCGCTCACCGAGAACGGCACGCCGTTCTCGATCCTCACGAAGGGCACCCTGCTGCGACGCGACCTGCCGCTGCTCACCGAAGCCGCGCGCGAGGTCAAGGTCACCCTTGCGATGTCGATCGCCGTCTTCGACGACGCCCTGCAGAAATCGATCGAGCCGGGTACGCCCAGCGCGGACGCACGCCTCGACACCGTGCGTGCGGCGACGGCCGCGGGCTTCCGCGTGACGGTCTTCCTCATGCCGATCCTGCCGCACCTCACCGACTCCATCGCCGTGCTCGACGAGGCCCTCGCTCGGATCCGCGCCGCGGGCGCTGCCCGTGTGGTCTACGGAGCCCTGCACCTGCGCCCGGGAGCGAAGCAGTGGTTCCTGCAGTGGCTGGAACGCGAGCACCCCCACCTCGTCTCCTCCTACCGCGGGCTGTACCCCGGCGTGTCCACGGCCGCGCCGAAGGCGTACCGCACCTGGCTCGGCAAACGCATGCGCCCTCTACTGCGAATGCATCGACTCGACGGCTGGGACGAAGACGAGCACCCGCGCGGTCGTCCACAGCCGGGACTCGCCGCCCGTGCGCCCGAAAGCAGCGGCCTGGGACCGATCCGCCGCACGGGAATACCGGCATCCGCCCGGCCGCGGGTCGCGCCGGCGAGTGAGCCCACGCTGTTCTGAGCAGCCGCGACTACCCGGTCCCGGACGCACGAAACCCCCGCCGCACGCGCGACGGGCGTTCCGATGCAGGCGTTTACGCGGTGACGTTCGCCAACTGGCGACCCGAGATCTCCTCGATCAGGTCGTCGCCGAGCTGCGCCGGCTCGAACGGCGCCTGGATCTCGGCCCGGTCGAGCAGTTCGGTCATGCGACGCTGACGCTGGCGGGTGATGAGGGTCACCACGGTGCCGGTGCGGCCCGCGCGGCCGGTGCGGCCCGAGCGGTGCAGGTACGTCTTGTACTCGTCGGGGGCGTCGGCCTGGATGACCAGGTCGATGTCGTCGACGTGGATGCCGCGGGCGGCGACGTCGGTGGCGACGAGCACGTTGACGCGGCCCGAGGTCAGCTTCTCGAGATTGCGGGTGCGCTTCTGCTGGTTGAGGTCGCCGTGCAGGGCGACCGCGGCGACACCGGCATCGTCGAACTGCTCCGCGAGCATCTCGGCGTACGCGCGGGTACGAGCGAAGACGAGAGTCTTGCCCGCGCGGTCGACGAGCGAACCGAGGATCTCGGCCTTGTCGCGGTGGTCGATCACGAGCACGCGGTGCTCGATCGTGCCGGAGTCCTGGTCTTCGCCGGCGACCTCGTAGACGGCGGGTTCCACGAGGAACTCGTCGACGAGGGCCGCGACCTCACGGTCGAGCGTGGCCGAGAACAGCAGCTTCTGACTGCCGTCGGCGGTCGCGCGCAGGATGCGCTGCACGGGCTCGAGGAAGCCGAGCTCGCACATGTGATCGCCCTCGTCGAGCACGGTCACCTGCACCTGTGAGAGGTCGAGCTTGCCCTGGTTGAGGAGGTCCTCGATGCGACCGGGGGTGCCGATGACGATGTCGACGCCCTTCTTCAGCGCACCGACCTGACGCGCCTGCGGCACGCCACCGTAGATCTGCGTGGTGAAGAGACCGACGCTGCGCGCGAGCACCTGGACGGTGCCGTCGATCTGCAGCGCGAGTTCACGGGTCGGCGCGAGGATCAGCGCCTTGGGCGCACGTCCGAACTCGCGGCGCTGACCGGCCTGGGCACGGAGGATCCGCTCGACGAGCGGGGCGCCGAAGGCGATCGTCTTGCCCGAGCCGGTGCGCCCGCGGGCGAGGACGTCGCGTCCGTCGAGGATGGGCTTCACGGTCGCTGCCTGGATGGGGAAGGGGCTCGCCGCACCGAGGCTCGCGAGAGCGCGCACCAGGTTGTCGCCGAGGCCGAGCTCGGCGAAACCGGCACCGGTCTCGGTCGCGGCGTCCACAGCCTGCGCCTGCAGGCGCTCGTGCACGACATCGACGCGCTGCTCGTGCTCGGCGGAGCGCTTCGAAGTGTTGTTCCAGTCGCTGCGGCTCGGGCCGTCGGTGCGACGCGGGCGGTCGTCGAACGAACGCGCGGGGCGGTCGGTCCGGTCGAACGACCGCGCCGGACGCTCACCGGCATCACGACGAGGACGCTCGTCACGATCGAACGACCGAGCGGGACGGTCGGTCCGGTCGAAGGAACGAGCGGGGCGGTCGCTGCGATCGAACGAACGAGCCGGACGGTCGTCGCTGCGGGCCGGACGGTCGTCCCGACGCTCGAAGGAACGGGCGGGACGCTCGTCGAACGAACGCGCGGGGCGATCGGCGCGATCGAACGACCGAGCGGGGCGATCGGCGCGGTCGAAGGAACGAGCGGGGCGGTCGCTGCGGTCGAACGAACGAGCCGGACGCTCACCGGCGTCACGACGAGGCCGCTCGTCACGATCGAACGACCGAGCAGGGCGGTCCGTGCGATCGAAAGAACGCGCCGGACGGTCCGTGCGGTCGAAGGAACGAGCCGGACGCTCACCGGCGTCACGACGAGGCCGCTCGTCACGATCGAACGACCGAGCAGGGCGGTCGGTGCGGTCGAAAGAACGCGCCGGACGGTCCGTGCGGTCGAAGGAACGAGCCGGACGGTCCGTGCGGTCGAACGAACGCGCCGGGCGGTCCGCGCGGTCGAACGAACGCGCCGGGCGGTCGCTGCGGTCGAACGAACGCGCCGGACGCTCACCGGCGTCACGACGAGGACGCTCGTCACGATCGAACGAACGAGCGGGACGGTCGGCGCGGTCGAACGACCGCGCGGGACGGTCGGCGCGATCGAACGACCGGGCGGGACGGTCCTCGAACGAACGGGCAGGGCGGTCGTCGCGCGCCGAGGTGCGGATGTTGCGGGCCTCGCTGCGGCCGGCGCGATCGGCGGCGTTCCAGCGACCCTTGTCACCGGCCGACTCCGCCTCGGGGCGGTAGCCGCGGTGGCTGGGGCTCTTGCTGCCGGGCTTGGCCGGGCCGTCCGCACCCGGACGACGCTTGCGGTCCTGGAACGAGGTCTGAGCGGCGTAGCGCGGCTCGAAGTTCTTGGCGGGACGACCGCCGGCGGGCTTCTTGTTCTTGGGCATGAGGAAACTTCCTGGGTTCTGTTCGCGCGAAACAGCGGCGCCGCTCATGGCGGTGCGAAACCCGGACTCTCGTCGGCCGGGGGCCAATTCACTAGTGATGGTCGAGGCCGCGATCGCGTCCTGTCCATCGGCCCCTTGGACTACAAACCCATCCGCGCATCACGCACGGTGTCCAGAGCCGACCGCCCCACGTTACAGCCCGCGCCTGGGAATGGCATCCACACCCCTCGGAGGATGCGTGTCCCCGTTATGGCTGGTTGGGGGCGCTTCAGACAGCCACATGTGGGACCTCGTCCCGCCGAAACTAGGACCAGGTGGGCCATGTCCCACTTGTGGCTGGTTGGGGGCGCCTCAGACAGCCACATGTGGGACATCGCCCCGCCGAAAGTGGGACGAGGTGGGCCATGTCCCACTTGTGGCTGGTTGGGGGCGCCTCAGACAGCCACATGTGGGACCTCGTCCCGCCGAAACTGGGACGAGGTGGGCCATGTCCCACTTGTGGCTGGTTGGGGGCGCCTCAGACAGCCACATGTGGGACCTCGTCGCGCCGAAAGTGGGACGAGGTCGGTCGCGAGCGGGAACAGGTCGGGCGCGAGCGGGACCAGGTCGGTCGCGAGCGGGACGAGCTCCGACGAAACCGAGCGCGACGCCGACGGGAGCGGCGCCCTGACGGAAGATGGACGCATGGCAGACACCGACGCCCACCCCATCACGGTGGCGATCGAGCGGCGCATCGATCCGACGCGCACCGCCGAAGCGACCTCCTGGATGCAGGCCGGCACCGACCTCGCGACCGCCTTCCCGGGCTTCCTCGGCTCGGGGTGGGTGCGTGCCGGGGAGGACAGCGACCTCTGGTACATGCTGTACCGGTTCCGCGACATCTCGACGCTCGAGGGGTGGGAGACCTCGTCGCAGCGGCAGTGGTGGCTCGACTCCGGTCGCCCTTTCGCGCGCGAGGAGCGCGTCGAGCGCCGCACGGGCATCGAGGGCTGGTTCGACGCCTCGTTCGGTTCGGTGCTCGCCCCCGCGGATGCCACGACGTCGCCCGTGCAGCAGCCGATGCCGACCGCGCCCCCGCGGTGGAAGCAGGCCGTCACCATCTGGGTCGGGTTCTTCCCCACCAACCTCCTCGCGTCCTGGCTGCTGGGCTTCATCCCCGGTTTCGCCGAGGTCCCCCTCGTGCTGCGCGTGCTGGCGACGACCCTCATGCTGACCCCCGTCATGACCTACGCGGTGCTCCCGTGGGTCACCCGCCTGCTGCGGCCCTGGCTGCAGCGTCCGCCCCGCCCACGAAAGGCCCTGCCATGACCGCCGATCCCACCGGCCGCCGCTTCCACCTGCGCGGCGAGCACTCGTCCGCCGAGATCGCCCAGGTGGGTGCCGCACTGCGCGCTCTCACCGTCGACGGGGTCGACCTCGTCCCGCGCTATCCCGACGACGCGCCGGCCCCCGCGGCATCCGGTGTCGTGCTCGTTCCGTGGCCGGGTCGCATCCGCGGCGGCAGGTACTCCTTCGACGGCGTCGAACATCAGCTGGCGATCAGCGAGCCGGCGCTCGGAAACGCCAGTCACGGACTCCTGCGGTTCGGCGTCTACCAGCCCCTGGAGGAGGGTGACGAGCGCGTCATCCTCGGCGCGGACATCGTGCCGCAGACGGGGTATCCCTTCCATCTGCGCACCCGCGTGACGTTCCTGCTCGAGCGCTCCGGGGTGCGCGTGACCCACGAGATCGAGAACGTCGGGGCGGCGGCCGCACCCGTCGCTCTCGGCGTGCACCCGTACTTCCAGATCGGCGACGTGCCCACCGCGGATCTGATCGTGCAGTCGTCGGGCACAACGACCCTCGTCCTCGATGACCACAAGCTCCCCGTCGACGAGGTCTCCGTCGATGACGCGACCGACCTGCGCGCCGGACGGCGTCTCGGCGATCTCTCGCTCGACAACGGCTATCGCGGCCTCGAGCGGGATGCCGAGGGCCGCGCCCATCACACGCTCACCGCCCCCGACGGCCGCCGTCTGGAGATCTGGCAGGACGAGGGCTTCCGTTGGGTTCAGGTCTTCACCACAGACCGCTACCCGGGCCACCCGCTCGCCGTGGCGATCGAGCCCATGACGGCACCGGCGAACGCCTTCGCCACGGGAACGGATCTCGAGATCCTGCAGCCGGGGTCGGTCCTGGCGCGGGAATGGGGCGTCCGCTTCTCATGATTGCCATCGCGTGTCCCCCATTTGGGGGACACGCGATTGTTTTGTTGACCTGGGGGAAAAGAAAGAACAAGCGGATTCGATTTTCGCGGACGAAAGCTACCATTTGCGTTGACGGTAATCGTCGAGGCCGGGGCGGCCGAGAACCACGGCTCTCTCGGCAATTGTCCGTTTGAAGCCGACGGGGGCCGAGGACCCCACGTGCTGGGGGTCCCGTTCCGTCCCGAGGAAAGACTCCCCCAACATGAGCACCGCCCTCCCGTCCGTCGACCCTGAAAACCTCTTCCTGACGCGCCTCGGCGGTGTCTCCCGCCGCCTCACGGCCCTGCCATCGCTGCATGTCGGCGGGGCGGTGCTGTCCGTCCTGCTGGGTGGACTGGTGCTTTCCATGGCGACCACGAGCGACCCGCTGTGGTGGCACCTGCATTTCAGTCAACTCGGAATCTTCGGCGATTTCTCGAGTGCATTGTTCAACACGACCCTGAAAGTCAGCGGACTCATGGTCGTCACTTTCGCCTTTTTCGTCCGACGGGATGTCCGACGCCTGGGTCGAGGAATCGTCCGCCGCGGGTCCGCGACCCTCGCGTGCATCTGCCTGAACGTGGTGGGCATCAGCCTCGCCCTGGTGGGATGCGTGCCACTGAACACCGACAAGGACCTCCACGACCGGGTTGCGGCCATGATGGTGCTCGGTTTCCTGGTCCTGCTCGTCAGCGCTCCGGTCATGCTGCGCCGACTCGGAGCGCGCATGGCGATCAGCACCTGCATCGCGTTGGTGTGGCTCGCTCTGTCGATCGCGCTCTTCGTCACCGCCACGATCAACCTCGCCCTGTTCGAGACGATCTCGTGCGGAGCGATGTTCGCGTGGTCCGGCATGCTCACCCACACGCTCGGCGTCGTCGCGCTCCGCGTCGAGCGGCGCGCGGATGCCGACGACCGTGGCGCCGCGTGCGGCCCGCGCCGCCGCCTCCGGCCGCCGCTCGCCGGTCGACGCGTCCGGCTGGCCGTCGGGACCTTCCGTCGGCCGGTCTCCCGCCTCAGCCGTCCCGCCGAGTCGTCCACCCCCGCCCGCCTCACCCGCCTCGCCGGGCCGTCCGCGCCTTCGCGCGCGGAGGTCGACGGCCGGAGCGTCGACGATCGTCCTTCGCGCGCGGAGGTCGACGGCCGGCGCCTCCGCGATCGCGGACCTATCGACACGTCGCGGGTCTCGCCCACCCCGTCCGCCCCCGCCGATCGTCGCCCACCGTCGCTCGACAGCCGAACCGCCCTGCGGCACAACCGGGCGGGCGGAGTGGTCGCACCCGGTCGGCGGGCGGATCCGCGCGGCGTCATCCCCGCATCGCGTCACCGTCCCCCGCTCGCGGAGGTCCCCCCACGGGTGTCCGCACCTCGTCGGCGCCGCGGCCTCCGACGAGGCGTGGTCAGTGCTGCGCGCGGAGCTCGCGACGGGTCACCGGATGGGCATCGGCGTCTGACGGCCGCTCCCCGTCTCCGCCGCGCGCGGCCCGACGCTCCCGACGCCGCTCGCTCGCCCCTTCGATGAGGTTGTAGAGCGTCGGCAGCACCAGCAGGGTCAGGAACGTCGACGAGACGAGCCCGCCGATCACCACGACCGCGAGCGGCTGCGAGATGAATCCTCCGTGTCCGGTGATCCCCAGCGCCATCGGCACCAGCGCGAAGATCGCCGCGAGCGCGGTCATGAGGATGGGCCGCAGGCGTCGAGCGCCTCCCACGATGGTCGCGTCGTGCACGCTCAGCCCGCGGGCGCGGTACTGATTCACGAGGTCGATGAGCACGATGGCGTTGGTCACGACGATGCCGACGAGCATGAGCGCGCCGATCATTCCGGCGACACCCAGCGGAACGCCCGTGATGAGCAGCATCACGATGGCGCCGGTCGCGGCGAACGGCACCGACACGAGCAGTTCGAGCGGTTGCCGCAGCGACTTGAAGGTGGCCACCATCACCACGTAGACGATGAGGATCGCCGCCAGCAGCGCCAGCCCGAGCTGCGCGAACGCGTCCTGCTGATCGGTGACGACGCCCCCGACCTTCGCGGTCGCCCCGTCGGGCAGCGAGAGCCCTGCGAGCGCGTCGGTGACGGTTCCCGAGGAGCTGCCGAGGTCGTCCGAGGTGGGTGTGACGGTGATGGATGCCGTGCGCAAGCCCCGCGCGGTCGTGATCGAGGGGGGCGTCTGGCTCTCTTCGACCGTGGCGATCTCGTCGAGGCGCACAGCGCCCTGCGCGCTGGGGATCTCGAGCGCGCGAAGGTCGTCGATCGTCTGCGGAGGGTTGGCCGTGGCGAGATAGACGGTCACACCGCGACCGTCCAGCTCGACCGTGCCCGCCTGTCGGGGCTGCTGAGCCCCCGACACCAGAGCGCCGACGGCCCGTTCCGACAGGCCGCGGTCGGCTGCGGCGTCGCGATCGACGCGCACGGAGACGAACGGCAGGGATGCCGACAGACTGCTGGTCACCTGTCCGATGCCGTCCTGCCCCTCGAGGCCCGCCACGACCGCATCGCTCGCCTGCTGCAGTGCCGCTGAGTCGGGCGCGGTGACGTCGACGGTGATGTCGGTCGAGCCAAACCCCCCACCGGCCGCTCGCACCTCGATCTCACCGGCGTCTGTGAGGCCCTCGAGTTCGGTGCGCACGCGTTCGCGCAGCTCCACCTGGTCGGCGCCGGACTCCGAGGTGATCGAGTAGGTGATGCCCGTGCCCCCGCCCGAGAAGGCGTCGCGCAGCGCCGATCCGCTGGACCCGATCGAGGTCTGCACCGTCTGCACACCGGGGGTGTCGAGCAGCACGGCCTCGACCTTCTGGGCCGCCGCGTCTTCGGCATCCAGGCTGGGAGCCGACCCGATCTTCTGCGTCACGGTGAAGGTGTTCTGGCCGGAGTCCCCGAGGAAGTCGGTCTTCAACAGCGGAACCGACGCCAGCGTGCCGCCGAGCACGAGCACCGCGAGCGTCAGGGTGACCCACGAGTGCTTCAGCGTCCAGCTCAGCACCGGCACGTACGCCTTCTGCAGACGGGTCGGCGGCGCATCGGCGGCTTCGGGATCGACCGGGTTGCCCGCGGCATCCCGGATCACCTTCCCGGGCGTGAGGAACCACGATGCGAGCACGGGCACGATGGTCAGCGACACCAGAAGCGACGCCGCCATCGCGATCGTCACCGTCAACGAGAAGGGGCGGAACAGTTCGCCCGTGACGTCGCCGACGAACGCGATCGGCAGGAACACCGCGACCGAGGTGATCGTGGATGCCGTGATGGCGGCCGCCACTTCGCGCACCGCGCGGATGATGGTGGGGATCTTCTCGGCGTCGCCGACGTAGTGCCGCTTGATGTTCTCGATGACGACGATGGAGTCGTCGACGACACGGCCGATCGCGATGGTGAGCGCGCCGAGGGTGAGGATGTTCAGCGAATAGCCGAAGGCCTGGAGCCCGACGAAGGTGATGAGCACGCTGGTCGGGATCGAGATGGCCGTGACCAGCGTCGAGCGCACCGACATCAGGAACACGAGGATGACCACGACCGCGAAGACGAGGCCGAGCAGGCCCTCCTGCGCGAGCGCGTCGATCGACTGCTGCACGAACGGCGCCTGGTCGAAGACGACGGTGAAGGTCGCACCCTGACCGAGCGTCGACTCGAGCGTGGGCAGTACCGCGAGGACGCCGCGCGACACGTCGACGGTGTTGGCGGCGGGGAGCTTGGTGACGGCGATGGTCAGCGCCGGCTGCCCGTTGACGCGCGAGAGGGTGGTGACCGGGTCGGACTGCAGGGCGACGGCGGCGACGTCGCCGATCGTCGTCCGCCCCGCCTGCACCTGCGCCTGGTCGGTCGGCACGAGGGGGAGCGCGGCGACCTCGTCGACGCTCGTGATCTTGGCGCCGGTCTGCACGGTGAGCGTCTGATCACCCTCGGTCAGAGAGCCTCCGGGGAACAGGATGCCGTTGGCATCCAGGGCATCGGTGATCGCCTGCTGGCTGAAGCCCCGCTCGCCCAGCCGAGTGGAGTCGGGGGTGATGGTCACGCGCTGACCGGTGCCGCCGACGATCTGGGCGCCGTTGACGCCCGCGACGTCTTCGAGGTCGGGGATGACGCTCGTCTGCAGCACCGACTGCGTGGCCTGCGCGTCGGTGAAGCCGGTGACGGCGAGCTGGATGACGGGGAAGTCGTCGATGCTGGCGGAGGCGACGGTGGTGTCGGCCGACTCGGGCAGCTGGTCGTCGATGCGGGCGATCGCGGCGAGGATCTTCTGCTGGGCGGCCGCGAGATCCGTGCCGTAGGTGAACGACGCCGACACGATCGAGGAGTTCGTCGTGCTGGTCGCCGTCGTGGACTCGAGCCCCTCGACTCCCCGGATGGCGTTCTCGATGGGCGTGGACACGTCGGCTTCGACCACCTCGGGCGAGGCGCCGGGGTAGGTGGTGACGACGGCGAGCTGGGGGAACTCGATCGAGGGGATCAGCTCCTGCTTCAGGCTCGTCAGCGCGAGTCCGCCGAAGATCGCCGCCACGATCGTGACCAGGGCGATGAGGGCGCGGTTCTTCAGGCTCAGCACGGCCAGATACGACACGGAGCACCCTTCGGGTTCGATTTGGATACAGAGATGTATCGGGGCAAGTATCCCACGCGTCGCGGGGAGCGGGCCGGGAAGCACCGCCGCTGTGAATCAGTCCCCCGGCGGCGCGAACCGGCGCGCGAGCGCCGCCCGGCGCACCTTGCCGGCGTCGTTGCGCAGCGGCGCGGTCGCCACGTGCAGAGCCACAGGGGCGCGGCGCCCCAAACGGGCACGTGCGTGCGCCATCACCTCCGGCACGGACGCGCCGTCGACGAGCCGCACGGCGGCGTGGACGGCCTGTCCCCGCTCGTCGTCGGCCACGCCGAAGGCGACGGCCTCCTCGACGTCTGGGTGCGACTCCAAGGCCGCCTCCACGAGCGCGGGGGCGATCTTGTCGCCACCGCGATTGATCAGGTCGTCCGCGCGATCGTGCAGGAAAAGGTAGCCGTCGGCATCCACGTGACCGATGTCGCCGAGCGTGTCCCACCCCTCCTCGTCGCGGCGCGAGACCTCACCGACGTACGCGTAGGCGGGGGTGTCGCCGCGTCGCATCCACACCAGGCCGTTCTCGCCCGTCCGAAGGTCTCGGCCGCGGGGATCGCGGATGCGGATGCGCGTTCCACCGATCGGCCGCCCGACGCTGCCGGGCCGCCCGAGCCACTCCGTCCCGGTGATGTGAGTGAGGCCGTTCGACTCGCTGCCCGCGTACACCTCGGCGACGCGCTCCGCTCCGAGCCAGTGGAGGAACGCCCGTTTGAGTTCCGGGGCGCACGGGGCCCCCATGTGCAGCACGCTCTCGATGCTCGCGACCCGCTCGACCGCCCGCTGGGCCGGGGGAAGACGCAGCAGGCGCGTCATCATGGCCGGGACCAGCAGACCCCATGTGGCGCGATGGTCCTCGACGGCGGCGAGCCACCCCTCGGGGTCGAAGCGGTCGAGGATGATCAGTCGGTGACCGGTCAGCAGACCGCGGACGGCGTAGGTGAACACCGCGGAGTGCCACAGGGGCCCGGCGACGATCTGCGTCGCCGTCTGCGGCAGGAACGCGGCGACGGGGCGGGAGGGGTCGAGGGTTGCGGGCGCCGCCGCCCGCACGATCTTGGGGCGGCCCGTGGATCCGGAGGTGGCCGGGGCCTTCCAGCACGCCGCCGCCACATCGGGTAATCCTCCCTCGCGGGGCGGGACACGCACGCCGGCGATCCATGCGATATCCGTCGAAGCGGGACGTCCACCGACCGCCGCCACCGGCGGGGCGATCTGCTCGAGCTCCGCCCGCTCCTGCGGGGTGAGGTCGGTCGACAGCGGCTGCGGGGTGGCGCCGGCGCGCCAGATCCCGAAGCACGCGGTCACGAAATCGCGGCCGTTCGGCATGGACACCGCCACGGTGTCGTCGAGGCGCACCCCGCGGGCGATGAGCTCGTGCGCGAACGCGGTGGCGGATGCATCCAGCTCGGCCGCCGTCATGATCCCCGCCGCGTCCACGACGAGAGGCTCTGCGGGATCGCGCGTCGCACGTTCCGCGAGGATCGCCGAGAACGAGCGCTCGGTCATCAGGCGCTCCGCTCCGGCACGCGGGCGTAGAACTCCTCGTGCGCGCGGGCGGCGCGGTCCCATGTGTGCGCCCGGGCGAGGGCGACCCCGCCGGCCGTGTCGGTCTCGGCGGCGCCGCGCAGCACCTCGTCGAGCCGTGCGGCGATCGCGGCGGGGGTCGACGCGTACAGCACCGCATCGCCGAACACCTCGCGGATCACCGGCAGGTCGCGCGCGACGACGGGCGTCGACGCCGCGAGCGCCTCCATCGCGGCGAGGCCGAAGCCCTCCTTCGTCGAGACGAACGACAGGGCGCGGGCGGCCGCGACGAGCGCCGGCAGCGCGCCGTCGTCGACGGAACCGAGGATCGTCGGCGAGATGCCGAGCTCGACCGCGCGGGCCTCGAACCGCTCACGGTACTCGCGGTAGTCGAACAGGGTCTCGCCACCGCCGAACACCAGGCGCACATCCGGGTGCGCCTCGCGCACGAGAGCGAACGCCTCGAGCAGGTCGATCGAACCCTTACGCGGCTCGATGCCGCCCAGCGCGAGCACGTAGTCGCCGAGCCGCTTCCGCCACCGCTGGCGCGCATCCGCCGCCGCCGGGCCGGATGCGGCCCCGAAGCGCTCGGCGTCCACGCCGTTGGCGATGACCTCGGGTCGCACCCCGTAGGCCTGCGCGACCTCGCGCGACACCGCCTGCGATACGCACAACCGGGCCGCGGGCTCGACCACGGCCCGGTCGTGACACGCCACGAGCTGCGGCGTCGTGAACGTGTCGAGGTGGTGGATGGTGCGGACCACCGGGATGCCGCGGCGCAGCGCCGCGTTCGCCGAGATGCAGTCCTGCGCGTGGACGATGTCGGCATCCGGGTCCAGGGCAGCGGCCATCAGCTCGATCGACCGTTCGATGCGCTCACCCACGTCCTCACCGTCGCGCGGGGGGAACGGCACGACGCGCACCCGGACGCGCGGGTCGACGGGCCGGAAGAAGGCGGTGTCGCCTGCGCGCCCCAGCGTCCAGACCTCGACCTCGTGACCGCGCGCGGCGAGCGCTTCGGCGAGCGCGAGCGTGTGCACGACCCCGCCGCGGGGTTTGGTGGAGTACGTCAACTGCGCGATGCGCATCGTGGTCCTTTCCGCGGCGCAGGCCCGGTCTATGCCGGGGCGGTGAGCCGGTAGGCGTGCTCGGCGCGCTGCGCGAGGTGGTTGAGCGAGCGGCGGGCCCGCGCGATGTCGGTGGGGACATCGGCTTCGGCGACGGCGAGGCCGCCCTTCGCCCACGTCTTCGCGACGATCTCACCCGCCGGGTCGACCACCTTGGCCTGACCAAGGAATCGCAGTCCCCCGAGCACGCCCGTCTGGTTCGACGACACGAGGTAGACCTGGTTCTCGGCGGCGCGCGCGCAGTCGTAGAGGTCGAACAGGTGCGCCTGGCGGTCGTTGCGGATGCGGTCGGAACGGTCGGTGACGCTGGCCGGCCACGCGCTCAGGCACGCGATGATCTGCGCGCCGTCGAGGGCGACCGAGCGCGCCGCCTCGGGGAACGTCTTGTCGAAGTCGATGAGCATGCCGATCCGTCCGACCGGGGTCTCGAACGCCCGGAAGTCGGTCCCGGCGGCATACACCTCGCTCTCGCCCAGCGGCAGATGCACCTTGCGGTGCACACTCAGCACGCCGTCCCCGTTCACGCAAACGGCGGAGTTGTACCGTCGCTCCTCGCCCCCCTCGAGGGCATACTCGGCGATGCCGAAGCACACCGTCATGTCCCCCGCGAGCGCGATGATCGCCGCCACCTCAGGCCCGTCGATCTCGACCGCGTGCGGAATGCCGTCGCCCTCCTCGACCGGGTGGTGCAGGTCGAGCAGATAGCCGCCGATCGTGGCATCCGGGAGCACGAGGAGGTCGACACCGCGCTCGCGCGCGTCGTCCACGATGCCGGGGAGCTTCGCGAGCGTGCGATCGACGTCGCGGCCGAAGTGGGCCGCCACCGCAGCCATCGTGACGGATGCCATTCGTCGAGCGTACGCGGTGGCCGCTCAGCGCACCGCGAGGACTCCGCGCGACGCCGCGACCACTCCGGCCGCGACGTGCTCGGCATCCCGGGCGATGGCGTGGAACCGCCCGGACCCCCACGTGTGGAGCCACGGAAGACCGACGAACGAGAAGCCCGGCACCGCCGTCGCTCCCCGCTCGTGGACCGGGTGCCCCGACGCGTCGAGGACGTCGAGCTCGCCGAGCCACGACCAGTCGGCGCGGAAGCCGATGGCCCACACGACGGCGTCGATCTCGTCGAGGTCGACCTTGGTCGCGCCGGCCGGCGGCGTCCACACCGGCCGGTACCGCGGCTCGTGCGGAGCGTCGATCCCCTTGCGGGCGATATAGGCGTCGATGTCGTTCTTGATGGATTCGGCGACGGAGTCGGCGTGGTCGAGGACGGTCGCGAGGGTCTCGTCGAACGCGAGCGTGCCGTCGGCGATGCCCGTCGCCCGCCCGTGCAGCCGCATCCCCTGCGCCGCGAACAGGCGCAGGTCGATGTCGCGGCCGCCATCGCGACCGGTGACGTAGTGATTGGTCGCGGCGCGCTTGGCCGCCGCCTGCACCCCGGCGGGCACGTCGTACACGCCCATGTCGGCGAGCCAGGTCATGCAGTCGCGGCCCCGGTAGAACCGGGCCACGCGCGGCGCCCGCCCGACGGCGAGGTGCACCCGACGCCCCTCGAGGTGGAGGTCCTCGGCGATCTGCGTACCGGATTGCCCGGTGCCCACGACCAGCACCGACCCCGGCAGCTGACCGGCGTTGCGGTAGTGGTGCGAGTGCATCTGCACGATGCGATCGGGGAGGTCGTCGGCCCACGACGGCGTGATCGGGCGGTGGTACCCGCCGGTGGCGGAGGTCAGGGTGTCGGCCGTGATGACCCCGGCGCTGGTCGTGACGACGAACACCCCGTCGTCCCGGCGATCGACACGGTGCACCTCCACGCCCTCGGCGAGCGGGGCGTCGAACGTGTCGGCGTATCCACGCACCCAGGCGTACACCTCGTCACGGGCCATGAACCCGTCGGGGTCGGGACCGTCGTAGGGGTAACCGGGTAGCCGGCAGTGCCAGTTGGGGGTGACGAGGGTGAAGTTGTCCCACCGTCCGTCGCGCCACTCGTGCGCCGCCGATTCGCGTTCGATCACGATGTGCCGCACACCAGCCCGCTCGAGATGCCAGCTCACCGAGAGCCCGGCCTGGCCCCCGCCCACGATCACGGCCGGGTAGTGATCGCCTGGTCGCACCTCGACGGGGATCACGACGCCCCCAGCGGCAGGGGCGGCTCCATGCGCAGCACGGTGACCTCCCCGTCGGGATACGCGGCGGCCGTGCGGACGATCTCGTCCCGGGACGCCATCGCAGAGGTGCACGCGAAGCCGTATGCGGCCCGCACGCGTTCGCCCGCGGCATCCAGCGCCTCACCGGCGCGCGCCACGAACTCGGCGACGCGGTAGCGGGAGCCCGCAGCGAGGTAGTCGTGCATCACGAGACTGGGCGAGTAGTGCGAGGACTCGGCGCCGTCGGGCCAGCGGACGGCGAAGCGCATCTCAGGCATGGGCGAGCTCCCGCCATCCGTCGACGTGGGCGCCATCGAGCGCGGCGACCGGGCCGTACACATCTGGACGACGGTCACGCAGGTGGAACATCCCGCCGCGCATCGCACGGAAGGTCTCGGCCACGTCGATCTCGGCGATCGCCAGGCCGGTGCCCAGCAGAGTCGTCGCAAGGACGTTGCCGCCGGGGTCGACGACCTTCGCGTTGCCGACGTAGCGGAGCGACCCGAACGTGCCGGACTGATTGGATGCCAGCCAGAACACCTGGTTGTCGAGGGCGCGGGCGATGTCGAACTGGTTGAAGCGGTAGGTCCAGCGGTCGTCCTGCAGGTTCTCGGCGGTCGCGGTGCGGGCAGCGGGCCACGCCGACATGCTCACGACGATCTCGGCTCCGTCGAGGGCGAGCATGCGCGCGGCCTCGGGGAACGCCTTGTCGTAGCAGATCTGCATCCCGACGCGTCCGATCGGGGTGTCGAACGCCTCGTAGGTGTCCCCCGCCGAGTACGACATGTTCTCGCCCAGCGGCTGGTGCACCTTGCGGTACGAGCCGTAGATGTTCTGTCCGTCGAGGCACACCGCGGCGTTGTACCGCGTCTCGCCGTCGTCGGCCAGCTCGCAGAAGCCGATCGTCAGGATCATGTCGCCGGCGAGCTGCTGCACGCGGGCGATCTCGGGGCCGTCGAGGCGGACCGCCGGCGGCATCGAGCGAGACGTGGTCTTGATCGTGTCGCCGTGGTTGCCGAGGGACGAGAGGTAGCCGCCGATCGCGGCCTCGGGGAACGCCAGGAACGACACTCCCGCCGCCCGCGCCTCGGCCACCAGGTCGGCGATGAGCGCGTAGTTCTGCTCCAGGTCCCGCGTGAAGTTGGCCGAGACGGAGGCAACGGTGATCGACATGGCGCGCCTCAGAGGTTGTAGACGGAGTTGATGATCGCGCCCTTGCGCGCGTAGTAGATGACGGCGTCCTGCACGTCGAGCGGGTGCGCGGGGATGACGCCCTCGATGATGTCCTCTTCCCGGATGCCGTGCAGGGCCAGGCCGAACCGGCAGCAGTAGACCGTGCCGCCCTCCTTGATGAACGTCTCGAGCGAGTTGTTCATGTTCAGCTCGCCCGGGAAGCCCGCGTCCCCGGTGGTTGGGAATCCGCGGTTGGCGGCGGCGGCCAGCGTCCCCGGTCCGTAGAGGTAGATGGCGGACTCGAAGCCCTTCCGGAGCGCTCGGGTCGCCTGCAGGATCGCGACGAAGCTGACCGAAGACTCGTGCGGGATGCCGTGGATGAGCGTGAAGTACGACTCGCCGTTCTCGGCCTGGAAGTCGGGGAACAGCTTGGTGGAACCGTAGATGTTGCTGCCCTTGGGGAGCGAGGGGTGCGGGATCTCGCCGAGGGACTTGGCGATGTTCTCCGCGATCTGTGCGTCGAGGTCGGTGGTCATTGTCGTGTCCTTCGCGTCGGGTGGAGCCGGGATGGAGCGCGTGTGCCTGATACCAGGCTGACGTCCGGGTGTTTCGGATTGGTTTCGACCGGAATGAGGTCGGGTTACGCCTCGCCGAGCCCGGTGGCGCCGGCGTCGACGACGGTGGTCTCGACGCCGTCGGGCCAACGGAGCACGACCCCGGAGCCCGTCGTGAGCTCGCCGATGCCTGCGGAGCTCGCGAGAGGCGAAGCCATCGACGCCGTCCCGGCGGTCACCATGCCGAACCCGGGGAAGCAGGTCAGCCAGTCGCCGAAGGCGATGCCCTCGGGGGCGGGGATCTCGGACACGTCGATGCGGGCGCCCGCACCCGAGGCCTCCGCGAGCATCGCGGCTGTGCCGACGATGCCGGCCATGCTGACGTCCTTCGCCGCCGCGGGGCGATGCTCGGGGACGAGTCCCGCGAGGTGGCGCAGCTCATCGCCGCTCCGGGTCGACGTGGAGTCCCACTGCCGCCCCTCGAACCCGCGTCGCCACCGACCGTGCAGGTCGAGGGTGAGCCCGAGAGGCTGGCCCGGGCGCCCGCCGCCGCCGGGAACGGGGTGCCGGGTCCGCCCGACCGCGGTCACCGACAGCGCCGATGCGCCGCCCCACTGCGTGTGGCCGCCGAGGATCGGCACGCCCCACGCCACCGCGGCGCTGCGCAGCCCCGAGACGATGCGGCGTACCGCCGATGCGGTGGGTGCCGACACGGCATCCATCAGTCCGACGGGCGTCGCCCCCATGGCGGAGAGGTCGTTGACGTTGACCAGCACCCCGCACCATCCGGCCCACTCGGGGTCCTTGTCGATGAGGGCGGGCAGGATCGCGTCGGTGGCGACCACGACGTCGGTGCCGGCGACGAGGGCGCCGTCGTCGCCGACCCAGCCGGGGCCGCCGAGGCCCTCGGGGTGGTCGTCCCGGATGCCGGAGAGCACGTCGCCGAGTGGGAGCTTCGTGGCGGCCACCAGGGCGGCGAATCGGTCGATGGGCCACCGCATGCGCACGTGGGGAGCGCCGGCGACGACCGTCCGCCCCCACCGCTGCCACCCGAGGTGGGTGAAGAGCGGCTCGTTGCGTTCCTGCACCGTGGCCTCGAACCGGACCACGCCGCGCTGCACCGCCTCGCGGCATGCCGCGCGCACCAACTCCGACCCGATCCCGCCCGCGTGCCGCGCACCGCGTCGCACCGCCAGGCGACTGCCCGTCCACCAGCCGATGTCGCGCGGCGTCGCGGGGGCGAGGCGAACACCGCCCAGCACCTCACCGGTGGGTGTCATCGCGACCAGCACGACGGTCCGCGGGTCGTCGTCGATGTCGTCACGGTCGTGCGCGTCGAAAAGGCCCTGCTCGTCGACGAAGACCTCACGCCGCAGCTCCCGGTAGGCGCGGGTCTGCCCCTCGTCGGCGACGCGGATCTCCCACGCCGACGTCGCGAGCCTCGCGGGCGACCCCGTCAGCACGGGCACGTCGAACATCAGGCGCCCGCCGTCTTGAGGATGCTGCACGCTCCGCACGCCGCGCACCCGGCGCGTTGGTCTTCGCCGCGCATCCCCGCCGAGTGCAACAGGCCCGCGACGCGCGAGGTGATGTCGTCGACGATCGCACGGTGCGGTGCCGTCACCTTGTCGACGTCGGTGGCGAGCGTTCCCTTCAAGGGTCGGAAAGGGACGACGAAGGGATAGACGCCCATGTCGATGAGTTCCCGTGCACCGTCGACCGCCTCGTCGGGGTCCTCCCCCATGCCGACGATCAGGTAGGTCGACACCTGGTTCCAACCGAACACCCGAACCGCTTCGCGCCACGCGGCGCGGTACTCGTCCATGCTCACGCGCGACTTGCCCGGCATCCATCGACGGCGAACGTCGTCGTCCATCGACTCGACATGGATGCCGATGGAGCGGGCACCCGCGTCGTACAGGTCGGTGATGGCCTGCAGGTCGGCGGGGGGCTCGCACTGCACCTGGATCTCGAGCTGCGGCACCGCCGCCTTCACCGCACGCACACAGCGGGCGAGGTGCTTCGCGCCGCGATCCCATCCGTTCGAGGTTCCCGTCGTCATGACCATGTGCGTCACGCCGTCGAGTCGCACGGCGGCCTCGGCCACCTCGGCGAGCATCGCAGGGGTCTTCACGGCGATGGTGGTGCCGGCGTCGAGCGAGGCCTCGATCGCGCAGAACCGGCAGCGCTCGCTCTCGTCGTAGCGCACGCAGGTCTGCACGACCGTGGTGGCCAACACGTTCTTGCCGTGGAGCTTGGCGATCTTGTCGTATGCCACGCCCTCGTCGGTATGCAGGTCGTAGAAGTGCGGCCGCACGACCGGAGACACGTCGAAGCCGAGGTCGGCACCGTCCCGGGTCAGGCGGCCGGACGCCGTCACGACATAGGGACTGTTCGGGTTGAGGGGGATTGCCGCACCCTCCCCGTCGAGGACGAAGTGGCCGTCGTCACTGGGCCCCGCCCCACCCGTGCGCCGCACGGGGGCGTCACTGCGGACGCCGAGAAGAGCTAGGCTGACACGGGTCGACACCCGGTCCTGGTCCACCGGTGCACACGCTGAGACGTTGTCCATGCACTCCAGTAGAACGACGGGGTGTTACCACACGACGTCCACCGGATAGCAGTCGTGTTTCGCGCGGCGGGCCGCTCTCGGCTCCCCTGCCGCGCCCGAGTTCCGGAGCCCACCGAGGCCATAGGCCACCCGTCGCCCGAGACATCAGCGCTCGATCTCCTCCGCCCCACACGGGTTTCCGAGCCCGTCGAAGGTCCCTGAGCCCGTCGAAGGTCCCTGAGCCCGTCGAAGGGACTCCCCCCGTCAGAACAGCGACCCGAGCGCCAACCCCGCCGCCGCGGCGACCACCGACCCCGCGAACGACACCGCCGCATACGTCGTCGCCGCCGCCGTCCGCCCCTCCTCGGCGAGCAGCGCCGTGGTCACCGCGACCGCGCTGAAGGTCGTGTATCCGCCGAGCAGGCCGGTGCCGACGATCCACCGCCAGGCGTCTTCGGCGGGGAGCATGCTCAGGACGCCGAGCACGAAGGCGCCCGTGAGGTTGACGACGAGGATTCCCCACGGGAACCGGTCTCCGGTCGCACGCCGCACCGCGGTGTCGAGCAGGAAGCGCAGCGCGGCGCCCACACCCCCGGCGACGGCCACGGCGACGAAAACGAGGGGGGTCATCGCTGGCGCCGCCCGCCGCGTCCGAGCAGCAGCCCACCCCACGCCGCCGCCGTGCCCAGCACCACCGAGGCGATGCCCCACCAGATCAGGCCCGGGTCCGCCGCCTCGACGGCGAGCGCGCTGTACGTCGTGAACCCGCCGAGCACGCCGGTGCCGAGGAACAGCTGCACGCGCTGCGCGCGCGAGGATGCCGGCATCCGGGATCGCCATCCGAACAGGATGCCGATGGCGAACGCCCCCACGACGTTGATGAGCGGCACGAGAGCGGACCCCAGGTCGTCACCGACCGCGAGGGTGACGCCGGCCCGCAGGGCGGTGCCGATCGCGCCGCCCACGGCGACGAGAACGACGTCACGCCACATGCTCACCGCGCCACCCTACGCCGCCTCGCGCCGTCGACCCCCGTGCGCCGGGCGTCCGCGCGAGGTCATCGATTCGCACGGCCTCTGTTCCGAGGCTCGGATGCCGACCGAGGTCGGGCCGATCGCCGAGGTCGCGCCCGCGGCGGCCGCCCGGCCACGACCCGGTGCGCGCGGTCACTCCCCCAGGATCAGGCGCCGGATCGCGGCATCCTTCGATCCGCCCAACTCCATCGTGCGGCCCTTGCGGTACAGCGCGAACACGCGCGGGTCGATGTAGCTCGCCCGGGCGACGGCGGGGGTGTTCCCGAGGGCGTCGGCGGTGGCACGGACGGCGGCGACCTCCGCCTTCTTGCGCTCGTTCTTGCCCCCGGTCGCGCCGACCCGGGCGAGCGATTCGGCGGCGAGGATCGTCCCCCGCAGCGTCCGGAAGTCTTTCGCGCTGAACGGCCCGCCGGTGAGCGAGCGCACGTAGGAGTTGACGTCTCCCGGCGTCAGGGGCACACGTCGGCGACCCCGCTTGTAGCTGAGCAGCGCGGCACGGGAGCGCCCGAGGGCGAGTTCCTCGACGATGGATGCCAGCTCCGCGTCACGCAGCGACAGCTCGGCGCGCTTGCCGCTCTTCGCAGGGAACGACAGGCGTACGAGGTCGCCCTCGACGATCGCGTCGCGCCTCTGCAGCGTCGTGAGCCCGCGGCTGCCGTTGGTCACGAAGTAGCGCGCGTTGCCCACGCGAGGGGCCACGAGGTCGAGGAAGCGGAACGACACCGCCAGCACCCGCTCACGGTCCGCCTCGGCGCGGCGCAGCGACTGGGTCACGCGCGCACGGGCCCGCGGCAGCGCCTCGGCCAGTTGCAGCGCGCGGGCGAACTTGCCCTTGTCCTGCCGCTTCGACCAGTCGGCGTGGTAGGTGTACTGCCGCCGACCCGCCTCGTCGGTGCCGACCGCCTGGATGTGCGCGTTCTCGGTCGTGGCGATCCACACCTCGCGCCATGCCGGCGGGATGACGAGCCCGCGCGCACGCTCGGCGTCGCGCTCGGACACCGCCGCCCCCGTGTGGTCGACGTACCGGAATCCCGAACCCGACCGCACCCGGCGGAAGCCCGGGTCTTCGTACGGCCGGACGCGGATGAGGCGAGCCATCGCGTCAGTGGTTGCGGAGCAGGTCGATCAGCTCCGCCTTCTTCTTGCCCGAGTATCCGGTGATGCCCAGTTCTTTCGCCCGCTTCTTCAGCTCACCGACGGTGCGATCCTCGTAGTCCTCGGCGTGGCCGCCCTTCTCACCGAGCTCGCTGCGCCCCTGGGCGGCGGCGGCGTTCGAGATGCGCGCGGCCTTCTCCTTCGAGTCGCCCTGCTTGCGCAGTTCCTCGTAGAGTTCGGGGTCCTTCAGACTGCTGGATCCACGGCTCTGGGGCATGACCGTCTCCTTCCGTCGGGATCATGACGCTACGGGTGAGACCGGCCGCGCGCGTGCGGGCTTGACAGCGCCCGGGTCGTCGAGGCGGGGAGCGGTGGGCGTCGCGCACCGGTGCACCAGGGGCGGTGGACCGGTTCGGAGACGATCCTCGACGCGAGGGGGCGGACCGTCGGGCATCAGTGCACGCTGTGCGACCTCACAGCGTCGCGGGGTTGACGCATACGCGATATATCGCGATACTCGGGTACAACGCGATATATCGCGAGTGAGGAGCCCCAGCCATGGAGAAATGGATCATCCACCCCGGAGAGACGCGCGTCATCGACCTCGATGCCGTGCGCGAGCTCAAGATCGGCCTCGTCGGCGGACAGGTCGACGTCATCGCCCACGATGAACCCGACACACGTATCGAAGTGCACGGCGTCACCGTCAAAGACCTCCGCATCGAGGTCGTCGACGGCCGCCTCGAGATCGACCACCCGCAGCTGCGCTGGGACAACTTCCTCGAGGTGTTCCGCAACTTCGGCGCGGGTGGCCCCAAGGCGGAGATCAGCGTCGCCGTCCCCCGCAACGTCGCCCTCACCCTCGGCGTCGTCAGCGCGAGCGCGCTCGTCGCGGGCCTGCGCACCGACGTGCGACTGAACACCGTCTCGGGCGACATCATGGTCGACGGCCTCGTCGGCGATGTCGACCTCAACGCCGTCTCGGGCGACGTACAGGTGCGCGAGCTCGACGGCGCCCTGAGCGCCAACAGCGTCTCGGGCGACGTCGCGGCCACCGGCCGCATCACCAAGGCGTCGATCGACACGGTGTCGGGTGCGATGCTGGTCGATTCCAGCGGAACCACCCAGTCGATCAGCCTCAACTCCGTCAGCGGCACGGCGACCGTGCGACTCGACCGCGCGCTCGCGGCCAACTATGTCTCGCGCTCGGTCAGCGGCCGCGTGCAGATCGACGGTCAGGTTCGCTCGGGCAAGGGCCCCACGAACTACACCGGCTCGACCGGCGCCCTCGCGGGATCGTTCGTCGACGTACGAGCCAACACCGTCTCGGGCGAGATCACGGTTCTCCGACGCGGCATCTCGGGCCTGCGCCCCGAGGAACTCGCCGGAGAGGAGGAGTGGTGATGAGCCCCGTCTTCTCGCACGGCGACCTGCGCCTGTACATCCTCAGCCTGCTCGATGAAGCGCCGCGCCACGGCTACGACCTCATGCAGGCGCTCACCGAGCGCACGGGCGGCACGTACTCGCCCTCGGCCGGCACGATCTATCCCCGGCTCTCCAAGCTCGAGGAAGAGGGCCTCGTCACCAAGACCGTCGACGGCCGCAAGACCGTGTACCAGATCACGGATGCCGGTCGCGCCGAGGTGTCGAATCGCACCGGCGACCTGGAGGGCATCCAGGCCGGTCTGGCCGACAGTGTCCGCCTGATCGCCGACGAGGTGCGCGGAAGCGTCCGGGATGCCATGCGGAGTCTGCGCGCCGACCTCGCCGCCGCCTCCCGTGAGGAGCGCGAGCAGGCGCACGCCGCGCCCGCCGACGATCCGCGCTCCCGCAGTCGCGAGCAACTCTCCCGTGCCGACGCGGCCGTCAACGAGTTCCGCGGACGTGTGCGCAGCGAGCTGCGCGCGCACGTCGCCCGCGGCGGCGAGCTCGCGGCATCCGGAGTCGACGAGATCGAGGCGGCGCTGCGTCAGGCGTCCGACGCCGTGACCCGCGCGATGCGCGGGTGACGCATCACTCCCACGGGAGCTGATCGTCGGCGCCGACCGGGTCGTCCTGCGGGACGACGAGCACCGGTCGGCGCTGACGGTGGCTCAGCCGGGCGGCGACGGACCCGGTGAGGAACTCCCGCAGCGATTCGCCCAGACCGCGCTTGCGCGTGCCCACCACCAGTACCGAAGCGTGGATCTCATCTGCGAGCCGGATCAGTGCGAGCGCCGGATCGCCGATCTCCTGCCGGACGCTCCACGCGACCGTGTCGCCCGCGAGGGCCTCGGCGGCGGCTCGACGCACGTCCTCGAGGGCCGCTTTCGATGCCGCTCCGGCGACATCGCCGCTCGTGGAGTGCACGTAGCCGTCCGGGTCTTCGAACGCGACGAACCGGGTGGTGTCGACGTGCACGACGACGAGGTCGACATGCGCGAGGGCCGCCTGACGAGCGGCTTCGCGCACGACCCGGGGCGCCTGCCCCGGGACGACACCGGCGATCACGGGTCCCGCAGGGGCGTGGTGGGGCTGGTCGGTCATGGGTGCTCCTCTCGCCGGCCGTGCCGGCGGACGCCGCCCGACCGCTCAGCCGGAAGGCGCCGTGATATCCTGGGTGTTACTCTTACCGGCTCGGTCCGGAACCGCAATACGCAGGGCCTCAGCGCGGCCCTCGACGTCGATCGTGAGGGGGTCTCGCATGGGGCGTGGCCGTCAGAAGGCGAAGAACACCAAGATCGCCCGTGAGCTGAAGTACGACACCTATTCGGTGAACTACTCGGCTCTCGAGCGCGAACTGGGTGCACCCGAAGCGGGTGAAGACGCGTACGTCGACAAGTGGGCCGACCAGTACAGCGGCGAGTACGAAGACGAGAAGGCCTGACGCCTCCCGCTCCGCCTCGCTCTCGGTGAGCGTCCACCCCAGTGGGCGCCAACCGCCGTCGTCGACCGGGCGATCAGGTCGACTCGTGATCATGGCTCACGTCGCGGATCGCTAGGCGACCCCCGATGGCGGGCTTGTCCGGGCGGCCGGTGGCGTTCGTCGTGAACACTGTTTTGGTCCGCGGCGTTCCGTGCAAAGAGTGTTGTGCCCGCGCCGTTCCGGCCGTCACCACGACGCGCCGGTACGCCTCTCCCATGCCTCCTCGACCGACTCCCGGCGGGCCATGATGATCGCGGCGGGAACGACGAGCAGCAGTGCCGCGCCGAGCACGAGCAGCCCCGCCGTCCACCCGCCGGTGACCTCGTGCGTCAGCCCGATGGCCAGGGGCATGAGAGCGGCGAACCCGTACCCCGCGCTCTGAACGAAGGCGCTGACGGCCACGGCGGTCTCATGGGAGCGCGTCCGCAGACCGAAGAGCACGAGCGCGAGCGGGAACATCAGGGGCGGGATGCCGATGAGCACCACCCACAACGCGGTCGCCGCCGCGGGCGCCACGAGGAGACCGACGATGCCCGTCAGTCCTCCGAGGATCGCGACGGCGTAGAACGGCGTCGTCCGCCCGAGACGGGCCACGAGCACGGGCACCAGGAGCGACACCGGGAGCCCCATGAACGCGAAGAGCGCGAGCAGACCGCCCGCCTCAGCGGCATCCACCCCGGCATCGTCCATGAGGATCAGCGGTAGCCACGCGAACATCCCGTACGCGACGGCCGAGTTCACGCCGAACGTGACCACGAGCGCCCAGGTCTGCGGCACCCGCACGATGCGCGACAGGACCGACGCGCGAGGTTCGGCGACCATGTCGGACCGCGCGGCACGGGCCCGCAGGCTCATCGCGACCCACGGCACCACCGCGAGCACCGCCACGGCCGCCCACGTCACGAACGACCCCCGCCAGCCGACCGCCTCAGCGAGAGGAACGGCAACGAGCGGGGGCGTGAACGTCGCCACGGCCATCGTCGTCGAATAGACGGTGGTCATCAGCCCGATGCGCTCGGGGAAGTGTTTCTTCACCACGGTGGGCAGCAGCACGTTCGCCACCCCGACAGCGGCGAAGACACCGGCCGTCGCGGCCAGCAGCGTCCACGCGTCGACGGCGGCGGCGCGAAGCGCCAGCATCACCGCGCCGACGATCGCGGCAATGAGCACCGTTCGCTCCAGACCGAGACGTCGCTCGATCGCCGGAGTCACCATGCCCGACAGGGCGAACGCCACGGGCGGCGCCATGCCGATGAGCCCGACGACCGCCGCGGGCACCTCGAAGTCGCGGCCGATCACCGTCAGCAGGGGTGAGAGCGAGGCCACCGCGATGCGGAGCGTCAACGCGAGCAGCACGACCGCGGCCGCGGCGAGCGCGACGTGTCCCGCCGCGCGGCGGGTCAAGACTCCTGGCTGCCCTCGACCCAGGCGAGGTACTCCTCCGACACGGTCCCCGTGACATAGCGGCCGTCGAAGCAGCTCATGTCGAGGTCGACCAGATCGGTGCCCTCCATGATCGCGGCCTTCAGGTCGTCGACCTCCTGGTACACCAGGTAATCGCACCCGAGTTCCGCGGCGATCTCGGGGATCGTGCGACCGTGCGCGACGAGCTCGTGGCGCGAGGGCATGTTGATGCCGTACACGTGCGGGTACCGAACGGGCGGGGCGGCCGACGCGAACGTCACGCTGAGCGCCCCGGCATCCCGGGCCATCTGGATGATCTCGCGGCTCGTGGTGCCGCGGACGATCGAGTCGTCGACCAGGAGCACGTTCTTGCCCTGGAACTCGGTCGACATCGCGTTGAGCTTCTGGCGCACGCTCTTCTTGCGCACCGCCTGCCCGGGCATGATGAACGTGCGGCCGACGTAGCGGTTCTTGTAGAAGCCCTCGCGGTACTCGATGCCGAGCTTGCGGGCCACCTGCATCGCCGCCGGGCGGGCGGAGTCGGGGATCGGCATGACCACGTCGATGGACCCCGCGGGGGTGTACTTCGCGACCGTGTCGGCGAGACGCTCCCCCATCCGCAGGCGGGTCTCGTAGACCGAGACGCCGTTCATGACGGAGTCGGGACGAGCCAGGTAGACGTATTCGAACGAGCACGGCGCCAGCGTCGCGTTCGGCGCGCACTGCTGCGCGTGGAGCGTGCCGTCGAGGGCGACGAACACCGCCTCGCCGGGCTCGATGTCGCGGACGACTTCGAAGCCGGCGTTCTCGAGCACGAGCGATTCGGATGCCACGATGAACTCGTCGCGCGACTCGCGGCCCGGTACCTCGGCGGCGGGGCGCTTGCCGAGGATGAGGGGGCGGATGCCGAACGGGTCGCGGAAGGCGAGGAGTCCGTAGCCGGCGATGAGGGCGATGGAGGCGTAGGAGCCCTCGACGCGCTCGTGCACGCGGGCGACCGCGCGGAAGACCTGCGCGGGATCGAGGTCGGGTCCGGTGATCTCGGACTGCAGTTCCGAGCCGAGGATGTTCACGAGCAGTTCGGTGTCGCTGCTGGTGTTGAGGTGACGGCGGTCCTTGCTGAACAGCTCGCGGGTGAGCTCGCGCGTATTCGTCAGATTGCCGTTGTGCACCAGCACGATGCCGTAGGGGGCGTTGACGTAGAAGGGCTGCGCCTCTTCTTCGTTCGACGCGGTGCCCTTGGTGGCGTAGCGCACGTGGCCGAGCCCGATGTCGCCGAGGAGAGCGCGCATGTCGCGGGTGCGGAACGCCTCGCGAACCTGGCCGCGGGCCTTGTGGATGTGGAAGACACCGCTCGCCTCAGCGGTGGCCATACCCGTGGAGTCCTGTCCGCGGTGCTGGAGGAGGAGGAGCGCGTCGTAGATCTCCTGGTTGACCGGGCCCTGCCCGGCCATGCCGACGATGCCGCACATGGGGTGTCAGTCCGCTCCGTTCGCCGGGTGCCCGGCATCCGCGTAGGAGCCGACCAGGCGCACAGCGCCCCCGTCGACGCCCTTCGCGCCCTGTTCGTACTCGCCCTCGCCCCGAGCGTCGTCACGGACGACGCCGACCTGCCACGTCGCGATGCCCTCGGCCGTGAGCGCCGCGCTCGCGGCATCCGCGATCTCGGGTGCGACGACGGCGAGGAAGCCGATGCCGAGGTTCCAGGTGCCTTCGGTCGCGGTCAGCTCGAGCCCGCCGATGTCGGCGAGCACGCGGAACACCGGCGACGGGCTCCACGTCGAACGGTCCACGTCGACCCACGTGTTCCGCGGCAGCACGCGCGCGAGGTTGGCCGCGATGCCGCCCCCGGTGACATGGCTCAGCGAATGGATGCCGGAGCCCACCGCGTCGTCGTCGAGCAGGCGCAGCAGCGGCGAGGTGTACAGGCGCGTGGGCTCGAGGAGGGCTTCGCCCCAGGTCCCCCCGAGGTCGGCCGACGCCGCGCCGTACGCGATGCCCGCGCCCGTGATGATGTGCCGCACGAGCGAGTAGCCGTTGGAGTGCAGGCCGCTGGAGGCGAGCGCGAGCACGACGTCGCCGCCGCGCACGCGATCGGCGCCGAGGATGCGGTCGGCCTCGACCACACCGGTCGCCGCCCCCGCCACGTCATAGTCGTCGATGCCGAGCAGGCCGGGGTGTTCGGCGGTCTCGCCGCCGACCAGCGCCGTGCCGGTCATCGAGCAGCCGCGCGCGATTCCCGCGACGATGTCGGCGATGCGCTGGGGCACGACCTTGCCGCACGCGATGTAGTCGGTCATGAAGAGCGGGCGGGCGCCGACCACGACGATGTCGTCGACGACCATGCCGACGAGGTCTTCGCCGATGGTGTCGTGCTTGTCGATGGCCTGCGCGATGGCGACCTTCGTGCCGACGCCGTCGGTACTGGTCGCGAGCAGCGGCTTGGCGTAGTCGCGCAGCGCCGAGGCGTCGAAGAGACCGGCGAAGCCACCGACGCCACCGAGCACTTCGGGGCCGTGGGTACGACGCACGGCCGACTTCATCAGTTCGACGGCGAGGTCTCCGGCGGCGGTGTCGACGCCGGCGGCGGAATAGGGGTTTTCGTGGGGAGCTGAGGCCACCGCACCAGACTACCCGCGCTCGATACGCCCGCGCGTCGCGCGGGGGCGACTGCGGCGCTCGTCGCAACGGTGCGCGGCCGGGAAAGGAGGAGATTCGATGGGGCACGGGGAGGAGCCGCACAAGCGAACGAGCCACGTCACCGGCCACCGGCGAGCGGAGGAGGAGCAGCGACGGGAGGACAGCCCGCGGCCACGGCATCCTCCCTCACCAGATTTTCCTCGGCGCCTCCTAGGACGCGCCCCGTGCCCGGACCCCGCACCCGCAACCTCGTCCCGCCCTCGAGCGGCGCGCGCAAGGGACGCGCCGCTCGGGCGGGTGCGTCCCTAAAATGGCGCCATGACGAGCGGTCAACCGGAGTGGGTGATCCGCGAGGACGCGGCGCAATCGGTGCTCGTCGCGCTGTATCTGCGGCAAGTGCTCGGCATCCGTTCCCCCGAGGAGCTCCCGGCACTGCGGCGCGTACCGCCGCCGATGATCGCGAGCGACACGGACGCCGGGCACGCGCAGCTCGAACGCGAGTGGCGGGGCTTCTGGGCGATGACCGTCGAGCCGCAGGCGCATCCCTCACCCGTACCGCTGGAGCTGGTGGACGGGTACGACGGATTGGTCGCCCTTCCCGTCGACGGCGCCGACATGTTGCGCCGGGCCATGACCGCTCACGCCGACGACGCTCTCGACTTCGCACGCTTGGCCCATGATCGCTACGCGCGGGAGTCCGCGGCTCGTCCGGGGGTGTCGTACCGCGCGTACGCCGGCGCGATCGCGGCACACGAGCGGACTGTGGGCAGGCGCGCGCATTCTTTCGAGTTGAACGTGCAGGTGCTGCCGCTGACTCAGCGGGGCGTGTGGTGGATCGGCTCGTTGACCGTGGCGGTGACAGATGGTCTGCGCAGCGACGTCGTGGCCTTCGACGCCGCCATCCACCCGATCATCGCGGAGCTGGCCTGAGGATCAGACCTCGTACTGCTCGTGGTCGACGGTGACCCGCCGGGTGCGGCCGCTGAGGACCCGTTCGAAGACCAGCGCCACGATCGCGGCGAGCGCGATGCCGGCGATCACGCAGATGAGCGCGGTGAAGCCGAACACCTGCAGCTCCGAGTAGACGACCTGCGTATAGGGGCTCACGCCGGACCCGTCGATCGCGACCGTCAAAATCAGGGCGACCAGGATGCCGAGGAACGCCCCGGCCGCCAGGAAGACGCCGTACTTCGGCGCGCGGCGCACCGTCACGGTCTCGATGTCGTCGCGGATGTACACCGGTCGTTCAGGGTCGGGCTGCTGGGCCATGCGCTTATTCTCCCACCGTCGGGGTCGCCGCGGGTCGTGACTTTCGGCGTCGAGCTGCCCCGCGAGCCCGGCGGCCCACAGCCGGGGCGGCCGCGTCACACCCTCATGACAGGATCAGACGCGATTCGAGCGCCGGAGCCGATCTCGCGCGGCACCGAGCGCAGCGGCGACCCCGTCAGCGGCGGGCGCGCGGCGGCGCGGTGGAGCTGCGCACGATGAGCTGCGAGGGCAGCACGGTCTCGTCCATCGGCGTTGCGCCGACCATCGCCTGCAGGAGCAGTTCGACGGCCAGGGCACCGGAGCGCGCGATGGGCATACGCACGGTCGTCAGGCTCGGGGTGACGGCACCGGCCAGGTCGATGTCGTCGATACCGACGATGCTGATGTCGTCGGGGCAGACGCGGCCGAGCTCGGCCATTCCCGCCTCGAGGCCCAGCGCCACGAGGTCGTTGTAGGCGATCACCGCGGTGGCGCCGCTGGCGACGGCGGCCGCGGCACCGGCCCGGCCACCCTGGATGGATGCCGCGTGGTTGCTCAGTCGCGTCAGGCGGATGCCGAAGCGTTCGCACGCGCGGGCCACGGCACCCACGCGTTGCTCGTCAGCCCAGGAGCCGTGCGGCCCGGACGCGTAGGCGACGTGGTCGTGACCGAGGGCGGAGAGGTGCTCCACCGCCTGCGTCGGTCCCCGCTCGGCGTCCATCACCACGCACACCGTGCCGGGGAGGACGCGGTTGATGACGACGTGCGGGGTGTCGCGCACGAGGGCCAGCACCTCGTCTTCCGGGAGGCGCGGCGAGCAGAGGAGGAGACCGTCGGTGCGGCATCCGAGTTCGATGGCTTCGCGTTCGCGACGGAGGTCTTCGTCGGCGTCGAACAGCACGATGCGGTGGCGGCCGTGCCACGCCTGGCCTTGGATCGCCTTGAGCAGGGTCGCGTAGACGGGGTTGGCGGCATCCGGGACGACCACCGCGATCGTGCGCGTCCCGATCGCCACCTGGGGCGTGGAATAGCCCAGTTCGACGGCGGACCTGCGAACGCGCTCGAGCGTCGCCGGCGCCAATCGGTCGGGTTCGCCGAAGGCGCGCGACGCGGTGGCGATCGACACTCCCGCGTGCCGCGCCACCTCTGTGAGGTTCGCCGCCATCTCCACCTCCCGTCGCCGTGTGTCCATCATCCTTCATCGTCCGATGTAAAAGCTTGACAAGTTTGTACAAACTACCGCACACTGCTTTCATGCCGATCATCGACGATCCCTTCGAGGCGACCCGTGCCGCATCCGGCCGGGCAGCCGCGACCGCCCGCCTGACCCGCGCCACCACCGGTGCGGTAGCGGTCCCCGCGCCGCCCGCCGCCGCCGGGATCCTGCACCTCGGCCTCGGCAGCTTCCACCGCGCCCACCAGGCCGTCTACACCGCGGCCGCCCTGCGCGCCGACGGCGGCGACTGGGGAATCGTCGGCGTCGCCTCGCGGTCGCGCCGCATCGTCGACTCCCTCCACGCGCAGGATCACCTCTACGCCGTCGCGACCATCTCGCCGGAGGAGACCTCCCTCGAGGTCCCCGGTGTCCACACCGACTCGTACGTCGCCGCCGACGACCCGGCGCGCGTGGTCGCCGACCTCGCCGACCCGCGTATCCGCATCGCGACACTCACCGTGACCGAGAACGGCTACAGCTTCTCGCCCGCCACCCAGCGCCTCGACGTCGAGGACCCCCTCGTCGCCTCCGATCTGCGCGGCGGCGCCCCCCGGTCCACCGTCGGGCAGCTCGCCCGCGGCCTGCAGCGCCGCGCCGACGCCGGAGGGGAGCCGATCTCGATCCTGAGCTGCGACAACCTGCTCTCCAACGGCTCGCACACCGAGAAGCTCGTTCGCGCTTTCCTGCAGGAGCTCCCGGATGCCGAGGGCGCCGACGTCCTCGCCTACCTCGACCGCTCCGTGACCTTCCCCTCGAGCATGGTCGACCGCATCGTCCCGTCGACGACGCGGGAGTTCGCCGATCGCGTCGCCGGACTGCTCGGCGTACGCGACGACGCACCGGTTCCCGCCGAGCCGTTCACGATGTGGGCGATCCAAGACCGCTTCGCCGCGGGACGACCGACGTGGGAGGCCGGCGGTGCCGTGTTCACCGACGAAGTCGGCGCGTACGAGCTTCTCAAGGTGCGTCTGCTCAACGGTACGCACTCGCTCATCGCCTACCTCGGCGCTCTGAAGGGCGCGGCGACGATCCCGGATGCCATCGCCCTCCCCGATATCGAGGCGTCCGCCGCGGCCGTGCTGCGTCGAGAGTACGAGCCGTCGGTCGCCGCACCCGCGGGCGTCGACGTCGAGCAGTACGAGCGCGAGCTGTTCTCACGCTGGGGCAACAGCGCGCTGGGACACCGTACCGACCAGGTCGGCTCCGACGGATCGGTCAAGCTCGGCCAACGCATCCCCGGCCCCGTCCTGCAGGCACTGGACCGCGGGGAGTTCCCCCACCTCATCGCCCTCACGGTCTCGGCCTATCTCGCCTGCATCGCGCCTCCCGCCGGATTCGACCCCGGTCCACACGCCGCGGCGATGAGCGACAACGCGCGCGAACGCCTCACCGCGGGCGCCGTGCGGGGCGGTCGCGACCTCGCGGCCCGCGCCATCGTCGACCTCCACCTCTTCGGCGAAGACCTCGCGCATCGCACCGTCTTCATCGACCGGGTCGGCGACCTGCTCGACATCATCGTGCAGCGCGGCGTCGACAGCGCGGTCGCCGACGCCCTCTCGGCATCCGGCGCCCTGGCTGCCCCCACCCTCTGACCACCCGGCGCTCCCGGAGCGCACACGACACGAAGGAGACGCGATGAAGCTGCTCGCGATCCATGGCGCGGAGGACATCCGCTGGGAAGACCGTCCCGCGCCGGAGCCCGGTGACGGCGAAGTGCGCCTGCGCGTGCGCTACGTCGGAATCTGCGGATCCGACCTACACTACTACTTCCACGGAAAGAACGGCGAGTACGCCGTCCGCGAGCCCCTCACCCCCGGGCACGAGCTGTCGGCCGAGGTCGACCTCGACCCCTCGGGCCGCCTCGCCCCCGGTACGCCCGTGACGGTGCACCCCGCGCGCTTCGGCCCCTCGGTGCCGGGTTTGGAGCACCGCCCGCACCTTCGCGCCGGCGGGGACTACCTCGGCAGTGCCGCAGGATTCCCCCACCGGCAGGGCGGCGCCGCCGAGCTGCTCGTCGTGGAGGAGCACATGGTGCGCGTACTGCCCGAAGGGCTCCCCCTCGAGCGCGCGGCTCTCGCCGAGCCCTTGGCCGTCGCCATCCACGCGGTGAGCCTGGCCGGCGACCTCGCGGGCCGGCGCGCCCTCGTCATCGGTGCGGGTCCGATCGGCCTGCTCGTCGCCGCCGCGGCCGTCCACGCGGGCGCCGAGGTCGTCGGCGCGAGCGATGTGCGACCCGAGCCCCTCGAACGGGCGCGGACCCTCGGTGCGACCGAGACATTCCTCGTCGGCACCGACACCATCGAGAACGAATCGTTCGATGTCGTCTTCGAGTGCTCGGGCGTGGGTGTCGCGCTCACCCAGGCGGTGCGCGCGGCCCGCCGCGCGGGCACTGTGGTGCAGGTCGGCATGCTCCCCGATGCCGACCTGGGCGTGAACCTCGCCCCGCTGCTCGCCAAGGAACTCACCCTGCGCGGCGCGTTCCGCTTCTCGACTGAGATCGACGACGCCGTCGCCCTGCTGGCCTCGACCGACGCCCTCGACGCGGTCGTCTCTCACGTCATCCCCGCCGCCGACGCCGTGACCGCGTTCGCCACCGCGCGCGACTCCTCGGCATCCGCCAAGGTCCTCCTCTCCCTCTGACCCGCACCCGCTGTCCCCGACCCCGTCATCACTACAAAGGAGTAATCCGATGAGCAGCTCTTCCGCCCCCGGCGTCGACGCCTCGACGTCACCGCCCCTCGCCAAGAGATCGACCGGCGACCTCGCGCGCGCCGCCGTCTCCGGCTGGCTCGGCACCGCGCTGGAGTTCATGGACTTCCAGCTCTACTCGCTTGCCGCCGCCCTCGTCTTCAGCCAGATCTTCTTCGCCGGAGGGGACGCCGCCATGGCGGTGGTCCTCGCGATGGCGACCTACGGCGTCGGCTACGTGGCCCGCCCGGTCGGTGCGTTCTTCTTTGCCCGCATCGGCGACAAGATCGGCCGCAAGCAGGTGCTCTTCTACACGATCCTGCTGATGGGCGCGGCGACGACGTTGATCGGCGTGCTGCCCACGTACGAGCAGGTCGGCATCCTGGCCCCGATCCTGCTGGTGATCCTGCGTCTCGCGCAGGGCTTCGGTGCGGGGGCCGAGATCTCGGGCGCGGGCGTCATGCTCGCCGAGTACGCCCCCGACAACCGTCGCGGCGTCGTCGCCTCGCTGGTCGCCCTCGGCACCAACTGCGGAACCCTCTTCGCCTCGGGCATCTGGGCGATCCTGCTCGCCGTGATGATGGAGAGCGACGTCATCGCGTGGGGCTGGCGCATCCCCTTCATCGGCAGCGCCGTGATCATGCTCTTCGCCCTGTGGGTGCGCTTCAACCTCAAGGAGAGCCCCGTCTTCGAGGAGCGCACGGACGTCGTCGACGGCAAGGCTCTCTCGCGTGACGAACTGAAGCGCGTCGCGACCGAGACCAACGACGTCCGCACCCTGGAGTCGCTGCGGAGGAAGCCGATCAAGGCGATCCTCGTGTCGTTCTTCCTGCGCTTCGGCCAGGCCGGCAACTCCGGCATCGTGCAGACCTACCTCATCTCGTTCATCACGATCACCCTCGCGATCTCGAAAGAGGTCGGTCCCGAGATCGTCATCGTGTCGTCGCTGATCGGCTTCATCACGATCCCGCTCGTGGGCTTCCTCGGCGACAAGGTCGGTCGCCGACGGATGTACATCGTGATGTCGTCGCTGTCGCTCGTTCTGATCGTTCCGACCCTGCTGCTGATCAACTCCCGCGAGGTGGGCTGGATCTTCGTCGGCTACGCGCTGATCCACAACATCTCGGTGCTGGGCCTGGCATCCATGGAGAACATCTCGATCCCCGAGATCTTCGGTGCCCGCAACCGCTATACCCTCACCGCCGTCGTCCGCGAGGTCGCCGCCATCATCGCCACGGGCATCGGCCCGGTCGTCGCCGCCGCGTGGGTGGCCGCCGCGACCGGCAGCATCGTCCCGATCATGGTGCTCATGGGGGTCTTCACCGCCTCCGCCCTGGTCGCCGCGATCGTCGCACCCGAGTGGACCGGTCGCGACCTGCGGGATCCCCGCCCCGCGATGTGACGTGACGGGGCTCCCC
>NZ_JBQEOS010000007.1:59060-171231 GCF_052045385.1 Microbacterium sp. 22296 | reverse complement strand
CACGACGCGAACGGGCCCGTGAAGGATTCATCGAGATCATCGTCGAGCGAGATGCCCTCGCCGCCGTCGGAAGAACACGGGGACGAGGCTGACTACGCTCAACCCGGATGCAGTTCCGCCTCGGTTTTGGGGTACGAGCGCCGCAACCATTCGCCGAACGTGCGCGTGCCGAGACACGCGGCGCGATCGGCACACCGGATGACCTCGTCCTGCTGCGCGTAGATGCGGTACGTGTCGACTTTGGCGTCCAGGACCGCCCCGTCGAGGTTTCGCGGCAGATCGGCCGACGGATAGCCCACGAAGTATCGGATGCCGGGGCTCACCGCCGGGTCCGTCGACAATGCCTCGCGCACGACACCGCCGACGGCCGAATGGTCGGGGTGGTCGCCCGCGGCGAAGGCACTCCCCCGCGGGATGTGGGTGAGGACGCGCCCGGGCGCGAACCCGACGGAGAGCTCGCGCACCGTGGCGAGCAGCTGATCGCGCGTCACGGGCGCGCCGCCCGTGACCGGTGAGAGGGCGGGGATACCGCCGTCGAACAGGTCGCCGAGCGTCGCGAAGCCCGTGTCCGCGAACCCCTCGCCGGTGATGTTCCCGTCGGGCAGGCGGAGGAACATCACCGAGACGCGCGGGTCCCCCTGAGGGCTCAGGCGGCGTACGTGAACTCCGCTGATCAGTGTCAGATCCGTGGGGTCCCAGAGCCCCTGCATCCCCCGCATGTCGTTGTAGGCGCGCAGGATGCCGAGTTCGCGGGCTTCGACGTACCGCATCCCCTTCCCCGCATCACCGGCTGTCACGAAAATCGACCGGACGCAGTCGCCGGCGTCGATCGCGTCGGAGATGGTCGGGTTGGCGAAGATGATGTCGTCGTCGGGGTGCGCCCAGACGCTCATGACCGTGGTCGGGCCGTCGCATCCCTGAGCCGCCGGCGAGACGGGTGCCTCGGGTGCCGGTGCGGTCGTCGCGCTCGGCATCGGGGTGGGCGTCGGGGTGGGCGCGACGGAGGTCGACGGCGAGGGCGTGGCCGGTGTCGCCACCGACGAGGGTTCCGGCCGCAGGACGGCGAAGGAGAACACACCGGCGACCGCCGCGACGACGACGACCGCGATGACGACGGCCGCGACGAGGCCCGCGGATCGGGGACGGCGGCGAGCACGTCGCGTCCGGACCGAGACGCATGACACGGACACCCCTTTCGCGGACGGCCGACCCGGCCGGCCCCTCGCGGGAGGGGACTCCGCGTCGGTCGAACCGAGCCGACGCGCGCCCGAGTGTAGGCGAAGGCTTCGGGGCGGAGCGAATGCGTCGCTCACGACCGCGCCGTGCGCCCTTCCCGTTCACGTTTCGGGCGTATGAAGACATGCGACGGGTGAATCTGCGGGTGACATTGGCCTGTTAGTGTTCGCGAGGTGGGATCGACGCAGGTCGGTCGGGGGGAGGTACAGGTCGTGACAGTGGACCTTCGGGGAAGCGCATCGGTTTCGGGGTCGCATCCGCCGGTCGCCGAGGCGACGCCGGCGCCGCTCGCGGCCGATCGTCCGGCTCCGATGTACCGCCGCGATCCATGGCGTCGCACGTACCGTCGCGCCCTGGTCATCACCGATCTGCTGTCACTCGCCTGGGTCGTCTACGGCACCCAGCTGCTCTGGTTCGGCCTCGGGAATGCGCAGTTGGCCGCACGAAACGACGGGCGGATCACCGACCTGTCGTACTGGGCGTTCTCCGCCATCCTCGTCGTGACCTGGATGTGGGCCCTCGCCTTCGTCGAGTCGCGCAGCGACCGCGTGATCGGCACCGGCTCCGCCGAGTACGTCCGGATCGCCGACGCGAGCTTCCGCCTCTTCGGCACCGTCGCCATCATCGCGTTCCTCACGCAGATCGACATCGCCCGCGGCTATCTCCTCATCAGCCTGCCGTTGGGCATCGCCGTTCTCCTGTTCACCCGGTGGGTCTGGCGTCAGTGGCTGATCGTGCAGCGCTCCAAGGGGCGATACTCCGCCAACGTCCTGCTCGTCGGGTCGCTCACCTCGGTCACCCAGCTGGCACGCGAGTTCGCCCGCATGCCCAGCGCGGGATACCGCGTGGTCGGCGCCTGCGTCCCCAACGGCAAGATCGCGGACGTCATCCCCGGCACGGAGATCCCCGTCATGGGCCACGTGGGAGACGTCAGCCGCGCCCTGGAGGTCACCGGGGCCGATACGGTCGCCGTGACGAGCGCCGACGAGCTTCCCGCCGACAAGGTCAAGCAGATCTCGTGGAGCCTCGAAGCCGGACGTCAGCACCTCGTTCTCGCCCCGAGCATCGTCGACATCGCGGGTCCCCGCCTGCACACGCGACCCGTCGCCGGTCTCCCCCTCATCCACGTGGAGACCCCGAAGTTCTCCCGCGGGCAGAGTTTCCTCAAGCGCACGGTCGATCTGGTTGCCGCGTCCGTGGGCGTGGCCCTGCTGAGCCCGCTCCTGGTCTTCCTCATGCTCTCGGTCCGTCTTTCCAGCGACGGTCCGATCTTCTTCCGCCAGACGCGTGTGGGCTTCCGCGGTCGCGAGTTCACGATGATCAAGTTCCGCTCGATGGTCGTCAACGCCGAGGAACTTCTCGCTCAGCTCGCCGAGCAGCAGCGGGACTCGGGCAACGAGGTCCTCTTCAAGATGAAGAACGACCCACGCGTGACGCCGATCGGTCGCGTCATGCGCAAGTACAGCCTCGATGAGCTCCCCCAGTTGTTCAACGTGATCGGGGGCTCGATGTCGCTGGTCGGCCCGCGTCCTCCGCTTCCCTCGGAGGTCGCCGTCTACGCCGATCACGTGCACCGTCGCTTCCTGGCCAAGCCGGGAATCACCGGTCTGTGGCAGGTCAGTGGCCGTTCGTCGCTGTCCTGGGAGGAATCCGTCCGACTCGACCTGTCCTACGTCGAGAATTGGACCTTGCTCGGCGACTTCGTCATCCTGGGTAGGACCGCCCGTGCCGCGCTCGCGCCGGGCGAGACCGCCGCGTAACACTTCCCGTCCCGTCCCACTCCCGCGCGCCGACATCCCCGGTGCGGGGCGACACCCCTCCGAAAGGCTTCCATCGTGCGTCTGTCTGTAGTTGGTTGCGGCTACCTGGGGGCCGTGCATGCCGCGGCCATGGCATCCATCGGTCACGAGGTCGTGGGTATCGACGTCGATGAGCGCAAGATCGCCGTCCTGTCCAAGGGCGAGGCGCCCTTCTTCGAACCCGGCCTGCAGGAGATCCTCACCGAGGGCATCGCGTCGGGTCGTCTGACATTCACCACGGACATGGCTGCCGCGCAGGGGGCGAAGGTGCACTTCGTGGGAGTCGGCACCCCGCAGCAGGCCGGCGGGCACGCCGCCGACCTCACCTACGTGGATGCCGCGATCGACGGCCTGCTGCCCTACCTCAGCGAGGGTGACATCGTCGCGGGCAAATCCACCGTCCCCGTCGGCACCGCCGCTCGCCTCGCTCCCCGCGTGGCCGAGCGCGGCGCCACCCTGGTGTGGAACCCCGAGTTCCTCCGTGAGGGCTGGGCCGTGCAGGACACCATCGACCCCGACCGCCTCGTGGCGGGCGTGCCCACCGAGAACGGCGCTCCGACCGCCGAGGGCGAGCGGACGGCCCAGGTGCTGCGCGAGGTCTACCACCCCTCCGTCGCCAAGGGGACGCCCTTCATCGTCACCGACTACGCCACGGCTGAGCTGGTGAAGGTGTCGGCGAACGCGTTCCTGGCGACCAAGATCAGCTTCATCAACGCCATCGCCGAGATCGCCGAGGTGACCGGCGCCGACGTCACGACACTGGCCGATGCCATCGGACACGACGCCCGCATCGGACGACGCTTCCTGGGCGCGGGAATCGGCTTCGGTGGCGGGTGCCTGCCCAAGGACATCCGCGCCTTCTCGGCCCGAGCCGAGGAGCTCGGACGCGGCGAGTCCGTCGCCTTCCTGCGCGAGATCGACGCCATCAACCTGCGCCGGCGCGACCGTGCCGTCGAGCTCACCACCGACGCGCTCGGCGGCAGCGTGTTCGAGAAGAAGATCGCCGTGCTCGGCGCGGCATTCAAGCCGCACAGCGACGACATCCGCGACTCCCCCGCGCTCGACGTCGCCGTGCGTCTGCACGGTCTCGGAGCCCGCGTCACGCTGACCGACCCCGCCGCGATCGAGAACGCGCGTCGGATCCACCCGCAGCTGACGTACGAGCAGGACCTCGACACGACCCTGCGTGACGCGGATGCCGTCATTGTCGTCACGGAGTGGGACGAATACCGGCGCGAGCTCTCCCCCGAGCACGCCGCGTCTCTCGTTCGCGGGCTCGTCGTCGTGGACGGCCGCAACTGCCTCGACCCCGCCGCGTGGCGCGCAGCGGGCTGGACCTACTTCGGCATGGGCCGCCCCTGATCCACAGGCCCGCAGACGAGACGCCCCGACCGTTCGGTCGGGGCGTCTCGCCCGTGGCGCACGGAACGCGTCGACATCAGCGCCGGCTTCCCGAGGCTCGGAGGACCCGCGCGCAATGGTCGCGCCTCGAGGGTCGCGCGGACCGCTCCCCCGACCCGGAGAGAGGATGGCGCCGAACGGGCGTGACGAATGGCCGTGTCGACACGTCTTCTAGGTGACGAGCCCCTCGCGCCACCCCGGTCGGGTGGAAACGGCGAGAGGGACCGCCTCGTCCGAACGGAGGATGCCATGCGCAACAAGATCATCCTGGTCGGCGCCGTCGCGCTGATCGCTTACGTGGTGGGCACCCGTACCTCGAGGGTCCAGGTGAAGAACCGGGAATCGGTGGGACACCAGATGGTCCGCCTCTGGAACGACCCCCGCGCCCGCAAGCGCCGCCACAAGGCGGCGAAGAAGGCCGCCGCGGCAGCGGAGAAACGAGCCAAGAAGACGTTCCGCGACCTGCGCCACTGAGTCGCGACCGCGAGGGGTGCTCGCCGTGTGCGTACCTGTGGATACCGTCCACGACCTCCCGCATGCGCATGTGAAGATGTGCATGTCACACAGAGGAGACCCATGGACACGACCCCGCGCCTTCTGCCCGTCCCGCGAACCGGCGACATCGACCACCTCGACGACGATGCCGCCGGTTTCGCTCCGCACTGCCCCCGCTGCCTGCACACGTGCGAGCCCTGGCAGGCGGGCGGTGCCCTCGCGTGGCGGTGTCCGGACTGCGCACTCGCCGTGATCGGTTGACCGCGGCGGCTACGCTGACCCCGTGGTCGCCAGCATCCTCATCTCGATCTCCGCCGTCGTCTCGGCGATCCTCGTCGGCTTCGTCGCACGCCGCATCATCGGCACGGCGGTGGGGTGGCCGCGGAGCATCGTGGTGGGCCTGCTCGTCTTCGTGCTGGGGGTCCCTTCCGCGGCGTGGACCTTGAGGCAGACGGGCCTGGCCGCGGCGGGAGACACGATCCCCGCCGAGGAGGTCTGGCTGTGGGCGGGACTCGTCGCCCTCTCCCTCGCCTGGGTCTTCGCCCTCGGCGTTGCGGCACTGGTGGCGAGCGAGGCGATCTTCCCCACACGGGCGCTGCCGAACCCCATCGATCTCGTCCGTGCCGCCCTCCGCCAGCGCAAGCGCACGCGCCGCTACCTCGAGATCCTCACCATCGCCTCGCGGCACGGCGTGGGCTGGCTCTTCCACGGCGGCCGATCCCGGGTCGAGGAGCAGTTGAGCACGTCTGAGGAGCGCGCGAACGCCATCGTGGCGACGATCAACGATGCGGGGGTCAGCTTCGTCAAACTCGGCCAGGTGCTCTCGACCCGCCGCGACCTCGTTCCCGAGCCGTATCTCAGCGCGTTGGCGTCCCTGCAGACGAACGCCACGATGCTGCCGTGGTCCACGGTGCGCCAGGTCATCGAGGCGGACCTCGGGTCCCCCCTCGACGAGGTGTTCGCCGAGGTGGACACCACTCCGCTCGCCGCCGCCTCCGTCGCCCAGGTCCACCGGGCGCGGCTCCTGGACGGCACGCGGGTGGTCGTGAAGGTGCAGCGCCCCGCGGCGCGCGCCCAGGTCGAAGCGGATGCGGACATCATCGGACGCCTCGCGCACCGTGCCGAGGCACGCACCCGTGTAGGCCGCGACCTCCGCATCGAGGCCGTCGCCCGCGGGTTCACCGCCACCCTGCTCGAGGAGCTCGACTACCGCATCGAAGCGCGCAACACCGCGATGGTCGGGGCGACCCTCGACGAGATCGACCGCGCAGAACCCGGTCGACGCGGTGTCGTCACCGCGCCCCGAGTCTTCCCGGCCGCGTCGCATCAGCGGGTGCTGACGATGGAGCTCGTCGACGGCGCGGCGCTGAGCGATTCCGCCGACCGACTGTCGGCGATGGATGCCGCGCAACGAGACCGTCTCGCACAGGTGCTGATGTCGACGGTGATCGAACAGATCCTTGTCTACGGCGTCTTCCACGCGGATCTGCACCCGGGCAACGTGCTCCTGCGCGCCGACGGGACCCTCGGAATGATCGACTTCGGCGCCGTGGGGATCATCGAACGCAGTCGGCGCCAGCAACTGACCGCCCTGCTCCTGGCGGCGCTCAGCGAGAACGACGTCGCCGCCGCCGATGCACTGCTGCTCATCGTCGACGTCCCCGACGATCTCGACTTCGACGCCTTCCGGCACGACGTGGGCGTGGTCCTCACGACCGAGCACCTGCGCACGACCGGACACGGATCGATCTTCACGCGAATGGTCGACGTCATCCGGCAGCACCGCATCGCGCTTCCGGGCGAGTTGGCATCGGCCTTCCGCAGCTTCGCCACCCTCGAGGGGTGCCTGCGCGTGCTCGTCGACGACTTCGACATGGCCGGTCGCGCCCTGCCGCTGATGCCCACGTTGCTGCGGCGCACCCTGTCCCTCTCGCGGATGGCGACCGACCTCCAGGCGCAGTCCGTGATCGCCCTCGCGCGTCTCGAGCAGGTCCCGCGTCGGCTCGACGCCCTGCTGACCGGTGCCGAGAAGGGCTCGATCGGCATCACGCTGCGCGGCCAGGACGGCTCCGACATCAGCGATGTCCTGGCGCGCACGACCGGCGAGATCGCATCGACACTGGTGTCGATCGCGGCGGTGGTGATCGCCGTCGTCCTCGTCATCGCGGGCGGAGGTCCCGTCCTGGGCGGGTCGATCACCCTCTTCGCGGTCCTGGGCGCCGTCGTCGGGCTCTTCGGTTTCCTCGGTTTGCTCAGAATCGTGCGCCGAGGCTTCACCCGGCGCCGGTGAGTCGCCTACCGCGGGTCGACGGCGCGACGCTCCGTCTTCGGCGCGGTGTACTCTCCGTCCCCCCTGCCACCGAGGTCCGTCGCACCGTCGCGATCGTGGCCCGGCTGGGTGTCGTCGCCGCGGCGATCTCGCTCGCGCTCCCCGCGGTCGTCCCGCGGGCGCCCGACCATCCCGACCGGCGCGCGCACCTGGTCTTCGGCCGCGGGCCGCGTCTCTTCCCCTCCGCCACGGGGCGAAAGATGGTCTCCGGCCTTCAGGCGCTGATCTCCCTGTCCCGCGGCGGCCTCCTCGCGCCTTCCGTACGGCGACACGCTGGAGTGACTCCGCTCATCGCTCGGGTCGTTCCGAGACTCGTCGGGATGACCCGAATGCGCCGTCCGCCGACCCGTGTCCGTGCCGCCTTCGATGTCGTCGTCACCGCCGCGGGACGACTCGCGGCCGCTCTGCGGGTCGCGGGCGGGCGCCATCGACTCAACCGGCGACTCACCCATCGGCGGTTCGGATGCCACCCGCTGACCGTGACTCTCCGCCGCCGTCCGCACATCGGCTCCGAGCTCGCGCAGGATGCGTCTCGGATGCAGCTGCCGCGGGTCGTACTCACGCCAATCGGGGGCCATGTCGTCGAGATCGCGCGTGACCTGCGCCTTGCCCTGCTGGTACAGCGCGTGCACGCGGCCGACCATCTGCGGAAGTTTGCGACGCCACTCGACGAGGCGCGCGGGCCCCACGATCAGCCCGATCAGGATGCCGACGAAAAGGAGTTTGTCGAGCTCGATGCCGAACATCTCAGCCCCTCCGCGCCGCACGGCGACTCGACGGCACGGCATGACGGGTGCGGTAATCGCGGCGGGTCCCGGCCGCGCGCTGCCGCCCTTCGGCCGGAGACTCGAGTGCGGGCAGTCCCGCGATCACCCCCAGGATCGTCGAAACGGCCTGGGTGGCCTGGCGCTCGAACTCCGTCCACACGTGCTGCGGCCGGCCGACGGGGTCGATGACGTCGTCGATGTCCTCCGCCGACGACCGCCCGGCGAGACGTGCTCTCGACGCCGCGCGGACGAGCCCGGCCCAGTCGGACGCGGCGGCACGCACAGCCTCGTCGTCGACCAGACGCGCGAACTCCCGCACCGTGAACACGCTCGGGAGGAGGTCGGGCCGCAGATCGAGCACCACCCTCCGGTGGGCGCGCTCCGCACACAGCACCGTGTCCCCGGTCGCGAGGACGTCGTCGTCGAGCCGACGCGTGCGATGAGCGGAGAGGTCGAGCCCGTAGGTGCGCCCGAGGTCCAGGATCTCGGGAGCCGCCTGGTCGCCCGGCCGCGCCGCCGTCCCCGCGCTCTCGATCCCCAGACGGCCCTCGGTGGTCGCCGCCAGCCGTGACGAGAGAAGCCCGGCGATGAAGGGCGAACGGATCATGTTGGCCGTACAGACGACGACGATGCGATTGCCCACCACGGTTCCTCTCCCGACAGCGCGACCGCGCTCGTGCGACGGTCGTCCCGGCGCTCAGTCAAACGGCTGATCCGTGAGCCTCCGCACACGCGCTCTCGATGCCCGCTCTGGCCTATGCGGGTGATATCCCGGCTGCCGACGGGCGAGGTTGCGGTCGCCTTCGACGGAAGCCCTCGCGACCGGTCGAACATGGGATTTCAACCCCGCACGAAAGGCCGTCATGGGCATCTTCGGAAACGCGTTCTCCGGCTGGCACCTCCTCCTCATCCTCGCCGTCGTCCTCCTCCTGTTCGGCGCCGCGAAACTCCCCGGGCTGGCGAAGAGCGTGGGCGAATCGGTGCGCATCCTCCGCTCCGAGAGCAAGGACACCTCTTCCACGGGTGAAGACGAGCCCCCCGCGCCCGCAGACTCAGACCGCACGCGGCCCGGGTCGTCGACCACGACGTGACGCCGGCGCAGAGGGCTCGCCGTCCGCGCGAACGGCGTCCCACAGATGGGACGGGAGGGGCCATGCCCCTCCTGTCCCATCTGTCTGAGTTGCGCAGACGCTTGGCGGTCGCCGCGATCGCCATCGTCGTGGGAGGCGTGGTCGGCTTCGTTCTGTCGGACGCGCTCATCGCGGCCGCGGCAGAGCCTCTCTCCCACGTGCACGGCCCCTCGATGACGGGGCTCAATTTCACGCGCATCGGAGAAGCTTTCGATCTGCGATTCAAGATCGCCATGACCGTCGGCATCGTGCTCGCCTCACCGGTGTGGATCGCTCAGACCTGGGCGTTCCTCGTGCCCGGACTCACCTCGCGCGAGCGACGCACCGGCGTCACCTTCGTCGGCCTGGCCGTGCCCTTGTTCCTCGGGGGCGCCTGCTTCGGCTGGATGATCGTGCCGCAGATCGTCGACCTCCTCGCCGGGTTCGCTCCGTCGGGCTCGACGACCATGCTCACCGCGAGTCAGTACTTCGATTTCCTTCTCAAGCTCGTGGTGGGTGTCGGTCTGGCATTCGTCTCTCCGTTGGCGATCATCGCCCTCAACGCGGTCGGAGTACTGAGTGCCCGCAGCGTCGTGCGGGGCTGGCGCGTCGCTCTCGTCGTGATCATCGTCTTCTCTGCGGCCGTGACGCCCCCGGCCGATCTGATGAGCATGGGGATCATCGCGCTGCCGCTCTGCGTGCTCTACGTCGGCGCGGCGGCATGGACGTGGGTGCACGACCGGCGGGCAGCGCGCCGCGCGCGTTCGTCTGCGTGATCTGCGCGGCGCCGACTCAGCGGTCGTCGCCGTCGCGGCCGAGGGTCCCTCCGGGCGCGATTTCGTCGCGCAGTCGTCGGGCGAGAAGCCGCGCGCCGTCACGCGTGAGCGCCAGCGATGCGCCGATCCCCGTCTCGACGACGATCCACGTCTCGGGCTCACCGGCACGGCGGAGCGCGCCCACTTCGAGCTCGGTCTCTTCTCCGGGGCCGTGCGCCTCCGCCCTCCGGGCTCTGACCGTCAGGGCGATACCCGCGCTTCGGTGGTCCTCGTCGTCGGGGTGCACCGCGGCGCCGTGATCGGTGACGCACCACGGGTGGATGCAGCGCCCGCGGTCGACGTCGTCGGTGGGGATTTCCTCATACATGCCTGACACCTTTCTGGCGGGGCCGTCGTACGCGACGACACCCGAACATGGGTGGGCACGAGAGAAGTGAACCGCCAACCTCCGACATCACAGTCAGTGCGCGGGAGGAAGGCCCTTCGGAGGAAGCGGAAGCAGTTCGCGCAGCGGTACGCCGAGCACGTCGGCGAGTGCCACGAGGGTGCGCAGTCTCGGGTTCGCCGCCGTACCGGGGTTCGACTCGCCCTTCTCCAGCTTCCGATAGGTGAAGGTCGCGAGACCCGCTGCGTGGGCCACCTGCTCCTGCGACATCCGCTTCTCGGCTCGGGCGCGCAGCATCCGGGCGCCGAGCTCGCGCGCGAAGTCGTTCCAGGGGTCGGGCTCGTCGCTCATCACCCCAGCTTGCAGGCCCAGCCACGCTCACATGAACATGTATACATTCTTCACGGGCTCCGCTGCACGGTGGCGTGTCGCACCCGCCTGAGGTGAGAGCGTGCCCCGGTCGGGTGAGGGGAGGGGCGATCGCGATCACGCGCCGCTCCCCCGCGGTCCCCGAGCGGGTTCCGACTGACCGGTCACGTCCCGACGGAGAATCGGCGCACCGCACCTCACCCGGTCCCCCGCGGTCCCCGGCCCCGATGGCCCCGGGCCGAGCGGTGAGAGAGTGCCCGCGCCCACCGCTGCGTCCAACCCCGGACGCCGGTCTCGTGATCATCCGACGGGCAGGGACAACGGAGCACACATGAGCACATCCGTCTCACTCATCGACTCACCCGAGCAGTCGCGCAGCGTCACCCCCCACCCACGCCCGCGCGCCTCTCCCTGGCAGCGGCAGTACGCGCGCTGGGTGACCGTCGTGGACGCCGTCGTCGTGACCGCGGTCACGCTCGGCACCCAGGTGCTCTGGCTCGGCCCGCACCCCGTCGCCGTCGCCTCCTCGCCGTTCACGTACACGACCGTCTCGTTCGGATTGAGCATCACCTGGATGATCGCGCTGTCGCTCTGGGGCACCCGTCAAGCGCGCGTCGTCGGATACGGCGTCGGCGAGTACCGGCTCGTCGTCGGCGCGTCCGTTCAGTTGTTCGGGCTGGTGGCCATCGTGGCGTACCTGACGGGTGCGGAACTGTCCCGCGGGTACTTCCTCCTCGGGCTTCCGCTCGGCTCCATCGCGTTGATCGTCGGCAGAATCCTGTGTCGTAGCGCGCTCGCTCGGAGAAGGCGGAGTGGCTCGATGAGTGCGCGGGTCGTACTCGTCGGCAGCGCGGAGGAGAACGCGCGGGTGGCCACCGAGCTCGCCCGTCAGCCGTCGGCGGGGCTCCAGGTCGTCGGTGTGCGCACCCTCGACCGCGCCGAGTTCGGATCGACGTGGTCGGAGGAGCACGCCCGCGATCTGCGGCGAACGCTCGACGAGCTCGATGCCGACAGCGTCCTGGTCTCCGGCGGCGCCGTGGTGGACGCGCACGACATCCGGCGAATCGGCTGGAGCCTCGACCCGGGACGCCAGCACCTCATCGTCGCCGTCAACCTCACCGACGTGGCCGGCCCCCGGTTGCACACCCGTCCCGTCGCGGGGCTCCCGCTGGTGCACATCGAGACGCCGCAGTATTCGGTGACGCAACGCGTGCTGAAGCGCGCTTTCGACATCGTGGGAGCCGGCGCGCTCGTGGTCCTCCTGACACCGGTCTTCGCCGCGCTGGCCGTGCTCGTGCGCGCGTCCGGCCCGGGGCCGATCCTCTATCGCCAGGAGCGCGTCGGCCAGGGGGGAAGTCGATTCGGCATGCTGAAATTCCGTTCCATGGTGGACGGCGCCGATTCTCGCCTGCAACAGCTGCTCAGTGAGCAGGGACGCGACGGCACCCCTCTGTTCAAGGTGGAGAACGACCCTCGCATCACGCCGATCGGACGGTGGCTGCGAAAGTTCTCGCTCGACGAGCTGCCGCAGTTGTTCAACGTGCTGGGCGGCCAGATGAGCCTCGTCGGTCCTCGACCGCAGCGCGAGGCCGAGGTGGAGTTCTACGACGACGACGCCCACCGCCGGCTCATCGTCCGTCCGGGGATGAGCGGACTGTGGCAGGTCAGCGGGCGATCGGCACTGGCCTGGGATGACGCCATCCGCCTCGACCTCTTCTACGTCGAGAACTGGTCGCTCGTCGGCGACATCGTCATCCTGCTCCGCACCTTCAAGGCGGTGCTGGTCCCGGGCGGCACCGCGCACTGAACACGACGAAGGCGCCGGCTTTCAAGAGCCGGCGCCTTCGTCGTGTTCGGTGAAGGTGATCAGCCCCGGCGGGATCGACGGCGGCTCGCCGTGTCGACGGCACCGGGTTCCACGGTGGATACGACCGCGACTTCACTCGTGGCTTCACCCTCGGTCGTGGCGGACATCCGCCGCTGGGACAGTGTGCGCAGCCCGCTGACGTTCTCCGGCGGCAGATCGCCAGACCGCCGGCGCGGTGGGGCATCGTGCTCGGCGTCGACCGCGTCGGACTTCTTGCCTCGACGGCGCAGACTCAGACGCCGCAAGCCCTTCGCCGAGGAGTGGGGTGCGCCGTACCCGTAGTACCCGCCGTATTGCGATCCGTAGTAGCCGGAGTCGGCACCGCGCAGCGGCATCCGGTTCAGCACGACCCCCAGAAGGTGCCCACGGGTCTTGGCGATGTTGTCGACCGCGCGGGTCAGCATGTCGTCGGTCGTGCGGCCGGCGGTCACGACGAGCACAGCACCGTCGGCCCAGCTCGCGATGACGGCGGCGTCGGCAACGGCGAGCGTCGGTGGCGAGTCGATGATGACGACCATGTCATCCGCGAGCTTGCGGGCGAGCGACTGCATGCGTTGCGACCCCACCATCTCGCTCGGGTTCGGCGGCGTGCGTCCCGCCGCGACGACGAAGAGCCGACCGTGTTCGTCGACCTGATGGGCGACCTGCTCGATCTGCGCACGACCCGCCAGCACGTCCGACAGACCCACGTCGTCGGAGAACCCGAACATGCCGCCGACGACCGGGCGGCGCATGTCGGCGTCGATGAGGACGACGGACTGTCCCGTCGCGGCGATGCTGACGGCGAGGTTCGCGGCGATCGTCGACTTGCCGTCGCCGGGAAGCGGGCTCGTGACCACCAGGACGCGAGCCGGACGGTCGACGTCGACGTACTGCAGGTTGGTCCGCAGCTCGCGCATCGCCTCTTTGTGGGCGAACGACCCGCGCCCGTCCTTGATGTCATCGAAGGAGAACACCGTGCGCCCCCCGGCCAACTCCTTGTCGATGGGGAGGACGCCCACGACGGAGGCGTCGACGGCGTCGGTGATGTCGCGCGCCGAGCGCACCCGCCGGTCGAAAGCCCGTCGGACGAAGGCGAAGACGAGCCCGGCCACTCCACCCGCGAGCGCCCCGAGGGTGACGTCCAGCCGCAGGTTCGGCGACGAGGGAGTTGTCGGCAGACGCGCCGAGTCGCCGGCGACCAGCCGCACCGCGCTCTGTCCGCCCCCGCCCGTCTCGAGCTGATCGACCTCGTCCGTCATCCCACGGATCCACGCCTCTGCCAGGTCGCGCGCAGACTCGGGTGTCGGCCCCGTGGCATCCACCCGCACGTTGACGGTCTCGATCGGGTTCGAGACCTTGACGCGCTGTACGAGCGACTCCGGGCTGTCGGGGAGTCCCAGATCCGCGCGCGCTGTCTCGGCGACGCTGCGCCAGTAGCCCATGTCGATGAACGACTTCACCTTGGACAGGGCGAGCTGGTCACCGGCGAGCGCGGCGCCCGTGGATCCGTCGGAGGCCACGGCGGCCACGTAGCCGCTCGCGTCCGCGGTGTACACCCGGGGCTGCAGCGAGCTCCATCCGAATCCCGCCAACCCGCCCACGACGATCAGGGCGACGATCGCCTTCCAATAGGCGCGCACGACGCGCACCATCCGCTGAATGTCCACAACGTCCGCCTTTCGCGACGCGACGGCGGCACCGTCGGGTCGCCCGCAGCATAGGCATAGGAACGGACCGGTCCTGGTGCCCCCGCGGTCGCAGAGCGGCGGGCGAGGACGGCGCCGGGGAGGTATCGGAGGCGAGGGAGAGGGTGATGCCGAAGGGGGTGAGAAGGGGATGACGAGAGGGATGAAAGATGCGTTTTTCGCCCGATCCGACCTTCCTTCACCCTCAAGATCATTCACGTGCGGTGGAGGTCTCGCCGCGATGACGAACCCCTTCGCCCGCCTGTGGCAGGGGACGTCCCGATCACCTGGAGGTACCGATGCTCATCGACGTGGACACCGTTCCCACCGCCGTTCGCGCGGTTCGGCGGATCAGCCGGTTCTGGGCCTCACGCACCCGCTCCCTCGCCGTCCTGCGCGACGCCCTCACGAGCGACGTCGTGCTGCTGCGGGGCCCGGCCGGAGTCGGGAAGACGTCTCTGCTCCGGCAATTCGCGGCATCCCTGGACGACGACACCCAGCGCGGCGTCCAGTTCATCGACGGCAGCCTCACCGCCCCCGAGAGCATCCCGCAGATCCTCGCGGCTTTCGACGAGGGGCCGAGCGCGCACATTCTGCTGATCGACAACCACGTCGAGGGGGCGGGGCTGTCGACCGACCACCTGCTGCAGCTGCTGCGCTCCGACTCGAATCTGCAGATCGTCGTGGCCACCCGGCAGGCGACGGGGTTGGAGAGCCCGCTGGTCGCTCTCGAGTTCGACGTGCAGGTGCTCCCCGCGGAGCACCTGCTCATGACGCGGGACGAGCTCGCGGAGGTCGTGAAGCTCAACGGGGTCGCGACCACGGAGGTGGGGATCGACGCCCTCGCGGAGCGCACCCACGGATGGCCCGCACTCGCGCAGCTGGCCAGCGCACGCCTGCGACTCGAGGGCATGCCGCTGCGCACGCGTGACGAGGCGTGGGCGGTGGCCGAGTACGCCAGCGCCGCGTTGACCGCCGACCTGGAGCAGCGGCTCGACGTGCCCGTGTCCGATGACGTGAGACTGCTGGCGGTCGCCCCTCACGTGACCGTGGCGATCGCCGATGCGATGGGGGTGGATCCGACATCGGGATCGACGGGCGAGATGGTCGCCCACCTGCGCGACGCGGGTTTCATGTGGCCGAGCTCGACGCGCCTGACCCTCGCCGAGCCCATCCGCGAGCAGTGGCTGCGAGAGATCACGGAGCGTCGACCGGAAGACGTGGGTCGAGCCCGGCTGCGCCTGCTCGCCCACCTCGTCGACGGCGGTGAGCCCCTGCTCGCCGCGCAGTTGGCGGCCGACGCCGCGCAGTGGACCACCCTCGCCGGTGTGCTCCGCTCGTCGGGCCCGGAGATCTGGGCACGTGATCCGGAGGGCTTCGAGCGGTTGGTCGCGCAGCTGCGGACGCGCGCGTCCATGACGCCGGCGGTGGTCGACGTGCTGCTGACGCTCGATCCCGTCATGGCGACGGCGATGGACACCCACGGGCTCGTCGTCGCCGCGCTCGGTCAGCTTCCGGATGCCAAGAGCGCCGCGTCGGGCAATCTCGAAGCCCTGATCCTCCGCGTGAGCCTGCTGCGGGCGGCCGGGCGCTTCGCGCTCTCGACAGAGGCTGCGGCCATGCTCGGCGATGCCGTCCGCAGGTCGCGCGACCTGAGCCCCGAGGTGACCTGCGAGGCCTGGTACCAGATCGCGATGACCTCGTTCGCGATGGGAAAACTGCGCGACGCGCGCACGGCGTTGAATCACGTCGAGGGGGCCGCTCCCCCGGCGCAACGGATGCGAGCCCGGGGCGTCATCGCGATCATCGACCTGCTCGAGGGTGATGTCCGCGGCGCGCGTCAGGTGCTGACCCCCGACCGCGACGACAACTGGCGCAGCTCTCCCTGGGGCGAGGGCATCCGACTCGCGGACGCCTGGTTGCACCTGGAGGAGGGGGACGCGGCGGGTGCGCGCGCGCTGCTCGACGGCATCCCGGCGACGGCGGGAGCCCGCGAGCTGTGGCCGTTCGCGGCCGCCGTGCACGCGCTGTCGTTCCTGCTGTCGGGGTCGGCGTCCGACGCGCTCGGTCTCCTGCGTACGTGGATGGTGCGGGCGCGGAGCACACCGCCCTCCCACTACCAATCCACCCAGATCCTCACCGCCCGGGCGAAGGTCCTGATCGCCCTCCGCCAAGCCCGGAAAGCCCTCTCCCTGTTCGAGGGTCCATTCGCGCTGGCGTCGACGACGGCGCCCGCCATCGCGCTCTCGCAGCTCTACGCCGGACGGACGCACGAAGCCTTCGTGATGAGCGTCAAGTGGGGGCTGCATCACGAGCCCGCCCCGCGGGCCGCGCTCGAGAGTCTCGTCGTGAGCGTCGTGGCGGACGTGCGCCTGAACGGCGTCGCCGCGCACCGCACAGCAGCGCAGCGGGCCGAGGCGCTGAGCGCGCGTCACGACCTGTGGAGCCCGTGGAGTGCTGTCGCGCCGGAGGATCGAGCGCTCGTGCTGCAGATGCTCTCACCCGCCTCGAGGGACGAGATCACCCGCAGGTGCTCCTTCTTCGCCTCATCGATCAGCGTCCCCCATCTGACGAAGCGCGAGCAGGTCGTCCTCGTGCATCTCACTCCGACCTCGACCATCGCCGACATCGCGAAGGCTCTCGTCGTCTCGCCCAACACGGTGAAGACGCAGCTGCAGAGCCTCTACCGCAAGCTCGGGGTCTCCGACCGGTCGAGCGCGATCAGGGCGGCCCACGCCTGGGGTCTCATCGAGACGGATCCGGAGGTGTGAGCGCGCGGGCGCGGCGGCGGCGGCGCCGCGACCGCACGCCGATGACGCGGGCGACCGCCAGCACGACCAGAACGACGACCACTCCCGGGACGGTCAGCGGGACGCCGGCCCCGCGGAGCACCAGCAGGATGACGACGAGAGACGCCAGAGGAAGGACCCACGACAGCACACGACGCAGTCGGCGGAGACCGACGCCCGCGCTGCGCGCGCGGCGACCCTCACTCATCGGATCGATCGGTGCGGCGGCCCGATGCGCGGTGGTCGGCCGCGACCTGCAGGCCGAAGACCCCGAACCAGCCGATGGCGAGTGTGGCGGCGGTGAACTCCAAGTTGCCGCCGAGGACGGTGTCGCCTTTGAAGAGGGCGATCATGGCGCCGGTGAGTGAGGTCGCGCCCACCGCGACCAGCGTCACGATGCTCGCCGCTCGCATCCACGGACGGCGACGGAGCACGGCGACCTGACCCATGGCGACGATCGCCAGGACGAAGCCCAGCACCGCGAACGAGATGTGCACGAAATCCTGCACCAAAGCGCCCGGAGTGAAGGGAACGGGGCAGCCCGGAGAACAGGTGATCACGGATGCCACCCCGAAGCAGAGACCGCACACCAGCAGAGTCGTCGCCACCGGCCACCCCACCACGTAGCCGGCCCCGCGGGCGATCGCGGCGCGATCGACGAGGACCGCTGCGACCGCGAGCAGCAGCAGCGCGAGATTGAACGCCGGTGCCGTCGGCATCCCCGTCGCCCCGAGCTGGCTCACGTAGTGGACGCTGGGGTCGCCCGCTCGGCAGATCCAGATGAGCGCGGCGCTGGAGAAAGCGGCGATGGCGCCGAACTGGGCCAGCCGCGCCGGGCGTGCACCGGCGCGCCCGGATTCCGCGTCGACGGGCCGTTCGAGGGTGTCGGTCATCGGCTCCTCCTGATCGGGCTCGGCCACCCTATCGTCTCCTTTCCCGCGCCCTCGGTGGCGCGAGGTGATCTGTCCGTCGGGGCGGGTGATTTCGCACCCGGACCTCCGTGCGCGCGGGCGCGCCGCACCAAGCTGGAGGTGCGGGCAGAGCGAGCGCGTCGCCTGCGAGCCGGGGGGCCGCACCGCTGGACGCCCTCGCCCTGCCCGCACCTACGCCGAGACCTGCACCATCCCCGTGACGGAGACGTCCCGCATTCGACACGGGCACGTCGCGGGACGATTCCGAGGGGCGAAAGCCCGGGTGAGAAACGGGCCTCATCCCACGTCGGTCACCCGTGGGCGTGCCAGCCTCGATACGGAGCGGTCGTCGAGTGGTTCTCCCCCAAGACCCGCCTCTGCGAAAGCGATCGCTCTCCCCGATGCGCGGTCCCGCGGCTCCGGCACCCGAGCCCGGGGCCGCGCATTCCCGACGGACCGGCCGCTGTGCCGGAGATCCTCGTTCGTATGGCGGGCCGAACGTCCGCACGGACGCATGAACACAGGAGGACACGTGACCGAGAGCGCCGGCGAATCCGAGGGCACGCGGCGGGACCGCGCGTCCTCTCCGGTCGTCACCGAGCCCGATGCCTCACCGCTGGCCGCACTCCTCGGTCCGACCGGGTCGGATGACCGGTCGACACCGGCTTTCCCCGTGGGCTTCCGCGGATACGACCGCGAGGCCGTCGACGATGCCGTCCGCGAGCTCGGTGAGCGCGTACGACGGGCCACCGAAGAAGCGCGCGACGCGAAGCGGCACGCGGAGGCGATCTTCGCCCAGCAGCGGGCGGAGCACGATCGGGAACTCGAGGAAGCCGCGCGCCTCCGCGCGCAAGAGACGGCCTCCCTGCATGAGAAGGTGCGCGAAGCCTCAGCGCGCGCGGCGGACGCCGAGATGCGGGTGGCGGCGTTGTCGGCGGAGTTCGCCGCGGGCCGCGACGAGCAGTCCGACCCGCAGCAGGACCGCCAGCAGTTCGATGCGATCCTCCGCGTGGCCGAGGAGCAGGCATCCGCGCTGGTCCAGAACGCCGTCGGCCAGGCCGAGCGACTGCTGGCGAGTGCCCGCGACGAAGCGGCATCCATCCGCGAAGAGGCCGTCGCCGAGCAGACGCGCCTGCGAGCCGAGGCGCAGCACGACGTGGATCAGGTGCGCCTGCGGCTCGAGACGGAGGCGACGGCCCACGCAGCACGCCTCGAACGCGAGAGCGCGCACGCGGCCGAACGCGTCGCCCAGGCCGAGCGCGAGGCCGTCGCCGTGCGTACCGAGTCGGAGAGAGGGGCCGCAGCGCTGAGGTCCATGGTGTCGCGCGAGACGAGCGACTTGCGATCCGCGGCGGAGCGCGACGTGCGCGAGATGACCGCACGCGTCCTCGAGTTCGAAGAGTCGCTCACCCGCCGCCAGGACGAGGCGCAGCAGGAGTTCCTCGTCCTGCACAATCAGGCCGTGGCGCACGCCGAGCGCATCACCGAAGATGCGAACGAGCAGGTGTCCTCCGCCCTCGAACACGCGCGGCGTATCAGCGCGCGCGCCGACGACTTCGAACGGCTCGCCCGCGCTCAGGCCCAGCAGGTCGAAGCCGACGCGCAGTCGCGCGCCCGCGAGATCCTCGACGACGCCGCAGAGAAGGCGCAGCGGATCGCCGACGCGATCACTTCGCACAGCGTCGGTGTACTGCGCGACGCGGAGGACCGCGCACGCGATCTGCGCTGGCAGCAGCAGCAACTCGGGAGTTTCCTGGCACAGATGAACGAGTTGCTACGCGCCGTCCCCCGGGGCACGCGCACCCCCGTCGATCCGGTGCACGATGACGCCTCGGATGCCGTGGCGACCGACACCCCGCCGGAAGAGGCCGGCGCGCAGGTCGCCGATCGGGAGGAGTGAGCGCTCCCGTCCCCCCGCGCGTTAGCGTGGGGTGATGCGAAACGTTCCCCTCGGCACCACCGGCCTGACCGTCCCCAACGTCGTCGCCGGGATGATGCGCATCGACGACAAGACCGACGCCGACGTGCGAGCGCTCTACGCCGCCGCGCGAGACGCCGGGATCGACTTCTTCGATCACGCCGACATCTACGCGCGCTCCCTGCACTCCGCCGAGGAGCGGTTCGCCGAGGCCCTGCGGTTAAGTGCCGCTGAACGCGGTGAGATCCGTCTGCAGACGAAGGCGGGCATCGTACGTGAGGGCCCGTACTTCGACTTCTCCTACGAACACCTCGTCTCTTCCGTGGAGGCCTCGCTCCGCGCCCTGCGGACGGACTACGTCGACGTCCTGCTGCTGCACCGCCCTGACGCACTCGTCGAGCCCGACGAGGTGGCGCGCGCCTTCGACCACCTCGAGGACTCGGGCATGGTGCGTGCGTTCGGTGTGTCGAATCACACGCCGCGTCAGATCGATCTGCTGCGGACCGCCGTGCGTCAACCTCTCGTGGCCAATCAGGTGCAGTTGTCGATCGCGCACGCGCCTGTCGTGGTGCAGGGACTCGCCGGGAACATGGAGAGCACCCCCCAGTCGTCGGTGCGGGATGGCGGTGGATTGGTCGAGTACTGCCGGATCGAGGGGATCACCCTGCAGGCGTGGTCGCCGCTGCAGGGAACCCGCGGGGGCGGGGGCGTCTTCCTCGGCCACCCCGACTACGCGGAGGTGAACACCGTCATCGACCGGCTGGCGGGGAAGTACGACGTCACCCCTCTTGCCATCGCGGTCGCGTGGATCACGCGGCATCCGGCGGACATGCAGGTCGTCCTCGGCACGACGAGCCCGGGCCGTGTCACCGATGCGGCCGCGGGGTCCGACCTCCGGCTGACGCGGGCGGAGTGGTACGAGCTGGTGCGGGCCGCGGGATACCTCGTCCCCTGACCGGGTGCACGACGTGCTCGCGACAGGGTTCTCCCGCGCTCCCCTATGCTGGCCGCAGCCCGCGGAAGGGAGGAACGGATGAGCATACGGGCGCGACTGCCCTTCGGCGCCATCCTGAGCACGACCTCCGCCGTGATCTGTGCGGTGCCCACCCTCGTGCTGCCGGCCGATTCTCCCAATGCGCCGAAAGTCGCTCTTCTCGCGGTCGCCGCCGTGGTCTTCACCGTCGGCGTCGTGCGCGTTCGCAGTGAGGAGGGATCGCACTCCCAGGCAACACCCGAGGACGATCAGGCAGACGGGCCTCTTGGCGATGAACCTCCGGCGTGAGGGCCGTCAGCCCTCTCTCCTGATGAGATGCCGGGGCCGGCGGTCCGCACCGATGACCTGTGCTCGTCTCGCAGCGCCCGACGGGTGCGTCGGGGCCCGGTGATCGCACCGGCTCGGCGAGTGCGGCCGGTCAGGCAGCGCGGGCGAGTGTGCGCGGGCTCTTGGCGCGGGCCGAAGCGGTGGGAGCCGGCGCCGCGGCGCTCTCGTCGATCGCGACGTCGAGACTGAGGCCGCGGGAGGAGTTGGCGTCGTTCGCCATGCGCTTGAGCAGGTTCTGGTCGAGCGACTCCGGCTGCTCCGAGTCGAAGACGAAGCGGAGCGGGATCGACGGCTGCAGCCAGATGGTGGAGCGGCCTACGGGCTCGTCGGGTCCGTGGACCCACGACAGGGTGAAGCTTTCGCCACGGCGCAGCTTGGTCGCCACGACGACCTTCACGTGTGCCAGAACGCGGTCGTCGACGCTGATCGGCGCGGTGGTCGTGCCGTAGTAGAGCTTCGCCATGATGTACCCCTCTGCTCGTTGCTTGTGTTTCAACTTACTAGTTAGACTAGCGAATAGGCAAGCGAGATATTAGGAGAGATGATGACGAACGGCGCACCATCACCTCCGTCGTACTGGTACAGCGAGAGCGTGGATGACGACCGCGGAGCGCGGATCATGGAGGCCATGCGCTCGTACCGCTCCGCCGAGATGGCCATGCGCCGCCGCACGCAGGCATCCATGTCGATGAGCGAGAACGAACTCCTGGTCCTGCGCGTTCTGACACGCGCGTCGGCATCCGCTCTCGAGGTGACCCCGATGGATCTCGCCCGGCACCTGGGCGTGTCGACCGCGTCGGTCACGGCGCTGCTGGACAGGTTGGAGCGCTCCGGTCACCTTCAGCGAAGACCTCACCCGACCGACCGGCGCAAGGTGCTGGTGACGACGACCGGGCACGCCGACGTCGAGATGCATGACACCCTTGCGTCCATGCACGCACGCATGATGCAGGCCACCCGCGGCATGAGCGAGAGCGAAACCGCCGCCGTGACGTCCTTCCTGCACCGTATGCGATGCGCGGTCGCCGACGTGTGCGACGTCGCCGGCGACGGGTGCTGCGCGATGCGGTCGATGGTGCGTCCCACCCTCGTCCCCGACGACGACGCCGCGCCGGACACGGCCGCATGAACGCCTCGGTGGCGGCCGAAGTGGTCCTTCGCGTCGACGACGAGGCCGAGGTGGTGCTGTCGATCGCCCCCGCCACCGGCTGGGTCGTCCAGGAGCATCTTCAGATCACCGTGGACGGGCGCACGGTGGTGCACACGGAGCACCACGACGCTCACGGCACGCGTCTGCATCGCGCAACGCTGCCCGTCGGCAGCGCGATCGTCACCTACCGCGCCGAGGTCTCGACGCCCACCGCGCCGGCCGAGTCCGACGAGATGGACACCGTGCGCTACCTCCGGCCCAGCCGGTACGTCCCCTCCGACGAGCTCGGAGATGCGGCATCCGTCTTCGCGGGTCTCAGCCCGCGCGAGACGGTGGCGCAGGTGCCGGAGTGGGTGTCCGAGCACCTCTCGTACGTCCCCGGATCGAGCGGACCGACCGACACCGCCATCGACACGCTTCGAGCAGGAGAGGGCGTCTGCCGCGATTACGCCCATCTGACCGTCGGCCTGCTCCGCGCGAACGGTGTGCCGGCACGTCTGGTCTCCGCGTTCGCGCCGGGGCTCGCCCCCATGGACTTCCATGCGGTGGTCGAGGCCTTCGTCGACGGCCGCTGGGAGGTCGTGGATGCCACCCGACTGGCACCCCGCGACCACCTGGTGCGCATCGCCACCGGCCGAGATGCGGCCGACACGGCGTTCCTGACGACCCTGTCGGGAACCCTCACCCTGGAATCGGTCGAGGTCACGGCCGTCGCGGCGGGCGATGTCGCCGCCGACGACCACGCGCGGCCCGTGCTGTTGAGCTGACGGGTGCGGCCCGGTTCCGAATGCGATCGGACGGCCGTACGCCCCCGACGAACCTACTCGGCGACCCGCACGACCTCGGCGATGACCCGGGGGTCGGCGAGCACCCGGAAGTGCCCTCCCTCGGCCACGCGGACATTGCGCGCTCCGGCGAGCTCGCTGCCCTCGGGGATGTGCGGATCGAAGGGCCCGTAGATCGACACGATCCGCGCGTTGGCCTCGGCCGCCGCGGTCAGCGCGCGCATCGTGGCGTCCCCCGACGCGAAAGCCCGTAGTGAGGGGGTCGGCATCAGCCGGCTGTAGCGCGATCCCCCGAAGGGCGTGGCGACGGCGACCATCGCCCGCACCCGGGACCCGGCCGGGTGAAACGCCATGAGGTGCTTGCCGATGAGACCCCCCTTGCTATGCGCGACGAGCACGACGTCGTCGAGTCCGCGGGCGAGGAGCACCACCGCCACGCGGGAGGCCTGCTCGGCGATCGGACGACGGTTGTCCCCGAGCTCGTCGACGACGTGAACCGGATGACCGCGCTCGTGCAGAGCCCGAGCGAGGGGTTCGAGGAAGCGCCAGGTCTCGTAGATGCCCGGAAGCAGCACGATCGGGGTGCCCTCCCCCTCGGACAGACGCTCGGCGCCCTCCCGACCGACGAGGGCGCGCCACTGGCCGCGGAGGGCGTAGGCGTAGTCGCGCACCCACCACCGCAGGTCGCGCAGAGCGGTGCGAACCCTCGCCTGCACGGTGGATCGGGCATCCGTCGACATACGTCCATCCTCGCCACCGCGGCCTCGCGGAACCTCCGGGTTGCGCAGCCGGCTCCGCACACGCACGCCCCGTGCGCAACCCCGGAAAGGCGCGCGAGGGCCCGCCCTATCGTGTCGCCCATGGACATCTCAGACATCCGTTGGAACGAGCCCGCCCGCCAGAAGATCCTCGACGACGCCGACAACGTCCTGCGCGAGGCCGTCGTCGCGATCGCCCGCGAAAATGAAGGCATCTCGTCGGATGAGGCCTTCGCCCAGATCAACGCGCGCATCAAAGACCGCTTCATCGACTACGAACCCGGCCCCGATATCCGCACCTACGCCGATGCGATCGCCGCCGGCGAGGTGCCGACCGACGCCGAGTGAGGCCGCGCTCCCGGGCGCCGTGGTGTGCGCCCGGGAGCAGAGCGCCCGCGCCGCCTTCGGATTGGCTGAGAGCCGGTCGACGGGGCTGCGGAGCGGCGTACTGTGCGTATACCCCTCGCCGCCATCGTCGGCGCGGATGACGTCCCTCTGGCGTCTTCGACGACCCTCGCCCGTCGAGCCTTCCCCCACGTGGCTCCGGACGAGGGTCGTCGTCCGTTCTGCGGACCTGCGCTCCGTCAGCGATCCTCGCCGTAGCCGCGGATGCTGCGGAGGTCGTCCTTCAGGTCTTCGGTGGGCAGACCCTCATCGGCGACCGCCGCGTCCGCGGCACGCTGCTCGCGCGCGCCGTCCTTCTTCTCCTCGACGCCGGCATCGGTGGCGCCGTCCATGACGGGGGCGTCCTGGGTCTCTTCGCGGTCAGTCATCGTCGTCCTCCTCGGAACAGGTGTGATCGGAATCCTCGCGCAGCGACTCCCGGCCGAGGGAGGGGTTGCGCGCGAGTGGCGCGGTGGAGATCCCCCCGCCGACGGAGCACCGCCGCCTCTCAGTGGTGCGCGGGATGCCGCCGCTCGAGCGCCGACCCTTCGACGTCGACGTTCGGGATGATGCGGTCGAGCCACCGGGGCAGCCACCAGGCCGACCCGCCCAGGACGTGCATGATGGCGGGCATCAGCAGCATGCGCACGACGAACGCATCGAAGAGGACACCCAGCGCCAGACCCAGACCCATGGACTTGATGATCACGGAGTCGGAGGCGATGAAGCCGGAGAACACCGCGATCATGATGATCGCGGCCGCGGCGACGACCGTGCGACCGGCGCGGAACCCCTGCGCCACCGCCAGGCGCGGTGAGGCCCCGTGCGCCCAGGCCTCTCGCATCCCGGTGGCGAGGAACAGCTGGTAGTCCATCGCGAGGCCGAACAGGATGCCGACGAGGATCACCGGCAGGAAGCTCAGGATGGGGCCGGGATTGTGCACACCGAGTAGGCCTCCCAGCCACCCCCACTGGAACACCGCCGTCACCGCGCCGTACGTGGCGAAGAGGGAGAGGACGAACCCGGCGGTGGCGATGAGAGGCACCAGAAGCGAGCGGAACACCATGACCATGATGAGGAACGACAACCCGACGACGACGACGAGGTAGATCGGCAGGACGTCGGCCAACCCCTCGGAGATATCGATGTTGATCGCGGCGGCCCCCGCGACGCCGAGGTCGATGTCGCCGTCCACCGGCGGGATCGCCCGAAGGTCGCGGACGAGCTGCTCCGTCGACACCGCGTTCGGGCCTTCCCGGGGGATGACCTGGAACGCGGCGAGCGTGCGGTCGTCGGAGACGGCGACCGGGGCGACGGCCGCGACGTCGTCCTGCGCGAACAGCTCCCGGGCGACCTCGAGCTGCAGGCCCTGCACCTCGTCGTCCGTGGTTCCGTCGGGGAGGACCGCCGTGATGAGCAGCGGAGCATTGGCTCCCGCACCGAAGGCGTCCTCGGTCCAGGTGAAGGCCTGGTACGCGGTGGAGTCCTCGGCCTCCGATCCGCCGTCGGGCAGCCCCAGCCGCATCGACAACGCGGGGACGGCGACGACGAGGAGGGCCGCGACGGCGACGATCATGGTCACGACGGCGCGCAGGGTCGACATCGGGCGCACCGCCGTCGCCGTGGCCACGGCGCCCGTGCGCGCTGCGCGGCGCGGGTGCTGCACGGCATCGACGTCGTCGGCTCCCGCTCGCGCCACGCGTCGGGGGTGCTCCTCATCGTCGTTCCGGGCGGCGATGCGCGCCCGCGAGCGACGGCTCAGGATCCGCACGCCCGCAAGCCCCAGCAACGCCGGGGTCAACGACACCGCGATGAGAACGGCGACGAAGACACTCACCGCGCCCGCGGTGCCCATGAGACCCAGGAAGGGGATGCCGGTGATGTTCAACGCGAGCAGGGCGACGATGACCGTCATCCCGGCGAAGACGACGGCATTGCCCGCCGTGCCGTTGGCGAGGCCGATCGACTCGACCACGTCGGCACCCTGCAGCAGCTGTCGACGGTGGCGGTAGAGGATGAACAGCGCGTAGTCGATGCCCACTGCGAGGCCCAGCATCACGCCGAGGATCGGGGTGACGGATGCCATCTGGACGACCCCCGAGAACGACAGGGTGGCCATGGCGCCGATCGCGACGCCGACGAGCGCGGTCACGATCGGGAAGGACGCCGCGAGGAGCGATCCGAGCACCACGATCAGGACGATCGCCGCCACGGCGACGCCGATCGCCTCGCCGACGCCGAGGATCTCGGGCACGCCCTGCGAGATCTCGGTGTTGAAGGCGACGTCGACCCCGTCGACCGGGTCGGCGGTGAAGTGATCGACGACCGCCTCCTTCGACGCCTCCGACAGCTCCAGCCGGGGCTGGTCGAAGGAGACGTTGACGATAGCGGTCGAGCCGTCGTCGGAGACCAGGCGGATGGCATCCGCGAACGAGAGCAGCTCGGCGCCGTCGGCCAGCTGCGTCTCCTGCGCGGAGATCTGGTCGAGGCCGTCGGTGAGCTGCGTCTGCTGCTGCTCGAGGGCGACGCGCTGCTGATCGAGCTGCGCCTGCTGCGCGTCGAGGGCGTCGAGCTGCGACTGCTTCTGGGCATCGGGCAGGGGCGCCGCCTCCAGCTGCGCGCGCCCGGCGTCGAGCTGCTGCTGCGCCTGGTCGAGCTGGGCCGCGCCGGCGTCGAGCTGAGCCTGGCCGGCCTCGGACTGGGCACGGGCGTCGGCGAGCTGCTGACGACCGTCGACGACCTGCTGACGCTGCGTGTCGAGCTGCGCCTGCGTCGCGAAGGGGTCGGTCACCCGCGCGACGTCGGGGAGATCGCCCGCGGAGTCCACCAACCCGGTGATGTCGGCCTTCTGGGTATCGGTGAGGGCCGAGCCGTCGGAGGTGCGGAAGACGACCGCGCCGGATGCACCGCTGAAATCGGGGAGTTCATCCTGCAGTTCGGCGATGACGTCTCCGGATGCCGTGCCCGGGATGTCGAAACTGGAGCTCAGGCCCCCGAAACCGACGGCGAACCCGCCGCCGACGACGCCGAGGATGACCGCCCACGCGACGATCACCGTCCACGCGCGTCGCGCGGCGAAGGTTCCGAGACGGTGCAGCAGTTCGGCCATGCGGGGTTCCTCTCGTGCGGTGCGCGCGAGGGAGCACCGTCGGCTCCGACCAGTCCCGGCAAAGATAACACGCACCGTCTCGTCTTGAGAGAGCTCGATGTCGCGCACAATGGAGGTCATGGCTCTTCCGCGCAGTGGTCCCGTTCGCAGCGAAGCCGCGCGCCTGGCGATCCTCGAGGCGGCCGTCGCGCTCTTCACCGAGCGCGGCTACGACCATCTGACGATGGAGGGGATCGCGCGCCGCGCCGGAGTGGGCAAGCAGACCATTTACCGCTGGTGGCCCGGCAAGGGCGACGTGCTCGCCGAGGCCATCCTCGAGGGGCTGCTGCTCGGCGGTCGACGCGAGCTCCCCGACACCGGTGATGCGCGCACCGACCTCGCGACGTGGTTGGGCGATCTGTTCGCGTTGCGCGCGAGCGCCGAGGGTGAGGGGCTGTTGCGCTCCCTCATCGCGGCGGCGGCCGGCAACGCCGAGACCGGGCGTCGCCTGCGCGCCGAGATCCTCGCCGCTCCGCTCATGGAGCGGCTCTCCCAAGCCCTCGGCGGTGTCGACGGCCCACGGCTGAACGCCGCTGCCGACGCCCTGGTGGGTGCCGTCATCCTGCGCGCCCTCAGCCGGGATGAGGTCGACGGCGACGACGTGCTGCTGCTCGTCGACGCGATCGTCGGCGCACCCCGCGCGGATGGGCCGCCCGGATGACGCTCCGCACCGCAGGCGCGTTCGTCGCCGTTCGTCGAGCGCGACCCGACGGTGGGATAGCGTCGAAGCGTCATCCGTCCCTCGACCCGATGAGCACCCGATGAGCCGACCCAAGCTGCAGGACGTCGCCGCGCGCGCCGGTGTCTCGGTGACCACTGTCTCGCGCGTGCTCAACAATCGGGGTTACCTCAGCGACGACATCAAACGTCGCGTCGACGATGCCGTGTCCGAGCTCGGCTACCGCCCGAACGAGATCGCCCGTTCGCTCATCGGCCAGCGCTCGACGCTCGTGGGCCTGATCGTGCCCACGGTAGCCGACCCGTTCTTCGGCGAACTCGCCTCGCACGTCGAGGGGGCGCTCGCGACGCACGGCTACAAGATGCTGTTGTGCGACTGCCACGACACCCCCGAGCGCGAGGAGAAGTACCTCGATCTGCTGCAGGGCAATCGGGTCGACGGGATCATCAGCTCCACGCACAACCGCGACGTCGCCGGGTACGGACGGGCCGACCTGCCCATCGTGGCGATCGACCGCCGGCTGGGCGAGGGCATCCCCACCGTCCACAGCGACAATCGCACCGGAGGCGTGCTCGCCACCGAGCACCTCATCGCCCGGGGCTCGCGCTCCGCGGTGCATCTCACGGCCACCGATCACGCGGGCAACCAGCGGGCGGCGGCCTATCGCGAACGCATGCGCGCGCACGGCCTCGAGCCGCGCGTCATGGCATACGGCTACGACACCTCGCTCGAGGAGCGTCGGGCCGCGATCGAGACCTGGCTGACCGTGAACGCCTGCGACGGCGTCTTCGCCAGCGACGACCTCACCGCCCTGATGGCACTGGAATGGGCGCGCAAGACCGGGCGTCGCGTTCCCGACGACCTGCGCATCGTCGGGTACGACGGCGCGGCGGCGCTGCAGTTGGCCGTTCCCGGTCTCACCACGGTCCGCCAGCCCATCGAGCGGATGGCGACCCGGGCGGTCGACCTGCTCCTCGCGCGGATGACGGATGCCGCGGCGAGCGCCACCGCGGAAGAACCTCTTCCGGTGGCGCTGCGCCACGGCTGGACGTCCTGAGCCCCTCCGCGCCGCGAAGGGGTGGTCGCGGCCNCGGTGCGGCCGCGGGTCTACGGGGCGCTCGGGTCGTTGACGGCGATCGGGGTCACGGAGAGGTCCCGGATGCTGATCGCCCCGCCCGACGCCTCCGCGGTGACGCCCGCGCGGGCATCGGCATACGCCGCGGAGGTCAGCGAGGCACGCCCGCCGCCCGTGAACACCTCGACCGAGGAGGCGTCGACGAGGATGTCGAGGAAGAGCGAGCCGTCGGCATCCACCGGGGCGGTACGGATTTCGCGGTACGTCTCGGGCATGGCATCCGCCACCGCGTCCCGACGTCGATCGAGGAAGACGACCCCGGCCTCGGAGTCGTAGCCCACGGTCACCTCCGCGTCGGCGGAGCCGAATCGCAGCCGCAGCTCGCCCCCGTCCGGCGCGTCGATCCGGGCGCGCAGACGGTAGGCGCCCGTGTGCGGTTGCACGGGGAGATCGGCGATCACCCCGGGGGCGACCGCGAGGTCCGACGCCGTGCGAGGCTCGCCCTGCCGCGCGTCCAGGGCGGCGACGGGCTGCGACAGCAGGCTGAGGCGCCCGTCGATCTCGCGGAGGACGATCTCGCGTGTGGTCGAGAGCGATCCACCCTGCCAGCTGCCCCCGGGCAGGTCGCGCGCATAGGCCCAGTTGTTGATCCACCCGAGGGCGTACCGTCGCTCCAGTCGCCCCTCGTCGCCGTCGCGCGGGTCGTCCCACGTCACGGCGGCGTAGAAGTCGGCGCCCCCGTCGAGCCACTGAGGCTCGTCGGCGTCGGCCGTGAAGCGTTCCCCGTCCCATGCGCCCGTCCAGTACGCGAAGCCCGTCGTCCCGCCCCCTCGGGAGGCGTCCGCACTCACGCCCAGTACCCACGTGCGCCGACCCGAGTCGGGGTCGACCATCTCGAACAGGTCGGGGCACTCGAGCAGTCCGTACGCGGTGCGCACGAAGTCGGAGACGTAGGTCCACTCGCGCAGGTCGGGCGAGGTGTAAAACCCCAGGCGCTCCCCCTCGGCGAGCACCATGACCCACTGCTGGCGGGCGTCATCCCACACGATCTTCGGGTCGCGCCAGTCGGTCGCACCGGGATTCTCCATGACCGGGTTCCCTTCGTAGTTCTGGAACGTCATGCCGCCGTCGGTGGAGGAGAACAGCGACTGGCGCTGCACGCCGTCGTCCTGCTGGGTGGTCAGCGCGATGACCGCGCCCGCCCCGAACCCGGCCGTGTTGCGCTCGTCGATGACGGCGCTGCCGGTGAGGATGTCGCCCAGACCGTTGCGGTACTTCTCGATCGCGACACCGCGGTTCTTCCACGTGACCATGTCGGTGGAGGTCGCCAGGTGCCACTCGGTGCCGTTCCCGTCGGGGTAATCGGCGTTGTAGAGGTAGTAGAGGCGCCACTCGCCGTCGACGAAGATCGGGCGCTGGGGATCGTTGATCCAGTGCTGCTCCGGGGTCAGATGGAACGTCGGGCGGAACCTCTCCCACCCCTCGGGGGTGGCGAAAGCATCCGGCGTCGGGGTGGGAGAGGGCTGCGGCGTCGGTTCCTCGGCGCGCGGCAGCAGCACGATCACGAGCACCGCCGCGACGACCACGGCGATGATCGAGGCGATCACGAGGCCGGCGCGTCGACCGCGCGACCGGCGGACCGGGCGGGTGTCGATCCCCATCACGCGCGCCACCGAGCACCTCGTCGGCGAGCCGCCATGGCGGCACCGGCCAGCAGCAGGACCGCGCCGAGGACGAGGGGCACCGCGGCATCCGTTCCGGTCTCCGCCAGGCGGTCCGGAAGCTCCGGGCCGGGCTCGGGCGTCTCGGCGACCGGGGGAACCGTGGGGGTCGGCGAGGGCGCGGGTGCGATCGCCAGTCGCGGTTCCAGCGTGAGCGTGCGCGACGCCTCCCCGGGGACGGAGCGGCTCGCGGTGAACTCCCCCGTGTTGGACACCTCGGTCGCAGCCTCGTCGAGGATGGTCTCGAGGCCGATCTCGACGATCTCGTCGCCGACGGCGTCGACGCGAACGCTCACCTCGGCGTCGGCGCACGCGACGGTCACGCGTTCGGCGGGGACGTCGGTGGCGCCGACGAGGTAGCCCGTCACGGGATCGGTCTCGTTCGCCGCGCGGACGCGGACGCCCGCAGCGCAGTCGATGCGCTGGCCGGGCCCCGGGCGGTCGACGACGTCCAGGGAATCCCAGGGGCCCCGGGGGGATTCGAGGACCCAGCGGGCGCGCGTCTCGGTCTCGTCGGTCCATGCGCCGTACTTGCTGCCCCGAGAACGGTCGGGGGCGCCGAAGAACGGACCGGGCTCCTCGCCGGGACGAAGGGTCGCGTCGGCGGTGGATGCCGAGGTCTCGATCGTCGGCGGGGACTGATCGAGCACCGAACGCACGACCACCTCGCCGCGCCGATGGGCGGGGTCGGCGGCGGCATCGGTCAGCTCGATCGAGGCGAATCCGGCGTCGTCGATGCGCACGACGCCGATCGACACCCCGGTCGAGGCGATCCAGTCGGCTCCCGCCACAGCCCCCGCGTGCTCGGGCAGCGACAGGGTCACCACGTCACCGGGTGCCGCTTCGGCGGGCAATTCCCACCGTACGTCCGAGACCGTCTCGGCGCCGTCGCGCGTGACCGCGACGTCGGCGGGAAGCGGGACGACCGTGAGGGCGTTCGCGGGAGCGGCGAGCAGTGTCGAGCCGAGAATCACACCGCCGGTGACGGCGAGTGATCGGGTGAGGAGACGGGAGCCGACGCGGATCACTGCTCGCTCACCTCACGGGCGGTCCGGCGGCGACGCGAGACGACGAGGGCCGCGGCCCCGACGCCGACCGCGGCGACCGCGAGGCCCGCACCGGCGACCAGCGACGCCGAGTCCACACCGGTCACGGCCAGCGGCGAACCGGGTCGGGTGGTGCCGCCGGCGGCGGGTCCGTTCACCGACGCGGGAACGGGCGCGGGGGTCGCCGCGGGGTCGTCCTCGCTCGGCGCCGGCGTGGGAGAGGGAGAGGGCTGCGCGGGCCCCGGCACCGAGCTGATGCCGTTCGCGGCGAGCAGCAGCGTCGAGTCGAGCTGACCGTCGACGGTGTCGGCGACGGCCGCGACGACCTCGACCGGCTGGCCGGGGGCGACGTCGGTGGTGCACGTCAGCGCGACCGAGTAGCCGTTCATCTCGGTGTCGACCTCGCCGGGCGCGCCGGTGGCCGTGACGTTGGACACGTACAGCTCTTTGCGCGTGTCGGCGTTGATGGTGGTGACGCCCACCGGCACGTCGCCGACGGTCGAGCACAGCCGTCCGTCGACGTAGACGCCGAACGCGTCGGTGTAGTCGCGCTCCGCCCAGCCCGCGTACTCTTCGCTGCCGATGTGGTAAACGATTGTCAGCTTGTCACCCTCGGGCACGACGGTCAGCCGGAGCTCCGCCGCGTCGTAGGTGGTGGCGGCGAACGACGACTCGAGCAGGGCCGAGCCCGACCCGCCCAGATCGCCCGTGGTCGTGAGCTTCGCGTTGGGGCCGACCAACGACGACGACGTGAAGTCCACGTCGCCCGCAGCGGCGGGATCGGCCGCACGCAGCGAACCGGTGCTCAGCGCGACACCGGTGAAAGGGCCTGCGGGCAGCGCCAGGTCCAGATCGGCGACGGTTCCGGCCTGCACGGTCCGACCGAGCGAGAGCGCGGCGGACGAGAGCGAGACGTGCTCGCCGACCAGGGAATTCGCCGCGCTGGCGGCATCCTGGCCCTCGAAGGTGGCGACGGTGGCGGCGGCGTGCGCGGGAGCAGCGGCCAGCAGGACGATCGCGGCCGACGAGGCGGCCGCGGCCGCCGCCGCGAAGGGGATGCGCCGCGCAGGAGTCCTGCGGGCGGAGGGGACGAGCTGGGTCATGACGCTCCTGTGGGTTGCGATGGGCGCGACGAATGCGGGTCTTTTCGACCGGGTTCACGTCGTCGCGAAGAGGGTGGCTGGTGCGGGCTCAGATGACCGCGAGAGGAGGGATGCCACGGAGCACGCCATGCGGCGACTCGGGGTCGAGAGTGCCAGACATTCAGGGCGAATGCAAATTATGTCAAACGTTTGACAGATTAGAGCCATGCTCGTACGCTGATCGCCGAGGAGAAGGATCCACGTCTTGCGAACGAGAAAGCAGAACGACGTGACCACCACGCACAACCGAGCAGGGCGCACGCGCTTCCGGCTCGCGGCGATCGCCGCCGTGATCGCCACCACCGCCGCTCTCGCGGCGGGCGCACCCGCCCAAGCCGAACCCGCCCCCGCAGCCGTCGCGGGCTTCCCCGCCCCGACCGAGCACACCCAGAAGGCCTACGACCCCGAGGCCGACTTCACCGCCAAGTGGACCCGCGCCGACGCGCGCCAGCTCCAGGCCATGAGCGACCCCGCCGCCGCCTCGCGGGAGAACTCGATGCCCGAGGAGTACACGATGCCGACGGTGCCGCAGGACTTCCCCGACATGAGCAACGAGGAGGTCTGGGTCTGGGACAGCTGGACCCTCACCGACGGAAGCTCCGCCCAGCCCAGCTTCAAGGGCTGGGAGGTCGTGTTCTCGCTCGTCGCCGACCGCAAGCTCGGCTTCGACGACCGGCACACCTACGCCAAGCTCGGCTACTTCTTCCGCAAGGCCGACGTCGCAGAGCGGCCCGCGGACGGCGGCTGGACCTATGGCGGTCTGGTGTTCCCCGACGGGGCGTCCGGCGCCATCTTCGAGGACCAGTCCTTCAGCCACCAGACCGAGTGGTCGGGCTCGACGCGCATCTTCGACGGCAACAAGCTGCGTATCTTCTACACGGCGGTGGCGTTCTACCGCAATGACGACGGCTCCAACCGCAAGCCCTACGACCCGCGTCTCGTCCAGAGCGAGGGCCGCTTGTTCGCCGACGAGAACGGCGTGTGGATGACCGGCTTCCGCGACCAGCACGACATGCTGCAGGCCGACGGCGAGTACTACCAGACCGGCGCGCAGAACGAGTTCTTCAACTTCCGCGACCCGTTCACCTTCGAAGACCCCGCCCACCCCGGCAAGACGTACATGGTGTTCGAGGGCAACTCGGCATTCGCCCGCGGCGAGCGCGCGTGCACCGAAGAGGACATGGGCTACGCTCCCGGCGACCCGCACGCCGAGACCGCCGACGAGGCGATGGACAAGGGTGCGCACTTCCAGATGGCGAACGTCGGCCTCGCGGTCGCCGAGAACGCCGCCCTCACCGAGTGGCGCTTCCTGCCGCCGATCCTGTCGGCGAACTGCGTGAACGACCAGACCGAGCGTCCGCAGATCTACATCAAGGACGGCAAGTACTACCTGTTCACCATCACCCACCGCGGCACCTACGCGGCCGGCATCGATGGCCCCGAGGGCGTCTACGGCTTCGTGGGCGACGGCATCCGCAGCGACTTCCAGCCCGTGAACCGCGGCTCGGGACTCGCGCTCGGAAGCCCGGCGAACCTGAACTTCCCCGTGGGCGCCCCGTTCGCCCCGCACCCCGATCAGCACCCGGGGCAGTTCCAGGCCTATTCGCACTACGTCATGCCCGACGGCCTCGTGCAGTCGTTCATCGACACGATCGGCACGAGCGACGACTTCGTGCGGGGCGGAACCCTCGCCCCGACGGTGCGCCTCGACATCGAGGGCGACGCCGTCACGGTCGACCGCTCGTACGGAACGAACGGGCTCGGCCAGTGGGCCGACATCCCCTCGGGCTACGCGCACGAGATCGCCGGCACGGCCGACCCGCGGCCGATCGGCTGACCCGCCGCCCGTGAACGGGGCGCTGCACCCCGTGAACGGGCATCCCCGGCCCGCGCAACGAGGTTCCCCCCTCGGATGACGGGACACCCCACCCCAGGAACGGGGCTCCGCTTCGGCGGGGCCCCGTTTCGGCGTTCCCGGACGATGACGCCGACGGCGTGCGCGGCCCGGACGCGTACGCTGGCTTTCACCACCCCTGGGGAGGAGTGGCGAGGGGTCCGGGTGCCGATGGATGCCATGTCGATGGCGGACGCGATCCTCCGTGCCCTCGGCGGCGCGGAGAACGTGGTCGCCGCGACGCACTGCGCCACGCGCCTGCGGGTCACGCCTCGCGAGCTCTCGCGGGTGGACACGCACGCCCTCGGGGCCGTTCCCGGCGTGCTGGCCGCGCAGGTGGTCGGCGAGCAGGTGCAGATCGTGGTGGGCCCGGGGCGGGTCGACGACGTCGCCGAGGCGGTGGACAGCCGGCTCACGCCGCCGGTCGCGGCATCCGCCCACCCCCTTCCGACGCGGGCGATCGGCGTGCTCGTCGACGTCTTCACGCCGTTGCTCCCCGCGTTCGTGGCGGGCGGACTGCTCACGGCGCTCCACAACGTGCTCGCCGGACCCGGGGCATTCGGCGACCTGGCGGTGGTGGATGCCGTGCCGTGGCTGCGCGGACCCGTGGCGCTGGTGGGCCTGCTCGGGGCGGCGGTGTTCGCATTGCTGCCCGTCCTCCTGGGCTTCTCCGCCGCGGGGCGCTTCGGCGGCAGCCCGTATCTCGGAGCGGCGATGGGGGCGGCACTGGTGGCCGCTCCCGGCCTCTCGGCCGACTCCGCCCTTCCCGCCATCCACCTCGCCCCCGACACGGGGTGGGTGATCGCAGGAGTCGACGTCCTCGCCATCGACTACCAGGGCACGGTCGTACCGATCATCGCGATCTGTTTCGTGCTCGCGCGCTTCGAGCGCTTCTTCGGCCGCCGGTTGCGCGGATCGGCGCGCCTGCTGCTCGTCCCCCTGGTGACCCTGCTGACGACCGGCCTGCTCGCCTTCCTGGTCCTCGGACCGGCGTTGCGCTTCACCGCGGACGCCGCCGCGGTGGCCATGGAATGGCTGTACAGCAGCGCCGGACTGCTCGGTGGCACCGTCGTGGGCGCGGTGTACTCCCCGCTGGTGGTGACGGGACTGCACCAGGGTCTCATCGCCATCGAGCTCGGGCTGCTCTCGACCGGCGGGTCGTTCATCTTCCCCGTCGCCGCCGCCGCCAACGTCGCCCAGGCCGCGGCGACGCTCGCCGTATGGGTGTCGACGCGTCGGGGGTCGCGGCTGCGGGCACTGGCTGCCACCGCGACCGCTCCGGCCGCACTCGGCATCGCCGAACCCGCGATGTTCGGTGTGACACTGCGGCTTCGAATCCCCTTCGTCATCGCGGTGGGGGCGACGGCGATCTCCGCGACCCTGCTCGCCGCGTTCCGCGTGGAGGCGGTGACCCTGGGGGCCGCGGGGGTCTTCGGCTTCCTCTCGATCGCCCCGGGTCGGGTGGGGCCGTTCCTGCTGTGCCTCGCGGTGTCGGTGGTGCTGTCCTTCGCCGGAACGCTGGTGTGGGCGCGCTGGCGTCGACGCCGGGGCCGTCCCCTCGAGGGCGATGGCACCGCGGAGCCGCCCGACGACTCCGTCGTGCGCTCCCCCGTCACGGGCACCCGGGTGCAGGTGTCGACCCTCGGCGACCCGGCGTTCGCCGCGAGTGCACTGGGCCCGACCTCGGCGATCGCCCCCGCGTCCGGGCTCGTCTCCTCCCCCGCGGAGGGGACGGTCAGCGCGATCGCCGCCGCCTCGCACGCCTACGGCGTCACCACCGACGACGGCACGGAGATCCTCGTGCACGTGGGCATCGACACGGTGCGGTTGGCCGGCCGCGGGTTCCGCCCCCTCGTGCGCGTCGGCGACCGGGTGTCGCCCGGTGACGCGCTCGTGCACGTCGACCTCGCGGCGGTGACGGCGGCGGGGCTGGATCCGGTCGTCCTCACGATCGTCACGAACGCCGACGAACGCGCGTACAGCGCCGTTGAGGGGGAGATCGAGATCGCCCTCGGTACGCCGGTCCTGCGTCGGACGGGATCCGCGGAAGAAATCTGATTAACCGCTTGACCATCTCTTCGAGGGCTTGCTAGCGTCTGCGTAACCGATTAACCATTCCGGTTCCATCGGCGCAGTGAGTCTCGACGAGGAGTCATCCGAATGCACGAACGAGGGTTCTTCCGCCCACCCCACGCCTGGGTCGGCGACGTCATCCCGTGGGAGGAGGACGGTCGCTTCCACCTCTTCTACCTGCACGAATCGCGGCAGACGCCCAAGATCGGCATGCCCTGGCACCGCGTCGTCACCGACGACCTCGTCACCTTCACCGAGACGGGATCCGCGCTGGCCTCCGGCGGTCCGGATTCCGACGACTTCAACGTCTACACCGGCAGCGTCGTCGCCGCCGACGGCATCCATCACCTCTTCTACACGGGGCAGAACCCCGAACGCCGCGGCACCGACGGGCTCGCGCTGCAGCAGGTGCTGCACGCCACCAGCACCGACGGAATGCGCACCTGGCAGCGCCACCCCGAGCACACGTTCGGCGCCACCGCCGGCTACGAGACCGCCGACTGGCGCGACCCCTTCGTCTTCCGCGACGAGGCCGCGGGCCTCTGGCGCATGCTGATCACCGCCCGCCACGCCGAGGGGCCCGAGCGCCGCCGCGGAGTGATCGCGCAGTGCGTCTCGCGCGACCTCGCCACCTGGGAGCCCATCGAGCCGTTCTGGGACCCGCGGCGCTACATCGCGCACGAGTGCCCCGAGGTGTTCGAGTGGAACGGCTGGTGGTATCTCGTCTACTCCGAGTTCAGCGAGTCCTTCACCACCCGCTACCGCGTCTCGCGCAGCCTCCACGGCCCGTGGACGGTCCCCGTCGACGACACCCTCGACGGCCGCGCCTACTACGCGGCGAAGTCCGCCGCCCGGGACGACCGCCGCTTCTTCTTCGGCTGGATCGCCTCACGCGAGGGCGACACCGACGACGGCGCGTGGCAGTGGGCGGGCACCCTCTCGGTGCTGGAAGCCGAGCAGAACCCCGACGGCTCGCTGCGATTGCATCCCCCGGTCGAGCTGGCCGAGAGCTTCGACCGCGGCATCGCGTCGGTGGCATCCGGAACCGTCCTCCGCGCCCCCGACGGGTACGCCGACCTCCTCCTCCCCGAGAGCATCCCCGCGACGTTCCGCGTCGACGCCGTGTTCGACATCGCCGCGGGCACGAGCGAGTGCGGCCTGCTGCTGCGCGCGAGCGCCGACGGCGACGAGGGCTACGCGCTGCGTCTCGAGCCCCGTCGCAATCGACTCGTGTTCGACCGGTGGCCGCGCCGGTCGACCGGGGGCGAGCAATGGCAGATCTCGGGAGACGTGCCCTTCGCGGTCGAACTCGAGCGTCCCGTGACGCTGGCCCCGGGGCCGCACCGCCTCGAGGTGATCGTCGACGGCGACCTGTGCGTCGCCACGGTCGACGGCGCCGTGACCCTCAGCACCCGGCTCTACGACCGCACCACCGGCGGCGTCGGCGCCTTCGTCGGCGAGGGAACGGCGGCGATCCTCGGGCTCGAGGTGTCGACACCGAGACCCGACGACGGTGCGTCCGCCGTCACCCACGACGAGCTCCTCGTCGCCTCCTCGTAACCCCACCCGCACCCGAACCACACATCAACGGAGATTCACATGGTCCACCACGCCCGCACGGCATCCTGGGTCGCCCTGGCCGCCGCCACCGCCCTCGTCCTCTCCGGCTGCGCCGGTACCGGCTCCGGCGGAGACCCCACCGACGTCAACCCGGATGGCGAGATCAAGCCCCGCGAGATCTCCTGGCTGCTCTCGCGCCCGGCCGACGGCGGGGTCATCACCGCCATGCAGAAGATCGCCGACGAGTACGCCGCAGACCACCCCGGGTTCTCGCTCAACCTCATCACGACGCCCGACCGACCCAGCTACATCCAGAAGTACGAGACGCTCGCCGCGGCGAACAAGCTGCCTGAACTCTTCGACACGGATGCCACGCCCTTCGCACAGAAGCTGGCCGAGCAGGGTCGCATGGTCGACGTCGACCTGCTGCTCGACGACCTGGGCCTGTCCGACGACTACCGCGAGGCGGCCCTGAACTACCAGCGCTTCGACGACGGTTCGCTCTACATGGTGCCGTTCGAGTTCCAGCTGGAGTTCTTCTGGTACAACCGCGACCTGCTCGCCCAGGCCGGTGTCTCGGTGCCCGCGACGCTCGACGACTTCGCCCCGATGTGCGAGGCGCTGCGCGCGAAGGGGATCACCCCGATCGCCCTCGACGGCGCCGACGGCTGGCCGCTCGAGCGCTACATGGCGTACTACCCCTTCCGCCAGGCCGGTCCCGAGTACGTGCAGAAGCTCAAGACGGGGGAAGCGGCCTTCTCCGACGCTCCCGGTCGCGCCGCCGCCGACTGGCTGTACGGGTTGGGCCAGGCCGGGTGCTTCCAGGAGGGGTTCTCCTCCACCGGGTACGCCGACGCGCAGGCGCAGTTCACCTCGGGCAAGGCCGCCGTCTACAACATCGGAACGTGGGAGCTCGGCAACCTCGCCACCGACGACCTCGACGCCGGCGTGCGCGACAGCGTCGACTACTTCACCCTCCCGACGCTCCCCGGTGCGGTGACCGCCGACAACGAATACGTCACCCCGTCGGGCATCGGCATGGCCGTCAACGCCTCCACCTACGACCCGCTCGTGCGGGACTTCCTCGCCTTCGCCCTCGAGCGCTACCCGGCCGAGGTCGCCGCCTCCGGCGCCCTGTCGCCGACCACCGGCGTCGAGACCGAGATCCCCGCGACCGCCACCCCGCTGTACAGCCGGGCGATCGCGCAGGCGGGCGACGTCGGCGAGAAGATCGCCATGCCGTGGGACACGCAGCTCGACCCCGCCACCAACACCCGTCTGCAGCAGGAACTGACGCTGCTCGTGCAGGGCGACATCACGCCCGACGAGTTCGTCAGCACCATGGATGCCGCCCTGACGGAGAACGTCGGTGGCTGACACGCTCGCACCGAGCCGGCCCCGGGCGACCGGGGCCGGCCGGCCCACCCCGCGCCGCGCGCCCATGCGCACCTCGATGCTTCCGCGCCGCTCCGGGCTGGCCGTGGCCGTCTTCCTCGTGCCGCCGCTGCTGCTGTACAGCGCCGCCGTGCTGCTGCCCATCGGGCAGTCGCTCGTGCTGAGCCTGTTCGAGTGGGACGGCATCACCGACCTGCAGTTCGTCGGACTCGACAACTACGTCAAGATGTTCACCCGCGACGACGTGTTCTGGACGGCCTTCGGCAATGCGCTCGGATACCTCGCGATCTGCCTCGTCCTGCAGCTCGGCGGAGCCCTCGCCGTGGCGGGGCTCCTCACCGCCCTCCCCCGAGCCCGCGAGCTCGTCAAGACGCTCTACCTGCTGCCGGCGGTCATCTCCACCGTCGCCATCGCGTTCCTCTTCTTGCGGGTCTACTCGCTCGAGCCGGTCGGCCTGCTCAACCAGTTGCTCGCCTGGGTGGGCCTGGAGGGCCTGCAGACGGCGTGGTTGTCGAACGTGCAGACGGTGCTGGCGGCGGTGTCGATCCCCGAGGGGTGGCGCTTCACCGGGCTGTACATGCTCATCATCTACGCGGCCCTCATCGCCGTGCCCAAGGAGCTCGAAGAGGCCGCCCGCCTCGACGGTGCGTCCTGGTGGCAGACGTTCTGGCGCATCCGCTTCCCCTACATCCGGCCCGTCTGGATCACCACGACCGTGATGGCCACGACCTTCGCCCTCCGCGGTTTCGACATCCCGTACCTGCTCACCAACGGCGGCCCCGGCCAGTCGTCGGAGCTGCTGACCACCTACATGTACAAGACGGCCTTCGTCCACACCGACTACGGCTACGCCAGCGCGATCTCGGTCTTCATCGTCGTCGAGTGCCTGGTCGCCGTCGGCCTCATCTTCCTGCTGTTGCGTCGGAAGGACGCGTGATGAGCATCACCCTCTCCCCCGCCCCCGTGGCATCCGTTCCCCCGGCACCCGCGCCCACACCCCGCCGGGTGCACCGCTCGCCGCGCCTGCGGGTGCAGCGCACGCTGCTCACGGTCACCGTCGCGCTGATCGTCGTCGTGCAGGTGTATCCCCTGCTGTGGCTGTTCCTCACGAGCTTCCGCACCGCGAGCGACTTCGCCGGGGGCGACCCGTTCGCCCTCCCCCGCGAGTGGACCCTCGACAACTACGCCCGCGCCTTCGGCACCGGCAACCTCCTGCTGAACATCGGCAACTCGCTCATCGTCACCCTCGGGGCGAGCCTGCTCATCGTGGTCGCCGGGATGATGGCCGCGTACGCGTTGCAGGTGCTGGGCTTCCGCCTCAGCGGATTCGTGCGAGCGCTGTTCCTGCTCGGGATCATCGTGCCGGTGCAGATCGCTCTCGTGCCGCTGTTCATCGATTACTCGCAGGTGGGCCTGCTCGACACCCACCTGTCGATGATCCTGCCGTTGGCGGCGTTCTCCCTCCCGATGGGGGTGTACCTGTTCTCGTCGTTCTACGAGTACATCCCGCGCGAGCTCTACGAGGCCGCCTCCCTCGACGGAGCGGGTCCGTACCGCATCTTCCTGCAGATCACGGCGCCCCTGTCTGTCAACACGATCATCACGGTGGTGCTCGTGAACAGCATCTTCATCTGGAACGACTTCATCTTCGCGAACACCTTCGTGCTCTCCGATGGGCTCAAGACCATCCCGCTGGGCCTGCAAAACTACATCGGAGCGATGGGCAACACCGACTGGACGGCGACGTTCGCCGCGGTGTGCGTCACGGTGACGCCGCTGCTGCTGGTGTTCCTCGTGCTCAACAAGGCGATGATCGCCGGCCTGGAGAGCGGAGCCACCAAGGGATGAACGCGAGGACCCCCTCATGACCACGACCATGCGCGATGTCGCCAAGGCCGCCGGCGTCTCGGTCGCGACCGTGTCGCACGTCGTCAACGACAAGCCGGGCGCCCGCATCGGCGAAGACGCACGGCGGCGCGTGCAAGAGGCCGTGGTCGCGCTCGGATACCGTCCGAACGCCCTGGCCAAGACGCTGTCGGAGGGGAGCTCTCGCTTCATCGGGCTGGTGGCGGATGCCATCGCGACCACGCCCTTCGCCGGTCAGATCATCCACGGCGCCCAGGACGAGGCGTGGCGTCACGGCTTCGTCCTGCTCGTGGCCAACACCGAGGGCAACGCCGCCGCCGAGAACGACGCGATCGCGATGATGCTGGAGCATCAGGTGCGCGGCATCCTGTACTCCACCTGGTACCACCGCGAGATCCAGGTGCCGCCGCCGCTGCAGCACACCGAGACGGTGCTGGTGAACTGCTTCGCCGCGGATGATGCGTTCCCGGCCATCGTGCCCGACGAGGAGCAGGGCGGGCGCACCGCGACCGAGCAGCTTCTCGCGGCGGGGCATCGCCGCATCGCATTCGTCAACACGACATCGCCCTCGCCCGCGCGCAGCGGCCGGCTCGCCGGGTACCGCGCGGCGCTGGCGGCGGCGGACGTCGAGGTCGACGACGCTCTGGTGTTCGAGGCCGCGCCCGAGCAGGAGGGCGGCTACGACGTCACGGCGGCCGTCATCGACTCGGGTGCGACCGCCGTCTTCTGCCACAACGACCGCGTTGCGATGGGGCTCTACGACGGCCTGCGCGAACGGGGGCTGCGCATCCCCGACGATGTCGCCGTCATCGGCTTCGACAACCAGGACGTCATCGCCGCGCACCTGCGCCCGCCCCTGTCGACCGTCGCCCTCCCGCACTACGAGCTCGGGGCCGCGGGAGTACGCGCGCTGCTCGGCCTCGAACCCCCCGCCATCGGTGCGCGACAGCTGATCGCGTGCCCCTCGATCCCCCGGGAGTCCGTGTGAGCCTTCCCCGTCCGCGCTTCCACCTCGCCCCCGCGCAGAACTGGATGAACGATCCGAACGGACTCGTCTTCGCGGGCGACCGGTGGCACGCCTTCTTCCAGTTCAATCCGCAGGGCAACGACTGGGGCAACATGAGTTGGGGTCACGCCTCCAGCCCCGATCTCCTGCACTGGGACGAGCATCCCGTCGCGCTTCGCCACCGCCCCGGCGAGCAGATCTACTCCGGCTCGGTCGTGGCCGGCGACGACGGCACGCTCACCGCGTTCTACACCAGCGCCTACGACCACGGCGTCCAGGCCCAGTCGCGCGCGACCAGCGTCGACGGCGGCTTCACCTGGACGATGGATGCCGCGAACCCGATGCTCGATCGCGGGAGCGCCGACTTCCGCGACCCCAAGGTCGTGCGCGTGCCCGGCGGCGGCTGGCTGATGCTCACGGTCGAGGCGGTGGAGCGCCGGGTGGTGTTCTACGCCTCCGACGACCTGCGCACCTGGCGCGAGACGGGCTCGTTCGGTCCGCTCGGGCCCGAGGGCGTGGTTTGGGAGTGCCCCGACCTCGTACGTCTGCCGCTGGAGGGGACGACCGAGCGCGTGTGGGTGCTGCTGCTGAGCACCAACCCGGTGGGCGACGACGCCGACCCGGCGGGTTCTGCGATGCACTACGTCGTGGGCGATCTCGTCGACGACGTCTTCCATTCCCCGGCTGCCGACCTCCGACCGCTCGACCACGGCCGCGACTGCTACGCCGGCGTCACCTTCGACAGCGCCCCCGGGGGTTCCGCGGTGATGCTGGCGTGGATGGGCAACTGGCGCTACGCGCACGTCGTTCCCACCTCGCCGTGGCGCGGGGCGATGTCGCTCCCGCGGACGCTCGGGCTGCGGCGCGCCGACGACGCGCTCCATCTCGTCCAGCGGCCCGTCCTGCCGCCCCTCGACGACGTCGAGCTCGATTCGCCCGCCATCGCGCCGCACGCCGTCCTCGAGGTGCGGTGGGACACCGCCGCCACGGGCACCATGCGCCTCCGGTTGGAGGGAGAGGGGGATGCCGTGGTCGACGTCATCCACGACCCCGCAGCCCGCACGCTCTCCGTCTCGCGCTCCGGACGCGAAGCCGACGCGCTGCACCCCGATTTCGCGGGTGTTCGCACCGCGCCGCTGGTGGACCCCGCCGCGGGTGCCCTGACACTCGTGATCGACGGGCCCCTGATGGAGGTCTTCGCCGACGACGGCCTCACCGCGCTCTCGCATCTGGTGACCCTCGGCGCAGGCCCCGTCACGGTCTCCGCGACCGCCTCGACCTCCGTCGTCCCCACCGTGCGCGTCGGCGAGGCGCGGGTCGGCTCGCCCGCCCCCACGGCACAGGAAGGTCCCGCGGCTCCGGCGGCCGCCTGACCGACGTCTCCGAGAACCGCCGGCCCACCCGGCGGGTGCATCGTCGCGCCCGTCGATCACGAGGAAGTGAGTACCATCATGCCGTTCGAGATCTCCCGACGCACCCTCTTGCAGGGCGCCGGGGCCGGGGCCTTCGGCCTCGCCCTGGCCTCCGCCGCCGGCCCGTCCGCGTACGCGGCCGGCGCGTCGCAACGCGCGATGTTCCACATGACGCCCCCGACCGCGTGGCTCTGCGACCCGCAGCGCCCGATCGTCTCCGGGGGGAAATATCAGCTCTACTACCTGCACTCCGCCGTCAACAACGGCGCCGGCGGATGGGACCACGCCACCACCGACGGGGTGAGCTTCACCCACCACGGCACCGTCCTGCCCCTCACGAACGGCGTGCCCGTCTGGTCGGGATGCCTCGTCGTCGACACGGCGAACACGGCCGGATTCGGCGCGGGAGCCGTGATCGCGCTCGCGACGCGTCCGACCGACGGCATCCGCAAATACCAGGAGCAGTACCTGTACTGGTCCACCGACGGCGGCTTCTCGTTCACGATGCTCCCCGACCCCGTCCTCGTCAACACCGAGGGGCGCACGGCGCAGACGCCCGCGGAGGTCGACAACGCGGAGTGGTGCCGCGACCCCAAGGTGCACTGGGACGCCGTCCGCGGCGAGTGGGTCATGGCCCTCGGGCGCGCGCGCTACGCCGGCTTCTACACGTCGCCGAACCTGCGGCAGTGGACGTGGCGCAGCAACTTCGACTACCCGAACCCCCGGCTCGGCGGGATCGAGTGTCCCGACCTGTTCGAGATGACGGCCGGCGACGGCACCCGCCACTGGGTGCTGGGCGCCAGCATGGACGCCTACGGGGTGGGCCTGCCCATGACCTACGCCTACTGGATGGGCACGTGGAACGGCACGCGGTTCGTCGCCGACGACCTCACCCCGCAGTGGCTGGATTGGGGCTGGGACTGGTACGGCGCGGTGACGTGGCCGAGCATCGAGGCCCCCGACACCAAGCGCCTGGCGATCGGGTGGATGAACAACTGGAAGTACGCCGCGCGCGACGTGCCCACCGACGCCACCGACGGATACAACGGACAGAACTCGATCGTGCGCGAGCTGCGATTGGAGCGCCAGTCGGGCGGGTGGTACAGCCTGTTGAGCGCGCCGATCGCCGCACTCGCCTCCCGCGCCACCTCGAGCGTGACGCTCCCGGGTCGCACCGTGACCGGCAGCGCGGTGCTGCCCTGGACGGGCCGCGCCTACGAGCTCGATCTCGACATCTCGTGGACGGATGCCACCAATGTCGGCGTCTCGGTCGGTCGCTCGGCCGACGGATCCCGCCACACCAACATCGGCAAATACGGCGCCGATCTCTACGTCGATCGGGGACCCTCCGAACGCAGCGGCTATGCGCTGGCGCCTTACACCCGGGCGGCGGCTCCGATCGACGCGGCGGCCAGGTCGGTCCACCTGCGCATCTTCGTCGACCGCCAGAGCGTCGAGGTGTTCGTCAACGGCGGGCACACGGTGCTCTCGCAGCAGGTGCACTTCCTCGACGGCGACACCGGGATCTCGCTGTACACCGACGGGGGCGCGGCCACGTTCTCCGGCATCACGATCCGCGAGTTCGCGGTACCGGTGTAGGGGGGAAGAGGGGCACGGCCGGGAGCGCGGATCGCGCGCTCCCGGCTACCACAGTGCGGCCGGCGCCGTCCAGCGCCTGACCGTCGGGCGCCATCGCGTAGAATCGACTCCAGCAAGGGGAGTACTCCCACCGCGACGATCTCGTCAGTACGGTCCACGCCATCGTGGGCCCGGGACGTCGGCCCGACTCGCCGGGTGGAGGAGACCTTGGTGTTCTGCTGCACCGACTTTCCCTTGGAGGCCGTCTTGGGCGTCACACCCCTCGTCTGGATCATCACCATCGCGGTCACGATCGCGTTCTTCGTCTTCGAGTTCTTCGCGCATGTGCGCAAGCCTCACGAACCCACCGTCGGCGAGTCGGCCCGTTGGTCGGCGTTCTACATCGGCCTGGCTCTGCTGTTCGGCGTCGGTATCGGCGTGTTCTCGGGGTGGACCTACGGCGGTGAGTACTTCGCCGGGTACCTGACCGAGAAGGCGCTGTCGATCGACAACCTCTTCGTCTTCCTGATCATCATGACCGGGTTCGCGGTGCCGAAGAAGTACCAGCAGAAGGTGCTGATGATCGGCATCGTGATCGCCCTCGTCATGCGCGGTGCGTTCATCGCCGTCGGCGCGGCGCTGATCGAGAACTTCTCCTGGATCTTCTACATCTTCGGCGCTCTCCTGCTCTTCCTGGCCTACAAGCAGGCGTTCTCGCACGGCGACAGCGACCCGGCCAACGGCAAGTTCATGCGGTTCGTCCGTCGCATCCTCCCCGTCAGCGAGGAGTACAACGAGGACAAGCTCACCGTCCGCAAGAGCGGCAAGACCTTCGTCACCCCGATGCTGCTGGTGATCATCGCGATCGGCTTCATCGACCTCGTCTTCGCGGTCGACTCGATCCCGGCCATCTACGGTCTCACCCAGGAGGCGTACATCGTCTTCGTCGCCAACGCCTTCGCCCTCATGGGTCTGCGCCAGCTGTACTTCCTCATCGGCGGTCTCCTGGAGCGCCTGGTCTACCTCGCACAGGGTCTGGCCGTCATCCTGGCCTTCATCGGCGTGAAGCTGGTGCTGCACGCCATGCACGTCAACGAGCTCCCCTTCATCAACGGCGGCGAGCCGATGCTGTGGGCCCCCGAGATCCCGATCTGGTTCTCGCTGCTGTTCATCGCGGCCACCGTCGCGGTGGCGACGTGGCTGAGTCTGCGCAAGACGCGCAACGACCGCGAGGCGAAGCAGCGCGAGACCTTCGACGGCGAAAAGGTCATCCACGCTCCCGAGGACTGATCGCTCGCCCACGGGCCCGCGGCGGATGTCGCGCTCCTGAGAATCGAGCCCTGCAGCGGGNCCCGCTGTCGTATCCGGGGTCGGTGCGCAACCCCTGAGAGCGGGCGGATGCCGCGGCCTACCGTGGCGGGCATGACGCGATTCGGGTACACCCTCATGACCGAGCAGAGCGGCCCGCGGGCGCTCGTCGACTACGCCGTCGGCGCCGAGCGCGCCGGTTACGACTTCCTCGTCTCCAGTGATCACTACTCCCCCTGGTTGACGAGCCAGGGCCACGCGCCCTACGCCTGGACGGTTCTCGGCGCCGTCGCGCACGCGACCTCGAGCGTCGAGCTGATGACCTACGTCACCTGCCCGACGGTCAGGTATCACCCCGCGGTGGTCGCCCAGAAGGCGGCGACCCTGCAACTGCTGTCGGAGGGGCGCTTCACGCTCGGTCTCGGCTCGGGCGAGAACCTCAACGAGCACGTCGTCGGCGAGGGCTGGCCGGCGGTGCACGCTCGGCAGGACATGCTCGTGGAGGCCATCGAGATCATCCGGGCCCTGCACACGGGCGATCTCGTCACCTACGACGGCGAGTATTTCCGCGTCGACTCCGCGCGCGTGTGGGACGCACCCGACGGTGGAGTCCCGATCGGCGTGGCCGTCTCGGGCGAGCACTCCATCGCACGATTCGCGCCTCTCGGCGACCACCTGATCACCACGGAGCCCGACGCCGAGATCGTGAAGGGCTGGGACGAGCACCACGACGGCGCGTCACGCAAGATCGGACAGATCCCGATCAGCTGGGACCCCGACAAGGGGGCTGCGGTCGCCCGTGCCCACGATCAGTTCCGTTGGTTCGCCGGCGGGTGGGCCGTCAACGCCGACCTGCCGACTCCGGCTGGGTTCGCCGGCGCGTCGCAGTTCGTGCGCCCGGAGGACGTCGCGGAGTCCATCGCGTGCGGCCCCGACCTCGACGAGCTCGCCGAGAGCGTCCGCCCCTTCATCGACGCCGGCTTCACCGACATCGCCCTCGTCCAGGTCGGCGACGAGAAGCAGCAGCAGTTCGTGGACGAGATCGCCGCGCCCCTTCTGGAGAAGCTCCGAGCCCTCTGATCTCTCGCGGGCGTCTCTGCGAGGCGCCCGCGGGTGGATCCGTCAGGGGCGCAGGGCCGCAGAACCGAGGGTGCGTTCCACGGTGATCTCGAGCACGACGCGGTCGGGGTTGACGCGCGGCTGGCGGTAGCGCGCCGCGTAGAGGTCGACGGCGTGCGCCACGGCATCCGCGTCGTCGCTCACTCGTGCCGTTCCCTCGAAGCTGATCCAGCGCCCCCCGTCCACGGAGCAGATCGACGCCCGCCCGCTGCGGGCGGCGTTGACGAACTTCTGCGTCCCGCGAGAACCGATCACTCGCACGATGCCGTCCTCGTAGGTGAAGCCGACGGGGACGGCGTGCACGCGCCCCGAGCGACCCAGGGTCGAGAGGGTGGCCAGATGGTATTCGCTCAAGAACGAGCGCGCGTCGTCGGTCAGCACGTCTCCAGCGTGCCACGCCCGAGGGGGTCGGACACCGTCTTCGTCGCGGAATCCCAGCGACGCACGCCGGTCGCGGTGACGGCCAGTTCCGCCTCCCCCGTCTCGGCGAGCACCGCCAACGCCTCGCCGACGTGTTCGAGCGGCACGCGACGGGCGAGCGTCACGTGCGCCGTCCAGGCGCCCGGACGGGTGTGGAGGGCATCGTCCCCCGTCCCGGCGAGCGCGTGCGTGCGGGCGTGGAGATCGAGCAGCGCGAGGGAGGGGATGACCGATCGCGCGATCACCCGCGACCGTCCGGCCCCGAAGAGCAGCGGCGCGCCCAGCGTGAGCCTCAGCGGCAGCCCCGCGGCGAGCGCCGACAGGTCGGCGTCGGGGAGCTCGGGGCGCACCAGCAGGGTGATGTGCGGGCGGTTGCTCGATCCGGTGTGGCGCGCTTGGCTCGGCAGATCCGCGGCGAGCAGTGCGTCCCACTCACGCCGCACTGCGGCGTCCGAGGGCTCGTCGAACACGAGCTCCAGGCTGACGACGGCGGCCACGGCGCTCAGCGCGTCGACCACCACGCCGCCGCCACCAGCAGCGGCTGGAAGAACAGACGGACGAAGCGCTTGCGATCGGTGTCGAGCCCGAACGCGGAGCGGCCCTTGCGCCACTGGTCGATGTTGCCGGGGAAGATGGCGATGAAGAACGCCGCCAGGGCGGCGCCGATACGGCGCCGTTCCTTCGGCAAGGCCACGAGAGCGAGACCGAAGGCCGCCTCGACGACTCCGGACGCCACCACCACGGCATCCCGATCCAACGGGCCCCGCTCGACGATGGCATCGGGCACCTGCGCCTGGAAATCGCGCCGCGCGAAGGTCAGATGGGCGATACCGGCGAACATCATGGCCGCAGCCACCGTCCAACGCACGACAGATTTCATGCGGCCACGCTACTTCTCGTCGCGGAGCGTCCCCGCGGGCTTGACGAGGCGTCCGGTCCGGACCGCTAGGGCACCCATCCGGATTCCGCAACCCCGGGTCGCCGTCCGCCGACCCCGGTTGACTGGATCGCGAACCAGGAGGTGCACCGTGACCATGACCGACGCCGCGTCCCCCGCGACTCGCGACGGCGATCTCGATGCCCTTCTCGTACGGGCTGCAACGGGCGACTGCGATGCCTTCGTCGCGTTCTACGACGCGACGGCAGCCCGCGTGTATGCGGTCCTTCTGTCCGTGACGGGCGCCGCCGAACGGGCCGACGCGCTCCTCGAGGGCATCTACCTCGAAGCGTGGGAGCGGATGCGCGGGCGCAGCGCTCCGCCGTGCCCCGGGATGCAGTGGGTGTCCGCGATCGCCCACCGTCACGCGGCCGGACGTCGCTGAGCCCTCCGGCACACGGTCCGATTTCTCTCGACCACCGTGATTCTCGGCGGTCGAACTAGAATGACGGCACGGGTGGCTGAGCCTCGAGGAGCTGCATGACGATCGAGATCGAAGACGACGCCGCGACGACCGCTGCACGGGCGGTGGAGCGCCTCCGCCTCGCCGAGGCGAGGCTCGCTCGCCGCCGCCAGTCCGACTGCGGGCCGAGCGAGAACGCGCGCGCCGCGATGCGCTTCATCCTCGAGCGCGTCGACGCGGGGGCGACCGTCACGCCGTCCGAGCTCGCCCAGCACCTCGGCATCTCCGCCGCATCGGTCACGGGCATGCTCGACCGATTGCACGCCGGCGGTCTGATCGCCTTCGTCGCGAACCCGACCGACCGGCGCAGCAAGTTCGTCGTGCCGTTCGATCGCGGGACCGATCCCGATTCCATCGATCCGGTCACGGCGCAGATCCGCGCTTTCGCCGCAGAACTGCCCGACGATGCGGCGGATCAGGTGGCCGCTTTCCTCGACCGCGTCCGCGAGGTCGTCGACGCGGAGTGCGCCTGAGCGCCGTCAGTTCGTGGGCGCCGTGTCGGCGCTCGGCTCGGGTACGACGGTGAGCCCCTGGGGTGCGCTGGCCTCGTTCATCAGTTCTTCGATCCAACGGCGATTCACCTGCGGGGCTTTCCCACCGTAGAAGTGGAAGACGAGAGGGATCGACGGCGAGATCCACAGGGAGCGCGTGCCGCTTCCGTCCCCCATGGGGAAATGGAACATGAACGGCTCGCCGCGGCGCAGCTTGTTCATGAAGACGACGCGCAGGTGTGAGAGCGTCCGGTCCTCGATGTCGAGGGTGTGACCGAGCGTGTTGTAAACCAGTTTTCCCACCTCGTCAGTCTACATTGCTCCTCTTGCTTAACTATCTTCCCGCGTCCGGACGCGACACACCGCGACACCGGGCCTCACGCGTCGCGAGGCCGGGAGACCCGCCCGTCGGGTGGATGATCCGCCTCGTGGCACGGAGCCGGGAGCTGCCCGGCGTGGGGCGGGGGCCCGGAGAGCGGGGGTTCGCATCGGGTGCACGTGCCCGGATGCCGCGCGCGAGGCGGTGCGGGCGATCGCCGCACGTGCGACCCCGTGGTGGAGGGCAGGAAGTGTGCCAAGATTGCGCTCGTCGCACTGCGACACCGTGTCTCGGGGGAGAACGCGGGCGCGCAAGCGCGAAGGCGGAGGAGTTGGGCAGATGAGTGACACAGCGGAGCGGCTGAAAACTGCGGTCATCGTCGAGGATGACCCCGACATCCGGCACCTCCTCGCCGATGTCCTCGAGTCGGCGGGATTCTCCACCGTCTCCGTCGCGAACGGCATCGACGGAGTCCGAGCGGTGGTCGATCATCAGCCGCTGCTCACGACACTCGACGTCAACATGCCGGGCATCGACGGGTTCGAAGCCGCCCGGCGCATCCGGCGGCAGAGCGACACGTACATCATCATGCTGACCGGCCTCGAGGAGGAGGCTGACGTCGTCCTGGGTCTCGGCGCGGGTGCCGACGAGTACGTCGTCAAGCCGTTCCGTCCGCGCGAACTGCGCGCCCGGATCGAAGCGCTCCTCCGTCGACCCCGCGTCGGAGAGTCCGGCGGTGCCGCCTCCGTCCCGGAGCGCGAGGGTGCCGGTCAGGCCCTTCCCGCCACGCACACCGCGGTCGGCGCTCCCGTGGCGACGGAGGCCGCGGTCGACGCCCGACCTCGCGTCGACGAGGACCTCGCCCCGAGCGACGGCTGGCTCGCGCACCGCGATCTGCACCTCGACCCCGAGAGCCGACTGGTGCGGATGGCGGGCGAGGAGCTCGACCTCACCCGCACGGAATTCGACCTTCTCGCCGCGCTCATGGAGTCCCGGCGGCGCGTGCGCAGCAAGGCGGATCTCACCCTCGTGCTGCGGGGCGAGTCCTACGTCACGAGCTACTTCGTCGGCGACGCCGACAAGCGCGCGATCGAGGCGCACATGACCAACCTCCGTCGCAAGCTCGGCGACAATCCGGCGAACCCGCGCTACATCGAAACCGTTCGCGGGGTCGGGTACCGGATGACGTCGGAGTCCTCCGCGTCCTGATGGCGCTGCGCAGAACAGATGCCTCGGCCCTCTCCGGGGCCGAGGCATCCGCCCCTCCGACTGTTCGGGCGGTCGAAGGCGGGCGTTCATCGGACTCCCCACCGGTGTCGACGACGAACGAGCGTGGAAGACGTCATCACCTCCTGTGCGGGGGTGATCGCCCGTGGGCGGCTGCCCTCCACTGTGGGGGGTCCACCGCAAGGCGGGGGCGGCCCGCGAGCATCGTTCGCGCAAGATCCGCTCAAGGATCGCCGATGCCCCTCGACGGGACGAGCCTCGCGTGACCGCTCTCGCGCTCCTGTCGACGATCACGGCCGCCGGTGTCGCCCTGACCATCCTCTTCCTCGCCCACGGTCGAACCGACGACGATCGCGGGGGCGCCCGAGCCGAGATGGTGCGGTACTTCGGCATGTCCGCGGTCGCCGCGCTGCTGTGCGGGGCGATGAACGCCCTCGAGACAGCGGGCGGCGGAACGGCGGCCGCCGCCGGGGGCAACGCCACCAACGTGATGGCCGCGGGCATGGTGTGGGCGGGCGCCCGCCACCTCAATCGCCGACGCACGGTCGGCGCGGTCGGCATCGTCGCGAGCGGGATCTTCCTCCTCGGCCTGACGTTCCTCGTCTCGCTCGAGGAGGCCACCGTCCTGAAGACGGCGGGGCTGATCGTCTTCTCTTCCCTCGGGGCCCTCGAGTGTGCGCGCCGCCCGCTCGGCGACCTGCGGGGAAGTCGACTGCTGACGTGGACCCTGGGTCTGTTCGCCGCGTACAACGCCGCCCGCATCGGGGTGGTCGTGGTGATGGGTACCGCTCCCCTGGTCGAGCCGGGTGTGGTCTCCCCCGAGGCGACGGCGATGGTGAGCGCGGTGGCCATCGCCTTGGTCGCAACGGGTGCGGTCCGCATCGGTCGGGAACTCGACGACCGACCCTCGCCCGGCACTCGCGCGCATGATCGCGGCGTTCTCCGGCGCGAGGCCGCCCGCCTCATCACGGCGCACGGCAGCGCGCGGATCGTCCTCGTGCGCGTGCCCGAGATCGACCTGATCCGGACCGCGCACACCGTCGCGCGCGGCGACGAGATGCTCCGGGCTGCCGCCGGCGCCGTCCACGACGCCCTGATGGGGGCGGTGACCGGTGTGCCCGCCCGCGACACGGTCTTCGCCGTCGTCCCCGAAGGGATGACGACGGATGCCGTCGAGAGCGCCGCGCGCGTCGCGTTCGCCCGCCGCATGCCTCTGCTCGATTACGACGACGTCCCGGACTTGTCGTTCGAGCACTCCGTCATCCGGACGGTCGACGGTCTGTCCGCTCTGATGCAGCACCGTCGTCCGCGCGCGCGCTCCCACGGGGTCGACGAGCCGTGACCGACCGGCGTCCCCGCGTCGCGGCCGCACGTGATGCGGTCGGATCCGTCGGGCGGCTCAGGCGCCGCGGTCGATAAACTCACAGCATGGCATCCCCGAGGAGCTTCCCTTCGGCGGCTCCCTCGGACGACGGCGCCCGCAACGACGACACGGACGGCCCTGGCGGGCGCACACGATCGGTGTGGCTGCTTCAGCTCCTCCTCGGCGCCAGCGTCATGATCACCGTTCTCCTGGTCCAGCTGATCGAACCGACGCTGTTCACCCACTGGCCGTTCTCCGCGGGCGTGGGCGTCGTGATCGCTCTCACGGCGGTGGCCATCGTCGTCCCCTGGCACAGGGTCCCCCGCACGGCCGTCGCCGTCATCCCCTTCGGCGACATCATCGCGATCGGCCTCATGAGCGTCGGCACCGATCTGCGCTTCGGGTTCTTCTGGGTGTTCCCCATCATGTGGATCGCCACGCATTTCACGCTCGTCTCCCTCATCGCGGCGCTCGGGGGTGTCGCCCTCATCGTCTCCCTCGACGCCGCCCTGAACGCCACCGGGCCGTCCTCCGCACTCCGGCTGCTCGTCGTGCTGCTGTCGATGACGTTCATCGCGATCACTGCGTACCTGTCCGCGCGGCAGACCCGGGCGTTCAAGCAACTCCTCCGGCGCCAGGCGCGACGACTGCAGGGCACGCTCCAGCGGGTCTCGGGTCAGGAGCGTCGCGTATCGCAGATGCTCAACGGCCTCGACACGGGTATCGCGCGACTGTCGGCGGACGGAGAAGTGCTCGCCCTCAATGACACGTACGTGGCCCTCTACGGCATCGAGCGCGATGAGCCGCAGCGCCCCGGCCGTGCGGTCGAGTACGCGACGCTGCGTGGCGAGCCCCTATCCGAGGACGAACGCCCCTTCGCCCGGGCGGCCCGGGGCGAACAGCTCGATGACGAGCGGATGTGGCTGTTCGACACCCGCGGCGAGTGGCGGGCGCTGTCGGTGTCCACGCGGCGGCTGGTCTCGTCCGACGAGCCGGAGGGCACCCTCCTCATCGTCCACGATGTGACGGCGCTCATCGAATCCGAGCGCGCCCGCGAGCGACTGGCGGCTACGGTGTCGCACGAATTGCGCAACCCGCTCACGGCCATCGTCGGCCACGCCGACCTGGCCCTCGACGATCCGACCCTTCCGCCCAAGGTGCGCGAACAGCTCGAGGTCGTCGCCGGGGCCGGTGAACGGATGCAGAAGCTCATCTCGGAGATCCTCGCGTCCTCCCGTGGGGTGTTCCGCGAGCAGGCGGCCCCCGCCGCCGCCGACACGAGCCGGATCATCGCCTCCTCTCTGGAGTCGTTCCGCCCCGCGGCCGCGGCACGGCGCGTGAGCGTCGTCGACGAGCTCCCCCCGACCGCCGATGTGGCCGGAGACGGCTTCCGCCTGCGTCAGGCCTTCGACAACATCCTGAGCAACGCCATCAAGTACACGCCCGCGGGCGGCACGATCCGCGTCTCCGGCGAAGTGTCCCCCGACGACGTGATCCTGCGTTTCGCCGACTCCGGGATCGGCATCCACTCCGACGATCTGACGCGCGTGTTCGACCCCTACTTCCGCGCGCGCACCGCCCGCGAGAACGCGATCCCGGGCACGGGTCTGGGGATGGGGATCGTCCGCAGCATCGTGGAGGAACAGGGAGGTTCTCTGTACCTCGAGAGCGAACTCGGCGTGGGAACCACCGTCACGGTGATACTCCCCGTACCCGGCGACGACCAGCTCTCCTGATCGGGAGGTCCGCGCACGAGCGCCGGCCATCCGGCCCTCGCTCCCGAGAGGCGTGGTCGCGCAGGTGAACCGGAGGGTGACAAAGCGGCCCGGCGGAGGACTCCGCCCGCGGCGAGGATCGGCGAGCAGGGGGAGAGCGCGGATGACCCGTTCTCCGAGACGCTTAGGGTTTTCGCGTGATCGACACCCCTCGTTCCGGATCGGCGCCCGTCCTGCGCAGGGCTTTCGCCGGCGCGGTCTGTCTCATAGCCGTCGCGGGCCTGGTACTCACCGCGTGGATCGGCGTGAGAGCCGCGCTCGCGCTGACCCACCTGCAGCAGGCTCGGGCGGCGGTGTCGGCCGCCGCTGACGCCCTGGACGATCCGGCGACGGCGACGGCCGTCCTCGCGTCCGTCGCCGACGACACCTCCGCGGCGCGCGAGCTGACCGGCGACCCCGTCTGGCGCGTCGCGGAGGCGCTGCCCTGGATCGGACCGCAGCTGTCGGCGGTCTCCGACACCGCGAGCGCGATCGACGGTGCCGTGGGCGCCCTCGAGCCGCTGGCCGCGGCCTCCGCCGGGTTGTCGATCGAGGTGATCCGCCCCGTCGACGGGGCCGTGGACGTCGCGAAGATCGCCGCCGTCACCCCCTCGGCGGCGGCGGCCGCGTCGACGCTGCGAGAGTCGGCCGACCGTCTCTCCGCCGTCGACCAGGCGCCGTTGCTCGGGCGCGTGGCGCAGGGGGTCTCGGACGCGGCCGGGTTCCTCGACCGAGCGGCCGACGGGGCCGACGCCCTCCGGCGTGCGACCCGACTGGTGCCGTCGATGCTCGGCGCCGACGGTCCTCGATCGACGCTCGTGCTGTTCCAGAACAACGCGGAATGGCGCTCGCTCGGCGGTGTCGTGGGCGCGGTCGCGCAGCTCGACACGCTCGACGGCCGGATGACGCTCGCGGCCCAGGCGTCCTCCGCCGACTTCGGCGACCTGGGCGTCGCGCCGGTGGCCGAGCTCGCCCCCGATGTGCAGAGCATCTACGACACCCGTCCCGCCCGCTATCTGCAGAACACCACGCAGGTGCCCGACTTCTCCGTCGGGGCTCCACTCGCGCGCGAGATGTGGCGGCGCGTGCACGGCACCACCGTCGACGCCGTGGTCGCTCTGGATCCGGTGACGCTGTCGTACCTCCTGCGAGCGACGGGTCCGGTGCATCTCGCGTCCGGCGACGACCTGACAGCCGAGAACGCCGTCGGGCTGCTCCTCGACGAGTCGTATCGGCGCTACGCCGACCCGCGCGAACAGGACGCCTTCTTCCAGAGTGCGGCGGCCGCGGTGTTCCAGGCCCTCGCCGACGGCCGAGTGGATCCCGCCGCCCTGGTGGAGGCCGTGGGCCGGGCCGGACGCGAACGCCGGTTGCTCGTCTGGAACGCGGATGCCAGGGAGCAAGCCGTGCTCGAGGGGTCGACCCTGCAAGGCGTCCTCCCCGCCTCCGACGGCGCACGCAGCACTGTCGGCGTCTACTTCAACGACGGCACGGGCTCCAAGATGGATTACTACCTGCATCCCCTTGTCGAGACGGCGTGGTGCGGCACGGATACGGCTTCGGTGCACGTCGAGCTGCGCAGCGACGCCCCCGATCCGACCTCGCTCCCGACGTACGTGACCGGGGGCGGGGAGTACGGCGTGCCCGTCGGCGACGCCCTCACCGGGATCTACGTCTACCTGCCGCCCGGTGCCGAACTCCTCGAACGTCGGACGACCGGCGACGACGGCGCGACGGGCTTCGCCGGTGGGGTGCACGACGGCCGAGAGGTGGTGAAGTGGTCCGTGCGCGTGGGCCCCGGAGAGTCCGCGCACCTCGACCTGCTCGTGCGACTGACAGCTACCGTCGAATTGGACGCCGTGGCGACCCCGACCCGCGACTCCTCCGAGCTCCCGCGCAGCGGGGAGTGCCACTTCCCCGGGTGACCGCCGGCGGATCCACGGTCCCGTAGGGGTGAACTACGGGGCGCCGCCATGTGAAACCGCCTCGTTCCCCGCGAGTCGCCCACGCCTCCTCCACAAGACTCTCGGCTAGAAGCCATTCGGACTGCGGCAGGCGGACCTCGCCCCGCATCCCCGTGCCGGCTCGACTTCGCCAAGCAGATGGGGCACACCATGAAGACCACGATCATCCGGGCCGTCGCCGCGCTCTCGCTCGCTGCGGCCGCGTTGCTGGCCCCCACGGCCGCCAACGCCTACACCGACCCCGCCGTCATCGGTGTCTCACCGTCGGTGGCCGCTCCCGGCGGCGTTGCGACGTTCACCACCGACCGCGCGGCCTATCAGGGCGACGAAGAGATCATCATCTCCGTCACCGGCGGCGCCGCCAAGAGCATCACGCTCGCCTCGGTAGCCACAGAGACGAACGACTCACTGCGTTCTCGCGCGGTCAACGGCTACCTCAAGACGCCGGTGCGCTTCCCGAGCACCGCGAAGGGCACCTACTACTTCACCTTCACCGGCGCCACGAGCGGCGTCGTGCTGCACTCGAGTGTGACCGTCACTCCGGCGGGCTCGAGCACGTCGCCCGCCAAGGGCGGCCTGGCCGTGACCGGCTTCGACGCGGATAGCACCGCGGGACTCTGGGTCGCAGGCGGGGCCCTCGTCGTCGCGGGCGGGGCTGTGGCCGTCGGGGCCGTCGTGCGTCGTCGCCGGAGCGCGCAATCCTGATCGCGCGCGGAACTGCGAGAGGGGGTCGTCTTCGGACGACCCCCTCTTCGTCGATCATGTGAGGGCGAGGCTCATGCCAGGCCACCGCCGCGAGACGCAGTGACCTCCGCCGTGATGAGGATCGGCAGGTGGTCGCTGAGGCCCTGCGGCAGGGTCTTGATGTGGGCGATGTCGAATCCGACCGAGGTCGCGAAGTCGTAGTGCCCACGGAAGAAGCGGTAGCGGGTATAGGTACGCGCGTCGCTCAGAGTCAGCTCGTAGCCCTGGTCACGGACCTTCTGCCCCAGGTTCTCTTTGAAGACCGGGTAGTTGTAGTCCCCCACCATGAGCGCGGGCAGACCGGGTCCGAGGTTCTGAAGCTCGGTGAGAGCCGTCCGGATCTGGTGCCGCCGCAGTGAGTTGAGGGCGGTCAGGGGCGCCGCGTGGAAGGAGGCGACGATCACATCGCGCCCCGCGTCGATGTCGCGCAGGCGCACGCCCAGCATCCGCTCTTCCGCGGGCTTCAACACGTAGTCATGCAGGGACTTCTTCAACGAGATCGCCCGTACTTCCTCGGCGCGGAACGTGCTCTCCCGGTAGTACACAGCGAGGCCGAGACGGTTGCGCTGGGTAGCCTCCGCGAGGCGCAATCCCCCGACCTGCTCGGGGATGTCGTTGGTGTCGCACTCCTGCAGGCACAAGACGTCCGCCCCGTGCGTCTCGAGGAGCGCGGTCAGCTCGCCGGCGGCACGGTGCTTGTTGAGGTTGTACGAAATGACCTTCATGGCGATGTCAGCATACGTCCGGCTGCACGGCGCCTCCCGAGGGGTTGCATCGACGCCACGGGGGGAATCACGATGCCGGTTCGTCGGCATCCCGTCTGTTGCGCGTCTGTTCGGCGCGCGCCGCCAATAGCTCGTCCGCCGGATAACCGACCTCGGAGAGCACGAGACCCCGCGCAGCCAGCACCTTCGTCTCGGGGATGCGCATGCGAGCATCACGGATGGCCACGACGTCCTCGACCTCGATACGCCCCTCCCCCACGGCGACACACGCCCCCACGAGGGCGCGGACCATGCTGTGGCAGAAGGCGTCCGCGCGGACGTTGGCCACCAGGACCCCGTCGTCACCGCGTCGCCAGTCGTACTCGAGCAGGGTACGGATGGTCGTCGCCTCCTCTCTCGCCTTGCAGTACGCGGCGAAGTCGTGCAGGCCGATCAGGCGCGAGGCTGCGGCATCCATCGCCTCCAGGTCCAGGGCACTGCGCAGAGTGGTGGTCCGCAGGCGGTCGAGCGGGTCGTAGCCCGTGGCCGCATCCGCCAGGCGATACGTGTACCGCCGCCATACGGCGGAGAATCGCGCGTCGAATCCGTCGGGGGCTCGCGACGAGCGCAACACGGAGACGTCGGGATACTGCCCCAGGACGCCGCGTACGCGCCCTGCGAGCGCGGCGATGGCATCGGTTTCGTCGCTGTCGCGACGCCGTCGCGGCAGGCGCGCGATCTGTTCGCCGTCGAGGTCCAGGTGCGCGACCTGCCCCGAGGCGTGCACGCCGGCATCGGTGCGGCCCGCCACGATCAGCCGGGGGGCACCGCCGACGATGCGTCCGAGAGCCGACTCGAGTTCGCCCTGCACGGTGCGCAGCCCCGGTTGCCGGGCCCACCCGCGGAAATGTGTGCCGTCATAGGCGATGTCGAGGCGGATGCGCACCTCACCAGCCTACGAGCACCGGACGCCGGCCGTGGAGCCCCGCCGACGACGATGCCCCCACCCGGATCCGGGTGGGGGCATCGTACGCGGTGAGGAGGGCTCAGGCCTTGGCGTCGTTTTCGACGGCGTCCGCGGCGGCGGCCTCTGCGGCGGCTCCCTCTTCGGGCGACTCGGCGCCGGCGTCGGCAGCCTCGTCGGTGGTGTTCTCGTCGGCGGAAGCCTCGTCGGCGACGGGCTCCTCAGCGGCCGGTGCGGCAGCGGCGGCGGGAGCCGCGGCGGCCTTGTTCGACGCCTTCTTCGCGACGGGCTCGAGCACGAGCTCGATCACGGCCATGGGGGCGTTGTCGCCCTTGCGGTTTCCGACCTTGGTGATGCGGGTGTATCCACCGTCACGCTCGGCCACCAGGGGCGCGATCTCGGTGAACAGCGTGTGCACGACGTCCTTGTCACCGATCACGCCGAGCACGCGACGACGCGCGTGCAGGTCGCCCCGCTTGGCGAAGGTGATCAGGCGCTCGGCGAGCGGACGCAGGCGCTTCGCCTTGGTCTCGGTCGTCTTGATGGACTTGTGCGTGTACAGTGCTGCCGCCAGGTTGGCGAGAAGCAGACGCTCGTGGGCCGGGCCGCCTCCGAGGCGGGGACCCTTCGTGGGCTTAGGCATGTCGTGTTACTCCAGTGAGAGGTTCGGTCGGGTCCGACCGGGGTCAGACGGTCTCTTCGTCGTAGCCGCTGTAGAACTGGGCACCGTCGAAGCCGGGCACCGAGTCCTTCAGCGACAGGCCGAGGGAGGTGAGCTTGTCGCGCACCTCGTCGACCGACTTCTGACCGAAGTTGCGGATGTTCATCAGCTGCGTCTCGGAAAGGGCCACCAGCTCCGAAACGGTGTTGATGCCCTCGCGCTTGAGGCAGTTGTACGAGCGGACCGAGAGATCGAGGTCCTCGATCGGCATCGACAGCTCGTTCGAGAGGACGGTCTCGACCGGCGCGGGGCCGATCTCGATGCCCTCGGCCTCGACGTTCAGCTCGCGAGCGAGACCGAACAGCTCGGTGAGGGTGCGTCCGGCCGAGGCGACGGCGTCGCGCGGGGCGATGGACGCCTTCGACTCGACGTCGAGGACGAGCTTGTCGAAGTCGGTACGCTCGCCGGCGCGGGTGGCGTCGACGCGGTAGCTGACCTTGAGCACGGGCGAGTAGATCGAGTCGATCGGGATCTGGCCGGCCTCGGCGTACTCGTTGCGGTTCTGCGTCGCCGATACGTAGCCGCGGCCACGCTCGATGGTGAGCTCGAGCTCGAACTTCGCGGTGTCGTTGAGCGTCGCGATGACCAACTCGGGGTTGTGCACCTCTACACCCGCGGGAGCGGAGATGTCGGCGGCGGTGACCTCACCGGAGCCGGTCTTGCGCAGATACGCCGTGATGGGCTCGTCGCGCTCGCTCGAGACGACGAGCTGCTTGATGTTCAGGATGATCTCGGTGACGTCTTCTTTCACGCCCGGGATCGTGCTGAACTCGTGCAGCACGCCGTCGATGCGGATGCTCGTGACGGCCGCGCCGGGGATCGACGACAGGAGGCTGCGACGCAGCGCGTTGCCGATCGTGTAACCGAAGCCGGGCTCCAGCGGCTCGATGACGAAACGGCTGCGGAACTCCCCGATCTTCTCCTCGGTCAGAGTGGGACGCTGTGCGATGAGCACTATGTGTTCCTTTCGATCACGTGCCCGCTATATGACACGTGTAATGGGGTGAGGTGTTGAGTTGTACTCGCGGGATGCCGCCACACGCGGGCGATGCGCCGAGGGCGGGCCGTGGCATCCGGAAGTCGAATCGCGCATGAGCGCGGCGTTCCCGGGGAGCGACGAGCACTCCCCGGGAACGAACGCGTCAGACGCGGCGGCGCTTGGGCGGACGGCAGCCGTTGTGGGCCTGCGGCGTCACGTCCTGGATGGAGCCGACCTCGAGGCCGGCTGCCGTGAGCGAACGGATCGCGGTCTCACGACCCGAACCCGGTCCCTTCACGAAGACGTCGACCTTCTTCACACCGTGCTCCTGCGCCTGGCGGGCGGCCGACTCAGCGGCCATGCCGGCGGCGTACGGCGTCGACTTGCGCGAGCCCTTGAACCCGACACCGCCGGACGAAGCCCAGCTGATGACGGCACCCGAGGGGTCGGTGATCGAAACGATGGTGTTGTTGAACGTCGACTTGATGTGGGCCTGACCCACGGCGATGTTCTTCTTCTCTTTGCGGCGCGGCTTGCGCGCGGCGGACTTGGCCTGTGCCATGTGCGTTCTCCTGAATCCTGACGCTCAGCCCGCGGCTTAGCGCGCCTTCTTCTTGCCGGCGACGGTGCGCTTGGGACCCTTGCGGGTACGCGCGTTCGTCTTCGTGCGCTGACCGCGCACCGGGAGGCCGCGACGGTGGCGGATGCCCTCGTAGGAGCCGATCTCGACCTTGCGGCGGATGTCGGCGGCGACCTCGCGACGGAGGTCACCCTCCACCTTGTAGGTGCCTTCGATGTGGTCGCGCAGAGCGACCAGCTGGTCGTCGGTGAGGTCCTTCACGCGGATGTCGTGGTCGATATCCGTCGCAGCGAGGATCTCGACGGAGCGGGTGCGACCCACGCCGTAGATGTAAGTAAGTGCGATCACCACGCGCTTGTCGCGCGGGATGTCGACGCCGGCGAGACGTGCCATGCGGCTCTCCTCAGAGTGTCGTAGAGGTGTGGAGCAGGATCGGTGCTCGGGCCTCCGCCCCGAGGTGTCCCCGTCATGCGGTCATCGAGCCTATGGAAGCGCTCGGATGATGACGGATCTGATCCTGCCGGTGTGTATTCAGTTGGAAAGGGGTCGAACGGCGAAGAACTCAGCCCTGGCGCTGCTTGTGGCGCGGGTTGCTCTTGCAGATCACCATCACGCGCCCGTGGCGACGGATCACCTTGCAGTGGTCGCAGATGGGCTTGACGGAGGGATTGACCTTCATGATGTTCCTGTTTCGCTGTCTTCGAACGCGCGAGGTGCGGCTCGTTACTTCTCGGCCGGACTCAGCGGTAGCGGTAGACGATACGACCGCGGGTGAGGTCGTACGGGCTCAGTTCGACGACGACACGGTCCTCGGGGATGATGCGGATGTAGTTCTGCCGCATCTTGCCCGAAATGGTGGCGAGCACCTTGTGACCGTTGGTCAGTTCGACACGGAACATCGCGTTGGGCAGTGCCTCGGACACCGTGCCCTCGATCTCGATGACACCGTCTTTCTTCGCCATAAACTCGCTCACGCTCAATTGCAGACCGGCCGGTCTGCGGTGGATGGGGATTCGGTGCTTCGACACGCCAGTGAAGGCGCAACGCACCAAAGATCAAGCATACGTGGTATTGCCCTCTCCGGCAACTCGCCGGAGGTGTCGTCAGCCGTTGAGGCGGTCGACGATGTCCTTCTGCGGGTCGCCGGTCAGGTCGCTCTGGTTGGCGAGGACGGTTCCGTCCACTGCGATGGTCGGCGTGGCGATCCCAGAGCTGCCGGGTTGCACCGGGGTGTTCTGGGTCATCGCCGTCACGAACCTCGTGTACGTCCCCTCGGAGATGCACGACGAGGCGGCATCCGAGGCGCCCACCGAGGTGGCGATGGACGCGAGGGTCGCGTCATCCAGACCGGCGGTGTTCTCCGACGGCTGCTGCGCGTAGAGAGCCTTCACGAACGCGGGCACGTTGGCGGGGTCGTCCACGGCGACGCAGTAGGCCGCCGAAGCGGAGCGTGTGGAGTACTCGGTGCCCTGGGAGGCGCGATCGAGGATCGAGATCGGGTGGATGTTCAGCGTGATCTCGTCGGAGGCGACGAGCTGGTCGAGCGTCGGCCCGTACGCCTGCTCGAACTGGTTGCAGACCGGGCACATGAAATCGATGTACGTGTCGACGGTCTTCTCTCCGGAACCGACCGCGATGGCACCCGTCTCGGTGTTGATCGCCGACGATTCCGGCAGCGTCCCCGGAGAGGTCGCCTGGCTGTTGGCGAACCACACGACGCCCGCCACGATCAGGACGACGACGAGAACAGCCGCCGTCACCGCGATCGCGAACCAATTCGTGGACTTCCGCACCGCAACCATCATCATCAATCGATCTCCTTCGGCACCACGCCGAACGGCGCCAGTTTCTCGGCACCCCCGTCGTGAGCAGTCAGCACCCAGATGCCGCCATCATGCACGGCAACGCTATGTTCCCAATGGGAGCCGGCAGTCCCGTCGAGCGTCGATACCGTCCAGCCGTCGTCTTCGACGAAAGTCTGCTGGTCGCCGATGACGACCATGGGCTCGATGGCCACGGCCAATCCCGGCCGCACCTCTGCGCCGCGATCGGGCACCGCGTAGTTGAAGATGCTGGGCGACTCGTGCATCTTGCGACCGATGCCGTGACCGACGTAGTCGCGCAGGATGCCGTAGCCCCCCTCGGGAGCGTTGTCCTCGATGTACTGCTCGATCGCAGCTCCGACTTCGCCGAGGTGCGACGCACGGCTCAGCGCGGCGATGCCCGCCCAGAGCGAGCCCTCGGTGACCTCCGACAGCCGTCGACGTGGAGCCACGATGTCGTCGGGAGCGTCACCCGGGACGATCACGGTGAACGCCGAGTCGCCGTTCCATCCGCGCAGCTCCGCCCCCGCGTCGATCGAGAGGATATCCCCCGCCCGCAGCGGGCGGTCGTTGGGGATGCCGTGGACCACCTGCTCGTTGACCGAGGCGCAGATCGTGTGCCGGTAGCCGCGCACCATCTGGAAGTTCGAGACGGCGCCGCGCGAGGTGATGAGCGCGGATGCCGCGGCGTCGAGCTCGAGCGTGGTGATTCCCGGGGCGATGAGCCCGCGAACCGCGTCCAGCGCATCGGCGGTGATGAGGCCCGGCTCGATCATCGACCGCAGCTGGGCCGGCCTCTTGTATACGGACGAACGAAGTCCCACGTCACGCAGCCGGCGACCCGTGGAGGCCACGCGCCTCCAGCGCCGCGAAGATCCGGGCGGTCACCTCGTCGAGACTGCCGACGCCGTCGACCTCGTCGACCACCCCGCGCGTGCCGTACACGTCGAGGATGGGCGCCGTCTCGCGCTCGTAGATGCCCAGACGCGTGGCGATCGCCTCCTCGGTGTCGTCGGCGCGGCCCTGCTCGGACGCACGTGCGGTGAGACGCGACAGCGACTCCTCGCGAGGCACGACGAGAGCGATGACGGCGTCGAGCGACTCGTCGCGTCCCTCGAGGAACTCATCGAGGTGCATCACCTGGGCGAGGTTGCGCGGGTAGCCGTCGAGGAGGAAGCCCTCCGCCGCATCGGCCTGCGACAGACGGTCGCGCACGACGGCGCTGGTCAGTTCGTCGGGAACGAGGCTGCCCCCGTCGATGATGGCCTTGACCTGCTGGCCCAGTTCGGTGCCCTGCGCGACATTGGCGCGAAACACGTCGCCGGTGGAGACCACGGGGATCCCGAATGCCTCGGCGATGCGGACGCCCTGCGTTCCCTTGCCCGACCCCTGCGGGCCCACGATCAGAAGACGCGCGCTCATCGAAGCAGCCCCTCGTAGTGACGCTGCTGAAGCTGCGCGTCGATCTGTTTGACGGTCTCGAGACCGACCCCGACGATGATCAGGATCGAGGCGCCGCCGAACGGGAAGTTCTGGTTGGCACCCACGGTCGCAAGTGCCACCAGCGGCAGCAGCGCAATCAGACCGAGGTAGATCGAGCCGGGCAGCGTGATGCGCGTCAGAACATAGTCGAGGTACTCGGCGGTCGGACGCCCGGCACGGATGCCGGGGATGAAGCCGCCGTACTTCTTCATGTTGTCGGCGACGTCGACCGGGTTGAACGTGATCGCGACGTAGAAGTACGCGAATCCGATGATGAGGAGGAAGTAGATCAGCATGTACAGCGGGTGGTCACCGCGCGTGAGGTACTGCGAGATCCACGTGACCCACGGCGACGGCTCCTGGCCCGGCTGCGGCTGGTTGAACTGCGCGATGAGGGCAGGGATGTAGAGCAGCGACGAGGCGAAGATGACGGGCACGACACCGGCCATGTTGACCTTGATCGGGATGTAGGTGTTCGTCCCGCCGTACGTACGACGCCCGACCATGCGCTTGGCGTACTGGACCGGGATGCGCCGCTGCGACTGTTCCACGAACACGACGAGGGCGACGATGACGATGCTGACCGCCAGGACGAGGAGGAAGACCTCGACGCCGCGGGCGTTGAGGATCGACAGCATGGCGCCGGGGAAGGTCGCCGCGATCGAGGTGAAGATGAGGATGGACATGCCGTTGCCCACGCCGCGCTCGGTGACGAGTTCGGCGAACCACATGACCAGGCCGGTACCGGCGGTCATCGTGATGATCATGAGCAGCTGGGCCCACCAGATGTCATTGGTCAGCAGCTGCTGGCACTCGGGCACACCGGCCGAGCCGAAGAGCTGACCCGAGCGCGCGACCGTGACGAGCGTGGTCGACTGCAGAAGCGCCAGCGCGATGGTGAGGTATCGCGTGTACTGCGTGAGCTTGGCCTGACCGGCCTGGCCCTCCTTGTACAGGGTCTCGAAGTGCGGGATGACCACGCGCAGCAGCTGCACGATGATCGTCGCCGTGATGTACGGCATCACGCCGAGGGCGAAGATCGACAGCTGCAGCAAAGCACCGCCCGAGAAGAGGTTCACCAGAGACAGCAGACCCTCGGTACCACCCGACTGGTTCAGACATTGCTGAACGTTGGGGAAGTCGACGAAGGGCGTCGGCACGTGGGCACCCAGCCGGTAGATGGCGATGATGCCCAGCGTGAAGGCGATCTTCCGCCTCAGGTCGGGCGTGCGGAAAACCCGCGCGATGGCGCTGAACAAGGGAGATTCCTCCAGAACGATCTCGGAGCGCGACTATGCGCACTCCCCATCAGACTAATGCAGAAGGGGCCGACGGCCCTAAGGCCGCCGGCCCCTTCCGGGTCGGGTCGTCAGTTGACGGTACCGCCAGCGGCGACGATCTTCTGCTCGGCGGAGCCGGAGACCTTGTCGACGGAGACGGTGAGTGCGACCGAGATGTCGCCGGTGCCGAGCACCTTGACCTTCTCGTTCTTGCGCACAGCGCCCTTGGCCACGAGGCTGGCGACGGTCACGTCGCCACCCTGCGGGTAGAGCTCGCCGAGCTTGTCCAGGTTCACGACCTGGTACTCGACACGGAACGGGTTCTTGAAGCCGCGGAGCTTCGGGGTGCGCATGTGCAGCGGCATCTGCCCACCCTCGAAGCCGACCTTGACCTGGTAACGGGCCTTGGTTCCCTTGGTACCGCGACCGGACGTCTTACCCTTCGAGCCCTCACCGCGACCCACACGGGTCTTGGCGGTACGGGCTCCCGGGACGGGACGCAGGTGGTGGACCTTGAGCACGCCGGGGCGCGCCGCGGGGGCTTCCTTCTTACCGGCCTTGGCGGCCGATGCCTTCTTCGGGGCGTCGACCGTTGCGGTCTCGTCCTTCTTGGCAGCCATTAGTCGATCTCCTCAACCTTGACGAGGTGGGCGACGGTCTTGACGTAGCCGCGCGTCTGCGCGTCGTCGGGACGGACGACCGAGTCGCCGATCCGCTTCAGACCGAGCGAACGCAGCGTGTCACGCTGGTTCTGCTTCTCGCTCACCTTGGACTTGATCTGCGTGACCTTCAGACGCTCGGCCATCAGGCACCTACCTTCTGAGCGGCTGCCTCGGCGCGCACGAGGCGGGCCGGGGCGACCTGGTCGAACTCCAGGCCGCGGCGCGCAGCGACGGCACGGGGCTCCTCGAGCGCCTTGAGGGCCTCGACGGTCGCGTGCACGATGTTGATCGTGTTCGACGAGCCGAGGGACTTCGACAGGACGTCGTGGATGCCCGCGCACTCGAGCACGGCGCGGACGGGACCACCGGCGATGACACCGGTACCGGCGGCGGCGGGGCGCAGGAGCACCACACCGGCAGCGGCCTCACCCTGGACGGGGTGCGGGATGGTCGAGCCCGAACGGGGAACGCGGAAGAAGTTGCGCTTGGCCTCTTCGACACCCTTCGAGATGGCGAGGGGCACTTCGCGCGCCTTGCCGTAACCGACACCGACCACGCCGTTACCGTCACCGACGACGACGAGTGCGGTGAAGCTGAAGCGACGACCACCCTTGACGACCTTGGAGACGCGGTTGATGGTCACGACGCGCTCGAGGAACTGGCTCTCGTTGCGGTCGCGCGAACCACGGTCGCGCTGGTTGGTGTTGCGCTCACGACCACCGCGACGCGGCTCGCGCTCACGCTCGGCGGGGGCCTGAGCGGCAGCCGCACCCTCAGCCGGGGCAGTCTGCTCGGTCACTTCGGTCTCCTTGTTGTCACTCACAGGTTCAGCCCTCCTTCGCGGGCTCCGTCGGCGATCGCGGCGACGCGGCCGGCGTAGCGGTTTCCGCCACGGTCGAACACGACGTCGGAGACGCCCACGGCCTTGGCACGCTCGGCGACGAGTTCGCCGACCTTGCGGGCCTTGGCGGTCTTGTCACCGTCGAAGCCGCGCAGGTCGGTCTCGAGGGTGGAAGCGGAGGCCACGGTGTGGCCCTTGCTGTCGTCCACGACCTGGACGAACACGTGGCGCGCGGAACGCGTCACGACGAGACGGGGACGCAGCTCGGTGCCGACGACCTTCTTGCGAAGGCGCGCGTGGCGACGAGCACGAGCGACGGACTTTGTCTTGACAGCCATGGTCACTTACCACTCTTTCCGGCCTTGCGGCGGACGACCTCGCCCGCGTACCGCACACCCTTGCCCTTGTAGGGCTCGGGCTTGCGGATCTTGCGGATGTTGGCTGCGGCCTCGCCGACGGCCTGCTTGTCGATGCCGCTCACGGTGACCTTGTTGTTGCCTTCGACCGTGAGGGTGATGCCCGCGGGCGGGTCGATGAGGACGGGGTGCGAGAAGCCGAGGGCGAACTCGATCGCGCTGCCCTTCTGGGCGACGCGGTAACCCGTGCCGACGACCTCGAGGCCCTTGGTGTAGCCCTGGGTGACACCGATGATGTTGTTGTTGATGAGCGTGCGGGTCAGGCCGTGGAGCGACCGCGACTCGCGCTCGTCGTCGGGGCGGGTGACGAGAACCTGGTTCTCCTCGACCGACACCTCGAGGGGCTGTGCGATGGTGAGCTCGAGCTCGCCCTTCGGGCCCTTGACGGAGACCTCCCGGCCGTTCACCGAAACGGTGACGCCGGCGGGGATGTCGATGGGAAGACGTCCAATACGCGACATGTCAGATCACCACACGTAGGCGAGGACTTCCCCGCCGACGCCCTTCTGCTCGGCCTGACGGTCGGTGAGGAGACCGGAGGAGGTGGACAGGATGGCCACGCCCAGCCCGCCGAGGACCGTGGGGACCTCGGTCGACTTCGCGTACACGCGGAGGCCCGGCTTGGACACGCGCTTGATGCCGGCGATCGACCGCTCGCGGTTCGGGCCGTACTTCAGCGTCATGTTGAGGGTGTGGCCGACGCGGGCGTCCTCGACGCTCCAGTCGGCGATGTACCCCTCCTGCTTGAGGATGGCGGCGATGTTGGTCTTGAGCTTCGAGCTCGGCATCGACACGGAGTCGTGGTGCGCCGAGTTCGCGTTGCGCAGACGGGTCAGCATGTCTGCGACCGGGTCTGTCATCGTCATGTGTTGCTTCTTTCTTTCATGAGGTTTCGGCTGCCGTTACGCGACAGTCGACCTTCGATGAGGGGCCCCCGGGTGTCCGGGGGCCCATGGGGTCAGGCCTGAGCGTCGGCCGACTGGAACGGGAAGCCGAGCTGGCGAAGCAGCGAACGGCCCTCGTCGTCGGTCTTCGCGGTGGTGACGATGGTGATGTCGAAACCACGCACGCGGTCGATGCGGTCCTGGTCGATCTCGTGGAACACGGACTGCTCCTGGAGACCGAAGGTGTAGTTGCCGTTGCCGTCGAACTGCTTGGGCGACAGACCGCGGAAGTCGCGGATGCGCGGCAGCGCGAGGTTCACGAGACGGTCCACGAACTCCCATGCGCGGTCACCGCGGAGGGTGACGTGCGCACCGATGGCCTGGCCCTCACGCAGCTTGAACTGCGCGATGGACTTGCGGGCCTTCGTGACGATCGGCTTCTGACCTGTGATCTTGGTGAGGTCGTCGACCGCACCATCGATCACCTTGCTGTCACGAGCAGCCTCGCCGACGCCGGTGTTGACGACGACCTTGACCAGCCCGGGCGTCTGCATGACGTTCGCGTAGCCGAACTCCTCCTGCAGGGCCTTCTTGATCTCGTTGTTGTACTTCTGCTTCAGGCGGGGCTGGCCGGCGCCCTTCGAGGGCTGCCCTTCAGACGAAGTGCCAGTCTCCGCGGCAGTCGAGGTGCTCATGTTCAGAGGTCCTTGCCTGACTTCTTCGCGAAGCGCACGCGGACGGTGCGCTTGACGCCGTCCTTGACCTGCTCCTCGACACGGCGGCCGACGCGGGTCGGCTTCTTGGTCGAGGGGTCGACGATCGCGACGTTGGAGATGTGGATCGGGGCCTCGAAGGTCTCGATGCCACCGGTCTTGGTTCCGCGCTGGGACTGGCCCACGCGGTTGTGCTTGGTGACGTAGTTCACACCCTCGACGATGACGCGGTTCTGCTCGGTCAGGACCTCGAGGACCTTACCCTGCTTGCCGCGGTCGCCGCCACGCTCGGGCTTCGCGCCCGAGATGACCTGAACCAGGTCGCCCTTTTTGATTTTCGCCATGATCAGATGACCTCCGGGGCGAGCGAGACGATCTTCATGAACTTCTTGTCGCGAAGCTCACGGCCGACCGGTCCGAAGATGCGGGTGCCGCGGGGCTCCCCGTCGCTCTTCAGGATCACGGCGGCGTTCTCGTCGAACTTGATGTACGAGCCGTCGGAACGACGGGTCTGCTTGACGACACGGACGACGACGGCCTTGACCACGTCGCCCTTCTTGACGTTTCCACCCGGGATCGCGTCCTTGACCGTGGCGACGATCACGTCGCCCAGGCCCGCATACCGACGGTTGGAGCCGCCGAGCACACGGATGGTGAGCAGCTCCTTGGCGCCGGTGTTGTCGGCGACCTTCAGCCGGGATTCGTTCTGAATCACTTTTTACTCCTTGGGTTCCAAGCAAGCCGCGAGGCTTACTTGGCCTTCTCGAGGATCTCGACCAGACGCCAGCGCTTGGTGGCGCTGAGCGGACGGGTCTCGTTGATGACGACGAGGTCGCCGATGCCCGCCGAGTTGGTCTCGTCGTGCGCCTTGACCTTCGAGGTGCGACGGATGACCTTGCCGTAGAGCGGGTGCTTCACGCGGTCTTCGACCTCGACGACGATCGTCTTGTCCATCTTGTCGCTGACGACGTAGCCGCGACGCGCCTTGCGGTAACCGCGGGCGTCCTCGTCACGGACATCGTTCTCGGCGTGCTCGTGGCCGGCGACCTGCGCCTCAGCCTTCTTCGCGGTAGCCATTACTCCGCCTCTTCTTTCGTGGCGTCGTCGGCGGCATCCGCCTTCTTCGCCTTGCTCTTCTTCGCCTTCGCCGGAGCCTCGACCGGGGCCGGGGTGGCGCGGATGCCGAGCTCGCGCTCACGGATCACCGTGTACAGACGCGCGATGTCGCGCTTGACTGCACGGATGCGACCGTGGCTCTCGAGCTGGCCGGTGGCCGACTGGAAGCGCAGGTTGAACAGCTCTTCCTTGGCCTTGCGCAGCTCCTCGACGAGGCGCTGGTCTTCGAACGTGTCGAGCTCGCTCGGAGCGAGCTGCTTGGTGCCGATCGCCATTACGCGTCGCCCTCCTCGCGCTTGATGATGCGTGCCTTCAGGGGCAGCTTGTGAATGGCTCGGGTCAGTGCCTCACGAGCAAGCTGCTCGTCGACACCCGCGACCTCGAACAGGACGCGGCCCGGCTTGACGTTCGCGACCCACCACTCGGGCGAACCCTTACCAGAACCCATGCGGGTTTCAGCCGGCTTCTTGGTGAGCGGGCGGTCGGGGTAGATGTTGATCCACACCTTTCCACCGCGCTTGATGTGACGAGTCATGGCGATACGAGCGGACTCGATCTGACGGTTGGTCACGTAAGCGGGGGTCAGCGCCTGGATGCCGTACTCCCCGAACGACACCTGGGTGCCACCGGTGGCCTGGCCGGAACGGCCGGGGTGGTGCTGCTTACGGTACTTGACCTTGCGGGGGATGAGCATTACGCCGACGCTCCTTCTGCCACGGGGGCCTCGTTGCGCGGGCCACGACGACGGTCGCCACCGCGGTCGTCACGACCGCGCGACTTGGGTGCGTTGGCCTGCTCGCGGGCGAGCTCCTTGTTGGTGAGGTCGCCCTTGTAGATCCACACCTTCACGCCGATGCGGCCGAAGGTGGTCTTGGCCTCGTAGAAGCCGTAGTCGATGTTCGCGCGGAGCGTGTGCAGCGGCACACGGCCTTCGCGGTAGAACTCCGAGCGGCTCATCTCGGCGCCGCCGAGGCGACCCGACACCTGGATGCGGACGCCCTTGGCGCCCGCGCGCTGCGCGCCCTGCAGCCCCTTGCGCATCGCGCGACGGAACGCCACGCGTGCGGAGAGCTGTTCGGCGACACCCTGCGCGACCAGCTGAGCGTCGGCCTCGGGGTTCTTGACCTCGAGGATGTTCAGCTGGATCTGCTTGCCGCTGAGCTTCTCGAGGTCGGCGCGGATGCGCTCGGCCTCGGCGCCGCGGCGACCGATCACGATGCCCGGACGGGCGGTGTGGATGTCGACACGGACGCGGTCACGCGTGCGCTCGATCTCGATGTTGCTGACACCGGCGCGGTCGAGCGAGGTGGTCAGCAGGCGACGGATCTTGATGTCCTCGGCGAGGTAGTCGGCGTAGCGCTGACCGGGCTTCGTCGAGTCCGAGAACCACCGCGACACGTGGTCGGTGGTGATGCCGAGGCGGAAGCCGTACGGGTTGACCTTCTGTCCCATTACTTGCTCGCCTTCTTGTTGGCGCGGGCCGGGGTCGCCTCAGCGGTCTCCGGCGTCGCGAGCACGACCGTGATGTGGCTCGTGCGCTTCTTGATCTGGAAGGCGCGACCCTGTGCGCGGGGGCGGAAACGCTTGAGCGTCGTGCCCTCGTCGACGTACGCGTTCTTCACGTACAGGTCGGCGTCATCCAGGTATTCGTTCGTCTTGTCGGCGGTGACGCGAGCGTTCGCGATCGCCGAGGCGACGAGCTTGTAGATCGGCTCGCTCGCGCCCTGCGGCGCGAACTTCAGGATGGCGAGGGCCTCTTCGGCCTGCTTGCCCTTGATGAGCGCGACGACGCGACGAGCCTTCTGAGGGGTCACGCGGATGTGTCGCACACGTGCGATGGACTCCACCATTTCTCTCTCCTCCTCGGTCGCCTTAACGGCGACGGCCCTTCTTGTCGTCCTTCACGTGGCCGCGGAAGGTGCGGGTGGGCGAGAACTCGCCCAGCTTGTGGCCGACCATGGTCTCGGTCACGAACACGGGGATGTGCTTGCGACCGTCGTGCACGGCGATGGTGTGTCCCAGCATGGCGGGGATGATCATCGAACGGCGCGACCAGGTCTTGATGACGTTCTTCGAACCGGCTTCGTTCTGCGAGACGACCTTGCGAAGCAGGTGCTCGTCGACGAAGGGGCCCTTCTTAAGGCTGCGAGGCATCTTCCTCTACTCCTACTTGCGCTTCTTGCCGGCGGTGCGACGGCGGACGATGAGCTTGTCGCTCTCCTTGTTCGCGTGGCGGGTGCGGCCTTCGGCCTTGCCCCACGGCGAAACAGGGTGACGGCCACCGGAGGTCTTACCCTCACCACCACCGTGCGGGTGGTCGACCGGGTTCATGGCGACACCACGCACGGTCGGGCGGACGCCCTTCCAGCGCATGCGGCCGGCCTTGCCCCAGTTGATGTTCGACTGCTCGGCGTTGCCGACCTCGCCGATCGTGGCGCGGCAGCGCACGTCGACGTTGCGGATCTCGCCGGAGGGCAGACGCAGCTGCGCGTACGGGCCGTCCTTGGCGACCAGACGCACGGATGCGCCGGCCGAACGGGCCATCTTCGCGCCGCCGCCGGGACGCAGCTCGATCGCGTGGATGACGGTACCGGTGGGGATGTTGCGCAGCGGCAGGTTGTTGCCGGGCTTGATGTCCGCGCCGGCACCCGACTCGACGACGTCGCCCTGCGACAGCTTCGCGGGAGCGAGGATGTAGCGCTTCTCGCCGTCCGCGTAGTGCAGGAGCGCGATGCGCGCGGTGCGGTTGGGGTCGTACTCGATGTGAGCGACCTTGGCGTCGATACCGTCTTTGTCGTTACGACGGAAGTCGATCAGGCGGTACTGACGCTTGTGACCGCCACCGATGTGGCGCGTGGTGATGCGGCCCTGGTTGTTGCGGCCACCGGTCTTCGACAGCGGGCGCAGCAGCGACTTCTCAGGCGTCGATCGGGTGATCTCGGCGAAGTCGGCCACCGACGAGCCGCGGCGACCGGGGGTCGTGGGCTTGTACTTGCGAATAGCCATTGTTCTTGTCCTCTATCCCGACCGTCAGCCGACAGACGTGAAGATGTCGATGGTGCCCGACTTCAGCGAGACGATGGCGCGCTTGGTGTCCTTGCGCTTGCCGATGCCGAAGCGGGTGCGACGGGCCTTGCCCACGCGGTTGATCGTGTTGACCGAGGCCACCTTGACGCTGAAGATCTTCTCGATCGCGAGCTTGATCTCGGTCTTCGACGCGCGGGGGTCCACCAGGAAGGTGTACTTGCCCTCGTCGATGAGCGAGTAGCTCTTCTCGGAGACGACCGGCTTCAGGATGATGTCGCGCGGGTCCTTGTTGACGGTGGTCATGCCGAGACCTCCTCGGTGGGCGCAGCCTTCGACGCGACGAACGTGTCGTAGGCGGCCTTGGTGAAGACGACGTCGTCGGAGACGATGACGTCGTAGGTGTTCAGCTGGCCGACGGTCAGCACGTGGACGTACGCGAGGTTGCGCACGCTCTTGATCGTCAGCTCGTCGTCGCGGTCGATGACCACGAGGACGTTCTTGACGGCACCGAGGGCCTTCAGCGCGGTGGCAGCGGCCTTGGTCGAGGGCGCGCCCTCGATGGCGAAGCTGTCGACGATGTGCAGACGCTGCCCACGAGCACGATCGCTCAGCGCGCCCAGGAGCGCGGCGGCGATCATCTTCTTCGGGGTGCGCTGGCTGTAGTCGCGGGGCTTGGGGCCGTGGACGATGCCACCACCGGTCATGTGCGGCGCGCGGATCGAACCCTGACGGGCGTTACCGGTGCCCTTCTGCTTGAAGGGCTTGCGGCCCGCACCCGAGACCTCGCCGCGACGCTTCGTCGAGTGCGTGCCCTGGCGAGCCGCGGCGCGCTGCGCCACGACGACCTGGTGAATGAGGGGGATGTTCGTCTTGACGTCGAAGAGCGCGGCGGGCAGCTCGACGGAGCCTGCCTTCTTGCCATCGGCCTTCACGACGTCGAGCGCGAGAATCGAGTCAGCCATGTTCAGGCACCCTTCACTGCGTTGCGGACGTAGACGATGCGGCCACGGGCGCCGGGGACGGCGCCCTTGACGAGCATGAGTCCCTTCTCGGCGTCGACGGCGTGCACCGTGAGGTTGAGGACGGTCACGCGCTCGCCACCCATACGGCCGGCCATGCGCATGCCCTTGAAGACGCGGCTCGGGGTCGACGATGCGCCGATCGAACCGGGCTTGCGGTGGTTGCGGTGCGAACCGTGCGAGGCGGAGACACCCTTGAAGTTGTGACGCTTCATGACACCGGCGGTGCCCTTGCCCTTGCTGGTGCCGACGACGTCGACCAGCTGGCCGGCTTCGAACAGGCCGTCGACGGTGAGCTCCTGGCCCAGCGAGTAGTCGGCGGCATCCGCGGTGCGAACCTCGGTGAGGTGGCGACGCGGGGTGACACCGGCGGCGTCGAAGTGAGCCGTCAGGGGCTTGTTCACCTTGCGGGGGTCGATCTGGCCGTAGCCGATCTGAACGGCGTTGTAGCCGTCCTTCTCGAGCGAGCGCAGCTGGGTCACGACGTTCGGCGCGACCTCGATGACGGTGACGGGAACGAGCTTGCCGTTCTCGTCCCACACCTGGGTCATGCCGAGCTTGGTGCCGAGGAGGCCCTTGGAGATCTTGGAGTTGATGTCAGCCATGTCGAACCTCAGAGCTTGATCTCGATGTTGACATCGGCCGGGAGGTCGAGACGCATCAGCGAGTCGACGGCCTTGGGCGTCGGGTCGATGATGTCGATGAGGCGCTTGTGGGTGCGCATCTCGAAGTGCTCGCGGCTGTCCTTGTACTTGTGGGGCGACCGGATGACGCACACGACGTTCTTCTCGGTCGGAAGGGGAACCGGGCCCACCACGGTGGCGCCGGCACGGGTCACGGTGTCGACGATCTTGCGCGCCGACGAGTCCAGCCCGGCGTGGTCGTACGACTTCAGGCGAATGCGGATCTTCTGTCCCGCCATTGTCTGCTCTCTCTCTTTCTCGCGTCTTACCCGACCTGGGGCATTGGACGCACGGTGGTGCTGACGCACCCTGGCACTTCCCCTCGCTCACGCGAGAGATGCTGCACCGCTGTTCAGCTGTCAAACCGGACGCCTCTCGGCATCCGGCCCGCCCCTCGCGCGCATGCGCGCGAATCCCGTGGGGGATGAAGGGGTTCGGTGTGTGTTCTGCTGCCCGCGGCCCAGGACCCTGCGCTCTCGCGCCGCCTGTGCACTGCCGAGACAGTGATCCTGGCGCGCGCCGAGCGCACGCCGGAATGTGGAACTGGTCTAGTCTACGGACGCGCCGGGCGTGTCGCAAACCCGGGCGTGTCGCGTGCGGCGTTTCCCCAGAATCCGGGGCGGGAACGCCGACGGCGCCGCTCCCGTCCGGGAACAGCGCCGTCGGGGAACGGACTCAGGCGTTGCCGATGTTCTTGTCGACGTTGGCCCGCACCTCGTCGACCTTGGCGTGCTGATCGGCCGGCACGATCTTCTTGATCGCATCCGCCGCTCCGTCGAGCACCTTGTCGCTGACCTCTTCGGCCTTCTCACTCTTGAGCGCCTCTTCGATCTTGTCCCGGTTGTCGTCGAGGAGCTTCTTGCCCTTCGCGATGATGTCGTCCACGCCGCTCATTACGTCTCCCTCGTGACCGGGTCGACCAGAGCGTCGACCTCCCGTTCATTGTGAAGCGCGGAGGAGCGCCAGCGGTAGCCCCGGACTTCCGGCGTCACCCGGGAACGACAAAGGCCGGGCCCGAAGGCCCGGCCTGTGCCGAGTGAAGTCGCTAGGACTTACTTGACGATCTTCGTGACCGTGCCGGCGCCGACGGTGCGGCCACCCTCACGGATCGCGTAGCCGAGGCCCTCTTCCATGGCGATCGGCTGGATCAGCTCGACCGACATTTCGGTGGTGTCACCGGGCATGACCATCTCGGTGCCCTCGGGCAGCGTGATGACGCCGGTCACGTCGGTGGTACGGAAGTAGAACTGCGGGCGGTAGTTCGTGAAGAACGGGTTGTGGCGGCCGCCCTCTTCCTTGGACAGGATGTACGCCGTGCCCTCGAAGTTGGTGTGGGGGGTGACCGAACCGGGCTTCACGACGACCTGGCCGCGCTCGACGTCGTCACGCTTGGTGCCGCGCAGGAGCAGACCACAGTTCTCGCCGGCCCAGGCCTCGTCGAGCTGCTTGTGGAACATCTCGATACCGGTGACCGTGGTCTTCTGCGTCGGGCGGATGCCGACGATCTCGACCTCGGAGTTGATGCCGAGGGTACCGCGCTCGGCGCGGCCCGTGACGACCGTGCCACGGCCGGTGATGGTGAAGACGTCCTCGATGGGCATGAGGAACGGCTTGTCCTTGTCACGCACCGGGTCGGGGATCGACTCGTCGACGGCTTCCATGAGCTCGACGATGGCGTTGACCCACTGCTCGTCACCCTCGAGAGCCTTCAGGCCCGAGACGCGGACGACGGGGGCGTTGTCGCCGTCGAAGTCCTGCGACGACAGGAGCTCGCGGACCTCGAGCTCGACGAGCTCCAGGATCTCCTCGTCGTCGACCATGTCGCTCTTGTTCAGCGCGACGAGCAGGTAGGGCACACCGACCTGCTTGGCGAGCAGAACGTGCTCACGGGTCTGAGCCATCGGGCCGTCGGTGGCGGCGACCACGAGGATCGCGCCGTCCATCTGAGCGGCACCGGTGATCATGTTCTTGATGTAGTCGGCGTGGCCGGGCGCGTCGACGTGAGCGTAGTGACGCTTGGGGGTCTCGTACTCGACGTGCGAGATGTTGATCGTGATACCACGCTGACGCTCTTCGGGCGCCGAGTCGATCGACGCGAAGTCACGCTGAACGTTGGTGGCCGACGGGAACTTGTCGGCGAGCACCTTCGAGATGGCAGCGGTGAGCGTGGTCTTGCCGTGGTCGACGTGACCGATCGTTCCGATGTTCACGTGCGGCTTGGTCCGCTCGAACTTGGCCTTAGCCACTGGGTCCTCCTCAGGACGTTGGTTGCGAGGTCTCGGGCACTGGATTGCGACCGGTTCTTCGCGGGGATGGTTCTCAGATTACTAGAGAGTCGGTATTCAGTTTGAGTGGATGCCGGGAACCCGGGGGAACCAGGTTCCCGGCATCCATGAGAGCGGTGTTATTCGCCCTTGTTCTTCTGGACGATCTCGTCGGCCACAGCGCGAGGAACCTCGGCGTAGCTGTCGAACTCCATCGAGTACACGGCACGGCCCGACGTCTTCGACCGCAGGTCGCCGATGTAGCCGAACATCTCGGACAGCGGCACGAGCGCCCGCACGACCTTGACACCCTGAGCGTCTTCCATCGACTGGATCTGCCCGCGACGCGAGTTCAGGTCGCCGATGACGTCGCCCATGTACTCCTCGGGGGTGCGCACCTCGACCGACATGAGCGGCTCGAGGATGACGGGGTTCGCCTTGCGGATCGCTTCCTTGAAGCCCATGGAGCCGGCGATCTTGAACGCCATCTCCGAGGAGTCGACGTCGTGCGACGCGCCGTCGAGGAGGATCGCCTTGACGCCCACCATGGGGTAGCCGGCGAGCACGCCGACGTTCATGGCGTCCTGGAAGCCCTGGTCGGTGGGTCCGATGTACTCGCGGGGGATGCGACCACCGCTGACCTTGTTCTCGAACTCGTAGATCTTGTCGGCCGTGACCTCGAGGGGCTCGAGCGCGAACTGGATCTTGGCGAACTGACCCGACCCACCGGTCTGCTTCTTGTGGGTGTAGTCGTGGCGCTCGACGGTCTTCTTGATCGTCTCGCGGTACGCGACCTGCGGCTTGCCGACGTTGGCCTCGACCTTGAACTCGCGCTTCATGCGGTCCACGAGGATGTCGAGGTGCAGCTCGCCCATGCCCTTGATGACGGTCTGACCGGTGTCGTTGTTCTGCTCGACACGGAACGTCGGGTCTTCTTCGGCGAGCTTCTGGATCGCCAGACCCAGCTTCTCCTGGTCGGCCTTGGTCTTGGGCTCGATCGCGACCTCGATGACGGGCTCGGGGAACGTCATCGACTCGAGGACGACCTGGTTCTGCGCGTCGCAGAGGGTGTCGCCGGTCGTGGTGTCCTTCAGGCCGATCACCGCGTAGATGTGGCCGGCCGTGACCGAGGGAACCGGGTTCTCCTTGTTGGCGTACATCTGGAAGATCTTCCCGATGCGCTCCTTCTTGGACTTCGTCGAGTTGACGATCTGCGCGCCCGAGTCCAGGTGACCGGAGTACACGCGGATGTAGGTCAGACGACCGAAGAAGGGGTGCGTGACGATCTTGAAGGCCAGCGCGGTGAAGGGCTCTTCACGATCGGCGTGCCGCTCGATGATCGTCTCTTCGTTCTTCGGGTCGTGCGCCTCGATGGCCGGCACGTCGAGGGGCGACGGCAGGTAGTCGATGACGGCGTCGAGCATGGGCTGGACACCGCGGTTCTTGAACGCCGAGCCGCAGAGCACGGGGTAGATGTCGGAGTTGACCGTCAGCTTGCGGATGGCAGCCTTGATCTCGGCGACGGTCAGCTCTTCGCCACCGAAGTGCTTCTCGAGAAGCTCCTCGTCGGTCTCGGCGACCGTCTCGAGGAGCTCTTCGCGGTACTTCGCGACGACGTCGGCCATGTCGGCCGGGATCTCCTGGATGTCGTACTTGGCACCCATGGTGACATCACCCTTGGCGTCACCGGCCCAGACCAGCGCGCGCATCTCGACGAGGTCGACGACACCGATGAAGTCGTTCTCGACGCCGATGGGCAGCTGGATGACGAGCGGCTTCGCCTTGAGCTTGTTGATGATGGTGTCGACGGTGAAGTAGAAGTCCGCGCCGAGCTTGTCCATCTTGTTGACGAAGCAGATGCGGGGGACGTTGTACTTGTCGGCCTGACGCCAGACGGTCTCGGACTGGGGCTCGACGCCCTCCTTGCCGTCGAAGACGGCCACGGCGCCATCGAGCACACGGAGGGAGCGCTCCACCTCGACGGTGAAGTCGACGTGCCCGGGGGTGTCGATGATGTTGATCTGGTTCTTGTCCCAGAAGCACGTGACAGCAGCGGAGGTGATCGTGATGCCACGCTCCTGCTCCTGCTCCATCCAGTCGGTCGTCGAGGCGCCGTCGTGCGTCTCGCCGATCTTGTGGTTGGTTCCCGTGTAGTACAGGATGCGCTCGGTCGTCGTCGTCTTGCCGGCATCGATGTGCGCCATGATGCCGATGTTGCGGACCTTGGTGAGGTCGGTGAGCACGTCTTGTGCCACGGGATGTCCTTACGTGTGGTGGCGGATGTCGTGGGAACTTCGACGGGCTCGCGGGCCGGGTCGGCCGCCCGAGCCCGTCGAAGAGGGAGCTGTTACCAGCGGTAGTGCGCGAAGGCGCGGTTCGACTCGGCCATCTTGTGGGTGTCTTCGCGGCGCTTGACCGCGGCACCGAGGCCGTTCGAGGCGTCGAGGATCTCGTTCTGCAGACGCTCGGTCATCGTCTTCTCACGACGACCCTTGGCGTAGCTCACGAGCCAGCGCAGCGCGAGGGTGTTCGCGCGGTGCGGCTTGACTTCGACGGGCACCTGGTAGGTCGAGCCACCGACGCGGCGGCTCTTGACCTCGAGGGTGGGGCGGACGTTGTCGAGCGCCTTCTTCAGCGTCGCGACGGCATCCTGGCTGTTCTTCGCCTCGACACCCTTGAGAGCGGTGTAGACGATCGACTCCGCGATCGACTTCTTACCGTCGACGAGGATCTTGTTGACGAGCTGGCTGACGATCGGAGCACCGTAGACCGGGTCGTTGACGACCGGGCGCTTGGTGACGGGACCTTTACGAGGCATCTGGGTCAGCCCTTCTTCGCGCCGTAGCGGCTACGAGCCTGCTTACGGTTCTTGACAGCCTGGGTGTCGAGCGCACCGCGGACGATCTTGTAACGGACACCGGGGAGGTCCTTGACGCGACCACCGCGGACGAGCACGAGCGAGTGCTCCTGCAGGTTGTGGCCCTCGCCGGGGATGTAGGCGGTGACCTCGGTGCCGTTGCGCAGCTTGACACGAGCGACCTTGCGCATCGCCGAGTTCGGCTTCTTGGGGGTCGTCGTGTACACGCGGGTGCACACGCCGGCCTGCTGGGGGTTCGACTTCAGCGCGGGAGCCTTGGTCTTCGAGACCTTCGGCGAGCGGCCCTTGCGAACCAACTGCTGAATGGTTGGCACGTTCTCTCCTTGATTGGCTGGGCGGTCCCTCTCGGTCTCGCCCAGGTGCTGCACGGTGACAGCGTCGTGTCTCCCCCGGCATATCGCTCATCTTTCGATTCGTGACGTGTCGGGCTCACGTGTGATCCACCCCGCGACAGAATGATCTGGCGCGATTCATGGTGGATATGCCGTGGGGGCGACCTGTTCGCAGGTCGATCCCTGAGATGGTGCGAGCGTTGATCCGCGTGGCACGCCCGAGGGCATGACGCACGGCGCGCGTGAACGCACACCCGGTCAATGATACGCGCTCTGCGGGGGTGCGGCAAACATTCGCGAGAGCGGCGGCACCCGACGGCGCCGGATGCCGCACCCTAGGCGAACAGGAGCGCGACGCCGACCGCTGCGAGCACGACGACGGCGACGACCGCGGCCGTCAGAACCGCGAGGCGTGCCCGGCTCGGCCCACGCCGCGGGTGGACGAGCGCCGCGTCGCCCGACCGGGCCGTCCCGACGGTGGAAGCCCGCGCCACCCTCGCGGGCTCGTCGACGCGCGGCGCGTAAGCCTCCCGCTGCAGCGCGACCGGCGATCGGGCCTCGCGCCCGACCGGCGGTTCGCCGTGAACGACGGGGACGGGCGGCCGGATGCCGCGGGGGCGGGCATCGGCCGCGGTGTCGGCGACGGATGCGGTCAGACGGGGCTCGATACCCGCGCGCGGGGCCGTCGAGGTGTCGACCACGGACGCGGGGGGATCATCGTCGATCGCGTCGGGGATCGCCGACGGATCCCCCGTCCGGGACCGCCCCGCCCCGGCCTGTGCCGCGCGCGAGCGCGTCGGCGCCGTGACGTCGTCCGGCCCGGACGGCGCCGTGACGTCGAGGAGCGCGGCCCGCATCGTGACCTGGTCGGGTGCCCGCGGCGCCGTGATGTCGTCGATCTCCTGCCGCGCCGTGACGTCCTCGATCGCAAGCGGCGCGGCGACGTCGGGAGGCGCATGCGGGGCCCGATCGTCGGGGAGAGTGGCCGGCACGAGCGGCAGGTCATGGCGCGAAGCGGCAGGGGACGACGCGGCGCCGCCGACGGACGTCGTTCGGCGCGTGCTGACCGTGTCGTCGTCCGCGCTCTCATCGACGCCGGGTGCGACCGGCCAGGCCCGCAGACGTCCGGACCACAGGGTGACGTCGTCGGGGCCGTCGTCGTGCTCGTCGGGACCGTTCACGTATCGCTCCGCGTCAACCGCACCTCCGCGTCGCCGAGGAAGAACCGTTCACCGGCCTCGATCTCCTCCCCCCGGGGCGCCTCGACCTCGGTGCCCATGAGCGTGGCGAACAGGACGCCGTTGGTGGAGTCGAGGTCGGTGACATACCAGACCTCTCCGCGCAATTGGAGGCGTGCGTGGGTCTTGGAGACCGTCCGCGTCTCATCCGAGATCGCGATGAGCTGCGCGTCCGGGTGGTCGGCATCCGGTCCCGGACGTCGTCCGAGGATGACGACCCCCGACGTCAGCGCGATCGGCGCGCCCGCGGGCGGCACCAGCGTCCACGGAATGCGTTTGCGACGCGTCACGACAGTGCGATCGAGTGCGTCCGCATCCTCGTCGTCGGCGATCGCGGGCAACTCGGACTGCGTGAACAGGGTCGACACCGCCGTGCGGGCGGACCGCGGAGACCCCGCCTCCGGAAGCTCGGAGACCGCCGAGATCGCCTCGGACAGCTCGGGGAACTCCTCACCGGGCGAGACGGCCGACGGGTGCGAGACGGCCACGGACTCGGGCGAGGGGCGCGTGAGGGGAACGTCGGCGATCGGCACCGTGGGCTCGCCGCCCGATCGCTGCGAGCGCCGGGAGGGGCTGACCCACGGGGCGACGGGCGGCTCGGCATCCGCGCCCGTCCCTCCGTCGCTCGCAGGCTGATCGCGTCTCGGCGACGCGAGGGATTCGTGGTCTTCGACGGCTTCGCCGAGGATCGGGTCGGCCGCGGTGCCCCGCGCATCCTCGGGGGTGGCACGTGTCCTGTCGACGCGGGGGTCCAACATGCCCTGGAGCGCATCCACGGCGAGACCGCGTCGGAGACCGCCCGAGCCGCGACGGGGGTCGTGACGCAACGCGTCGAGAACCTCGGACACCGATGAGTCGGGCGCCGCCTCGGCTCGCCCGACACGTGCATCGTCGTCGCGGCGGTCGCGGTCGGGCGAGACCGCGGGCGCCGGATCCGCCGGGGGCGACCAATCGGCGGGCGAGGGAACCGCATCGGCCAGCGACACCGAGGGCGCCGCGAAGGGCATCACGACTGGTTCGGAGAAGGGTACCGAGGGTGCGCCGTCGCGCTTCGACCCCGGCGCACCCTCCGCGTCGGCGGCATCCGGGGTCCATCGACTCCGCGCCGAATTCGGCGCGTTCGATGCGCCTGAGACATCCGGAGTCCACCGGCTCCGCGCCGAACCCGGCGCGTCCGATGCTCCCTCGACGTCCGGAATCCAGCCGCCCACGAGCGGGACGTACGCCGGCGCGTCGTCGTTGCCTCGCCGGAACGGACCGGAGCGTTCCTCGACACGACCGGCGCCCTCACGACCCGACCAGCGCGCCGAGCCCCACCCGAGGATGCTGGCCCACACGATCGGGAACAGCGCACCCACCACCGTGAGGCCGGTACCGCCGCCGAAGACCGCCGTGATGCGGTGGACGGCGACGACGAAGACGATGAAGAAGGCGATCCCGCCGAACAGCGGCACGACGTTCAACAGCACCAGCCAGGGCGAGAAGTCGCCCCGCTGGAGCACGGTAGCGAGGTTCAGGACCGGAACCCAGGCCTTCCACGCCGGCTCACCCATCTTGCGGAACATCGCAGCCAGGGCCAACGCGAACCACACGTAGAGCACGACGACGAGCGCGAACGACGTCATCCCGAGAGTCACCATCGTCGAATCGGTCATGTCGTGTCGCGCTCCGCCTGGACGGTGGAACGCCTCCCCCTCTCATCGCGGTGCGGTGGCCTTCGCCGCCGACGGCCCGGGGCGAGGAACCCCAGGAACGATCTCAACGATAGGGCCGAGCAGACCCGCTGCCACATGCTCTGGCGGCTCCGAAGGGCACGCCGTTCCTCGTCGACGATGCGCCAGAAGGCCGCGGCCTCGGAAGCGGTCACCGCAGCCGGCGAGAATACGGCCCGATCCGCATCGTCGGCCAGACGGATTCCGCCCGCGGTCGCCAGCACCTCGGCGACCTCACGACGCGTCGGCGCGCGGGGCAGGGCACGCCGGGAATCGAGGGCGGTGTCGACGTACTCGTCCCAGCCGCCGGCGATGGCCGAGCGCGGGTCGGGGTCGAGCCGACGGCCGCGCCGACGCAGCAGCTTCGCGACGACGACCGTCAGGAACGGCCCGAACACGATGAGGAACAGGAGCAGCACGATGCCGACGACCCGCGCCAGGGCCCACAGCCAAGCGAGATCGACACCGGCGTCGGCACGCTCGTCGTCATCGAGCGCATCGTCTTCCTGCACCGGCTCGGGCGGGACGACCTCTTCGACGGTGTCGGGCCTGACCTCGGTGACGTTCTCCGGGTCCTGCTGCTGGGTGACCTCCAGGCTCGGCGACTTCTCCCACTGCGGTGTCACGTCGATCGGCGTCCAGCCACCGTCGGAGCCCTGCACCTCGGTCCACGCCGTCACGTCGCGCGCCCGGCACTCCCCCGCATCGCAGGTCGAGAGGGAGGTGTCGGTGGAGCTCACGCGGGCACCCACCACGACGCGGGCGGGGAAACCCAGTTCGTGGGCGATGAGCGCCGTCGCCACCGAGAACTGCTCGTCGTCGCCGATCGCGGCGACGAAGTTGTCGGAGGCGAGGGCGCGTGGATCGTCTTCGCGCTTCAGCAGCCGCTCGAACATGCGGTCGATCCGTGCGATCGAGTGACCGGATGCGCTCGGCTGAAGTCGATAACCGGGCAGGTCCGCCGTCCAGCTCGGCGGGGCGGATCCCTCGAGGGCGAGGCTGTGGCTGAGATAGCCTCGCTCGCGGAGCAGCTGCACGAGCCCCTGCAGCGCCGCCCCACCCGATCCCGAGGCGTTCTGCGCCACCCACCGGCGGAGGTTGTCGCCGCCCGCCGTCCCGGCGGTGTCGCCGGGAGGCGAGAGCGAAGCGAGATCGTCGGCCGCGGGCTCCACGCCGTCGAGGCGGTACCGGTCGCCCGGGCGCAAGCCGCCGTCGGCGATCTGCACTCCGGCCTGCGCGTCGGCGCTGTAGTAGAACCGGTCGGCGAGCAGCGTGCGACGATCGCCGTCGAACGTCACCCCCGACAGACGCCCTGCCGTCGGCATCCACAGTCCCCCGAGGTCCACGATCTCGACGTCGGCGCCGACCGCACGGCCGTCACCGGCGTCGCGGGAGGACGGCAGCCGGACGAAGCCTCCCCCCGCATCACCGGACGCACGGAAGATCTCGCCGTCGTACGTGTCGAGGGTGGCGATGCGGATGCGCTCCGGGAGCCCCTCGGCTTCCGCGTCTCCGGGGCTCGTGACCCGGAACAGCACGTCGTCGGAGCGGGCGTCGGAGAACAGGGCACGGTAGGCGGCGAGGGGGCTCACCGCTTCGGCGATCTGCAGCTCGGGGCCGGTCGCCGAGCGCAGGACGCGACGGTCGGCATCACGCGCCGCCGAGGGCACGACGGCCACGGTCACGATCACCGCGACGGCGAGCATGACGACGCCGAGGGCTGCGCGTCGCCGCTCGGCGAGCGACGGCCCCCTCCCGACGGTCACGGCGGAGCCGGCGCTCGCCCGTGAGAGGGCACGAACACGCTCGTCATGGGCGCGCCAGGCCAGCCACAGCACCGCGGCGAGGAGCGCGCCGAGCCCGACCGCCGTCTCGACCGGCGCCGCGACCTCGAGCGGCCCGATCGACAGCGCTGAGCTCGTCGCGGTGCGGCCGAAGAACAGCCCGAACCCGGTCATGGCCGAGCCCGGGATCACGGCGACGAGTGCTCGACGGTCGGAGCGGATCGAGAGTGCGAGCGTGAGCGCCGTGCCCACGAGGAAGACGATGAGCGCCGGGACCAGCAGGTTGCGGTAGGCCCCGACCGGCAGGTCGACAGTGACGAGATCTTTCCACGCGACGACGACGCCGGCGAGGGCCTCGCCGAGGCCTCTCACCACCTCGGGGACCGAGGTCATCCGCGACGGTACCGCCAGAGGAAGGGCGAGCACGGCGAAGGCCACGGCGAGCGCGGCCGTGAGCGCCCACCCTCCCCCGGCTCGCCGGGAGACGAGGGCGACGACGCCGGCCGCGACGACGGCGGCGACCACGACGAGCAGGAGGAACGGCCCCGTCGCGTACACCGGCCACGCGGCGATCGCGGCGAGGACGACGCACACCGCGGTGTAGATGGCACCGGCGACCAGCCGGGGCGTCGCCGACGGCTCACGACCGCGCGCCGCCGCGAGCGCACCACGGCGCACGCTCACGAGGCCGCTCCCCGCACCAGCAGCCCCGACAGGTCGTCGAGCGTACCAATGGTCAGCACCGACAGACCCGCCACGCTCTGCATGCGCGGGTGCGCGCGTTCGTCGCAGATCACGGCCGCCACGGCGGTGTCGACGGGGAACGCGAGGGCCGCGTGCCGCAGGCGTGCCAGGGGCACAGCCGAACCCACGACGACGAACGCGATCGACACGCGTTCGCCCGCCTCGGATGCCACGCGGCAGACGTCTTCCACGGGCAGGGTGTTGTCGTGCCGGTCGAGGCCGCTGAAGCCGTCGAGCATCGCCCGCGGCGACACCACCGGAAGTCGACGGATCGCGCGCAGGCGCCCCTTCACCACGCGGGGGATTTCGGAACCGGTGACGACATCGACGTCTCGGGCGTCGCGAACCGCGCGCAGCCCCAGGGAGGCAGCCGCGGAGACGGCGAGCTCGTACTCGTCGGCATCGGCGTACTCCGGCGTCGCCGCGGCGAGCACGACGGCCATGCGGGAGCGACGGGACTCCTCGTACTGGCGCACCATGAGGCGCCCGGTCTTGGCGGTGGATTTCCAGTGCACCTGGCGGCGCGCGTCGCCGGGGACGTACTCGCGGATGGCGTGGAACGACATGTCGGCATCGACGAGGCGACGCGTCGCGCTCCCCTCGAGGTCACGGATCAGACCGGCGCTGGTCGAGGGGAGGACGACGGTGCGCGGGTGCACGAACAGGTCGTGCACGTCGTCGAAGGCGTGCTCGCGCCGGAGGAGTCCGACCGGGTCGCTCCGCACGGTCGTCACCGGGCCGATGCGGACCACGCCCCGGGGCAGCGGCGGTATTTGCAGCGGCTCGGTCGCGGCGTGACCCGGTCGCAGGAAGGGCACACCGAATTCGACCAGCCCCCGCCCCACCGGGATGTCGAGTCGTCCGGGCAGGGCGGCGCGCGCGCCGTCGTTGCGCACCACGATCTGCCCCGTCACCCCGTGACCGGCGACCACGCGATCGTGCTGCAGTGCGAGGTCGACGTCGTAGGCGCGGGCACCGAAGAGGAACGGCACGCTCATGGCCAGCAGCAGGAGCGCGGCGGCCCCCGCGACCATCCACTCGACCCATCCGAACAGGACGCCGAGGATCAGACCGAACGTGGCGGCGGCGACAACGACGGCGCCGGCCGGGCGCACCGTGCGACCGGCCCATCGCGCGGCCGTCACGACGGCGGTGGTGACGGCCCGCCACAGCTCCGTCGCCCGCACAACGGCGCGCACGATGCGGCGCTGACGTCGGACCGACGTCGACGTGACCGACGTGCGCGAACCGGTCCGCAACGTGCCGGCGGACGTTCTCGTCAGGCGCGATTCGGTGAGACCGGTGTCTGGCATGCGTCACCTCCCGGCGCCGGACGGATCGCGGGGATGCGTGACATCGTCACGCGCTCTCGCGCTGGGTGGGAGGGAGCGTGTCGAGCAGGACCTGACCGATGACGGCCTCCTGCGTCACCCCGTCGAATTCGGCCTCGGGATGCAGGATCAGGCGGTGCGAGAGCACCGCGACGGCGAGGGCTTTGACGTCGTCGGGTGTGACGAACGTGCGGCCCTTCGCGGCAGCGCGCGCACGCGTCGCCCGCGTCAGGGCGAGGGCGCCGCGGATGCTGACGCCGAGCCGCACCTCGTCGGCCGTGCGGGTGGCATCCACGAGACGGGCGATGTAGTCGAGCACGAGCGCGTCGACGTACACGGACGCCGCGAGGTCGGCCATGCCGACGAGCGCCTGCGGGGTGATGATGGCGCGCAACTCCGCGGTGGCGACCGCCGCCCCGTCGAGGATGCGGACGGTCGCGGCGTGGTCGGGATACCCGAGGGAGGTACGCAGGAGGAACCGGTCGAGCTGCGCCTCGGGGAGGCGGTAGGTCCCGGCCTGCTCGACGGGGTTCTGCGTCGCCAGCACGAGGAACGGCACGCCCACCTGGCGCGAGACGCCGTCGATCGTGACGCTGCCCTCTTCCATGACCTCCAGCAGTGCCGACTGGGTCTTCGGGCTCGCGCGGTTGATCTCGTCGGCGAGCACGATGTTGGCGAAGATCGGACCGGTGTGGAACTCGAACGACCCGGTCTTCTGGTCGTAGACGGTGATTCCGGTGATGTCACCCGGCAGCAGATCCGGCGTGAACTGGATGCGCGTGTTCGTGCCCTGCACGGACTGCGCCACGGCGCGCGCGAGCGACGTCTTGCCCGTGCCGGGGACGTCCTCGAGCAGCACATGACCATCGCTGAGCATGGCCGTCAGCACGAGCTCGACGACGTGACGCTTGCCGAGGACGGCGCGCTCGACGTTGTCGGCGATCTGCGAGAAGGTCTGGGAGAACCAGGTGGCCTGCTCCTGGGTGATCGTCATGTCGTCTTCCTTGGCTGAGAGGGGAGGGATGCCGGGACGGCTCGGGATCAGGGGGCCGGCGTGCCGGGTCGGCAGGAGCCGGCGAATTCGACGGTCTTCGGGTTCAGATTCCACGCCGGGTCGGACCAGGCCACCGTGACGCCGACGCGGTCGACGGTCGTCGCACCGATCGGGACGCGGGTGGGATCGTCCGGGTTCGTCGGCAGCGTCGTCCCGCTCGCGTCCCGGTACACGACGTTCCCGTAGGCAGGGGTCACGCTTCCTGCGCCGTTGCTCGTGGTGCCCTCCGCGCGCAGCGTGCCACCGCCCTCGCAGCTGACGATGCTCCAGGTCGCCTGTACCTGGTACGGAGCGCTGCCCTGAGCCGGCTTCACCCGGCCGGGCTGCGACCGCGTGCCCCAGACCTCGTGCTGGAAGAAGACGAGGATGTTCGGATCGCGGTCGAACACGGAGGAACCGGCGTCCCAGTTGTCGTAGACGACCTTGTTGTTGCGCGGCGGCGGGGTGCCCGCCTCGATCCGACGCTCGAAGAACCACCGTGCGGTCGTACCCTCGACTCTCGCGTCGGGGTCGACGCGGAAGGTGTAGCCCTCCGGAGCTGCGGCGTTCTGCTGGACGTTCACACTCTGCTTGACGCCGACCGCTCCGTACGATTCGCCGCGGAAGAACGTTTCGACGCAGAACGTGTAGTCATACGTCTCGCCGTCGTTGCGGTTCGGGAACTCCTCGCGCGCCGAGTCGGATGTCGGCTGGCACCGGGACCGGCCCTCGGCGATGTCGTACTTCAGCTCGACGTCGGTGCCATTCGGCTGGGCCGAGCCCTCGGCGACGACGGTCGACTGCTGATTGCCCGTCGAGCGAGAGGTGAGGTTGAGCATGAGGTTCTGCGCGACGCCGACGCCGTGAGCGGTGCCGACGAGCTCGCTCCCGTTCGCGGCTCCGCCGAGACCGGGCGGCAGGGTGAATCGCGAGATCGGGCGGACGGTGATGCTGGTGGCCGTGTTCGACCCCACGACGAAGCGACGAACCTGCACCTCGTCCTGCGTGCGTCCGACATCGACGCGGACGGTCTCCCCCACCGGGCTGGAGATCTCGAGCGCCCCCGTCTCCGCCCCGTCGACACCGCTGATCACGAGGTCGGCGACATTGCCCTCACCGCCGGTCTTCACGGGGGTGAACGCCAGCTCGCGCGGCTGGGCGGGAGGGCGATAGGCCCAACCGGTCGTGGTCACCGCCCCCCGGGACTCCCCGACGTCGTTGACCGCGGTCACGACGTACTCCCGCTGCTCGCCGTTCGGGGCGGAGATGGGCGGGCACGATCCGTCGGACGCGCATCGACCGACGGTCTGGCCGCCGGTGCGCACCGTGAAGCCGGTGAGGCCCGGGTACGCGCGTCCCGCCTCGCCCGGATCGACGCGCAGCGTCAGCGAGCCATCGGCGAAGGCGGTCTGCCGGACGCTCGCCGGCGAACGGGGGTAGCCGAGCAGGTCGAGGGTGACCCGAGCGTCGCGGGTGGATGCCGTCGTGCGTCCCTGGGCATCGCGGAGGGTCACACCGGCGCTGCACGATGCACCCGGCGTGTCGGCGTTCCACGAGGCTGCCACGCTCGTCGGCGACGCGACGGAGAAGCTCACTCCCGTGCAGCCGGCGGTCGGTCTGACCGCCACGACCTCGAGCGGCGTGCGCGGGAGCGGGTTCACCTCACCCGGGGAGCCGATGACCTCGATGGTGCAACTCGTTCCGGCGGCCTGGGAGCACTGCGACGAGGTGGTGCCCCCCTGGGGCAGCGTGGACGGCGCGGCGCCGACGCGCATCACGAGCCGGGCAGGCGCCACCGCCTCATGGCTCGTGATCGACACGAGCGCGGCGTTCTCGGTCCCGGGCAGGGCACGGTCGTCGCCCGTCACGGTCACGATGGATCCCTCGAGCGACACCGCGAACGCCGAGCCGGAGGACTCCAGCGCGTAGCGTGCGCCCCCCGCGTCTTCGCGACCGAGCTGCCACGACGTCATGTTGCGCAGGTCGAAGGTGGCCGTCTCCCCCGGGCCCACGGTGAGCGCGCCCGGACGCAGTTCGGGCTGAGGATCGCGGGCGACGACGCCGATCGGCACCGACAGCACCGTCCAGTCCGCGCTGCCCGCGACCCGGACCGGGACACGGCAGGCGTCGGTCCACGGCGAACCGCCGCCCGCGTCGTACGTGACGACGGACCCCGCAACCGTGCATCGCCCCTCGGCGCGGACGCCCGTGGCGGTGACGTCGGCACCGACCTCGAGCGTCGCGCGGCGAGGGAGGGCGACCAGGGATGCCATGTCGAACGAGACGGATGCGAGTTCGTCGACGCGCTGCGCCGCGTTCGGTCGGAGCGAGAGGCTCAGATCGTCGTCGCCGGGCACCCGGAGGAAGGCGTACGTGGTGACATCGGCGTCGCCCACGCGGCCGGTGACGGCGAACGGAACGACTCGGCGCGTCGCCGGGAGTGCGCCGGAGATGCGCCGGCCGTCCGCCCGCACGTCGACCGGGTCACCCCACAGTGCCACCTCGAGGTCGCCGACCTCGCCACCCGACCACGTCGCCCTGCCGGCGATCACGTCGACGCCCGCGACGAAGTCGTCACGGTTCTCCACCGTCAGGACCGTGTCGGTGACGACGGGATAGTCGGGCACGTTCTCGCGCACGACCTTGACCACGATCAGGCCGCGGCCGGTGTTGCCGGAGTCCGACTCCACGTCGTACAGGAAGGACAGGGTGCCCGGCTGCTCACCCGCTCGGATGACGACGGCGGTGTCGGCGACGGCGCCGATGAAGCCGTCGAGGCGCTCGTACTCCGGGTTGTCGGAGCCGTCGACGAGCGTCTCAGGCAGATCCGGGCGCACACCGCTGAGGGTGAGACGGCCCTGCGTGGGATCGATGTCGTTCGCCAGGGGGCTGACACGGACCGTGCGGTCGGCGCCCGCCTGCACCTGCACGTAGTCGGTGAAGGTGATGGGACTCGGGTTCGCCTCGGCATCCAGCACGCCGATGCGGACGGTGCCCTCTCCGGTGGCGCCCGTCGGATCGGACACGCGATAGCGAAGAGACACCTGACCGCGGTCCCCGGGGAGCGAGGAGTAGAGGATCGACGCCCCGTCGGGCGATACGGATGCCGTCCCCCGCTCGGGCTGCGTGACGATGCGGTCGAGCGTCACGGCGTCGCCGTCGGGGTCGACGGCGAAGGCGTCGAAGTCGATCGTGGTCGTCCCGCCGCTGAGCACGCGCCCCTCGAGCGTGCCCGGAAGCGGCGCGCGATTCGCGGCGTCGCCGAGGACGGTGATGCGCACCGTCGCCTCGTCCCACAGCGACGGCGTCCCGGTCGTCGAGACGCGGTACGCCACCTCGTAGGCGCCCGGCGTCGTCGGAGCCAGGTAGCGGAGCAGACCGCCCGACGCGAAAGCGAGACCGTCGACGGCGGGGGTGGCCCGGACGCTCGAGGGATCGAGCGTGGGACGCCCGCCGGCGGGCGAGATGTCGTTGTCGAGCACGGGGATGTCGATCTGCGCACCCGCACGGACGGTCACGGTGTCATCGACGGCGATGGGCGCGATCTCGGGAGCCGGCGGCAGCAGGTAGACCGTCGCCTCGCCCGTGATGCGCGAGCCCTCGTCGTCGGTGCCGTCGCTGACGGTGTACCCCACCGTGCCGAGGAGACCAGCCGCGCCGTCGGCCGTGCTCCCTGAGACGCGGAGGTCGTTCTGGCCCACGGTGTCGACGGTGAGCGACGCGCCCTCTTCGGCGTCGGCATCGACCTCGCTCAGAAGCAGCACCCGGCCCGTGGGGTTCGAGACGGCACGGAAGACGTCGAGGGTCGCGTCTTCTTGCGGGCGGACGAAGGCCACCACCGGAGCGGTCGACAACTGCGCCGGGGCATCGGCGGGGAGCAGAGTGACACGCGCCGTCCCGTTGGCGTCGCGACCTCCCCCGTTGACGGTGAAATCGACGCGGTAGACGCCCGGTTGGGCCGCCGTGAGTTCGAAGGCGGTGCTGCCGCCGATGACCGTGGCGGTCGCCGCCGCGCCATCGAGGACGCGGACGGAGGCGAGCGAGATGTCGCCCGCGGTGCCGGTGACGTGGGGGCCGACGTCGATCGAGATCGACGAATCCACGGTGTCGACGACGGCGAAGGACTGAACCGAGAGCGCCGGGTCGGGCGCCACGCGGACGACGAGGGGTTTCGTGGTCGTCGCCCCGCGGGTGTCGGCGACGGTGACATCGAGTTCGACGTTCTGCTCGCCGCCGGAACCGTCGTCGGCGTGCTGGTAGACGATGTCGCCGCCGGGGGTCGCAGCGACGGTGCCGATGCCGCCCGGGTTCTCGACCGAGAGCAGCAGGAGCGGGTCGCCGTCGGGATCCACCCACCCGGAGAGGGCCGGAACGGTGACGGTGCCCCCGCGGGCGACCTCGGGGGTGGGCCAGGGCTGCAGGCATGCCGTGACGCCGCACCACACCGGCGCCGCGTTCGCGTCGGCCGGCGACGCGGCGAGCGTCACCGTGGTGGGAGTGGACGTCAACCCGTCTGCCGCGGTGCCGTCGGTCACCGCATAGGTGAAGGTCGCACTGCCCGCGGCGGTCGGCGACACCCGCACGACGAGCCGCTGTGCGGAGTCGGTCAATGAAAGGGTTCCGAAGCCGGGATCCAGGCCCGTAACGCTCTCTCCGACGATGCTGAGCACGTCCTCGTTGGGGTCGTGGTCGTTCAGCAGGACCGGAAGCGTGACGAGCCGCCCCGGACGCACGCCGAACGAATCCGGTTCGGCGATCGGCGGCTTCGGATCGAGTACGACGCTGAGCTGCTCCTCGCTCTGAACCGCGGTCTGCTCGGTCCGGTCGTCCAGCGACCAGTTCTGGCTCGACGCGACGAGCGAGCCGTCGGGCACCGTCCACACCCAGCCCGTGCGCGTCTCGTTCAGGATGACCGCGTGCGCGGTGGCGACGAAGACCGGTCGGCGCTGGTCGGGCATCGACGCCCCGCCGTAGTCGAGACCGGTCTCGCCCTGGTCCGATCTCCACAGCGTGCCGCGCGCCTCACCCGGGAGCAGCCATGCCGCGTAGGCGACCCCCTGGTGCCAGACCGGCCGTGCCGGCTGCCCCAGCACGTTGCCGCCGCCGCCCATCTCGCGACGGGGAGCGGAGCCGTCGGTGGGAATCGTCCAGAGCGATCGGTCGTCGGCCACGTAGACGGCACGGGCCGCGGGGTCTGCATCGCCCACGACGACCTGCTCGCCGGTATCGATGTCGACGGGTTCGCCGCCGCGGATCCAGGCGCGACCGGCGTCGGTGTCGACGAGGACCCAGGTGTCGCCGGCTGCCGAGATGACGGGCGACGTGATGTCGGCGTCGAGGTCGTCGCGCCCCCTGACCTCGTCGGATTCGATGTCGTAGCGCAGCACCGACGAGTCGGCCGAGGAGTAGGCGAACAGCATCCCCCGCTCATCGAGGGCGACGGCATCGGCCGAGTAGGCGGTCGCGTCGTCGTCACCCTCGGCGTCGAAAGGGTCGAGCTCGACGGCCGCCTGGCCGGCGCGGCTCAGTCGCCCGGCGAAGAGCGTCCCGGCATCGGTGCGGTAGACCACGTAGTCGCCCGCCGTGACGACGGAGGTGGTTCCCGGCGGCGTGTCGGGGGCGGCATGCAGCTGTTCCTCCTGCAGATCGACCGGGAGCGCCTCGTCGATGCGCGTGAGCTTGCTGTAGCTGTCGGTGAAGAGGTACGCGCCGTCGCCGGACTGGGCAACTTGGCTCGGGTTCCCGGCCGCGCGGACGGTGTCGAGCTCGCCGACGGCGGTGTTCACGCGCGCGTAACGCTGACCCTCTCCCGTCTGCAGCGCCCAGACGGAGGTGTCGACCTCGGGTGTCTGCTGCGCGTCGAGACCGGGCCAGACGACGCTCGCCGTCACCACCAGCGCGGCCGACACCACGGCGGCGGTCAGGCCGGCGACGGTACTGCGCTTCATCGGAGCACACCCGCGGCGTGGAGGGCAGCCACGACGACGGCGGCGGCCGCCACCGCCGTGGCTGCCGCGAGCACCCAGGGCAGCGGGTGGAACGTCTTCGACGCGGGTGCGGCGATGTCGGTGTCTTCGTCGCGGGCGTAGCCGGCGACCCCCGACGAGGCGCGGTGTTTGCGCGAGCCTTCGCGCTCGATGTGCGAGCGTGCCGGTCCCCGCAGAATTCCGTCGGCGAAGTCGACCGCGCGCGCGGCGGGGGCCCATTCCGCGGCGGGGACCTCGAGGGGCGTCGCGGGCAGGCCCATCTCGGCCTGCACCGTCTGCAACGCCTCGCCGAACGCGCGGGCGCTGTCGTATCGATCGGAGGGGTTGCGCGACATGGACCGCGCGAGCACGCCTTGCAGGGCTGCCGGGACGTCGGCACGGGCGACGTCGGTGTAGGACCCCCGCGCGATGCGTCGGCGCAGCTGCTCTCGCGAGTTCTGCCCCTTCTCGCGGCGTTCGAACGGGCTGTGCCCGGCCAGCAACGAGTACACGGTCGCCCCGAGGCTCCACACTTCGCTCGCCACGGTTCCCGCGGTCTGCTCGGCGACGACCTCGGGCGCGCTCCACGGCACCGACATGGCCAGCATCTCGTCGGCCCCCTGCCGCACCAGCGACGAGGAGATGCCGAAGTCGGCGAGCACGGGGGCGCCGAAGGTGGTGACGAGGATGTTGCTGGGCTTGACGTCGCGATGGATGAGGCCCGCGTGATGCGCTGATTCGAGCGCCCCCGCCATGCGCACGCCGATGGACAGCACCTCCGCCAGCGGCATCCGTTCCACCCGGAAACGCTGGGCGAGCGAGCCCGGACAGTACTCCATGACGATGTAGGGCCGACCGTCGGCCGAGATCCCCGCCTGGTACACGGTGACGATCGACGGGTGGGCCGACAGGTGAGCGAGCACGTCTGCCTCGGCGTTGAACATGCGCAGCAGGTCGGCGTCTCGCACGTCGCTGGGGAGGACCTTCACGGCGACGTCGCGGCGGGGCATGTCCTGCCCGTAGAGGAAGACGTCGGCGAAGCCACCCGAACCGAGGGGACGGATGTACGCGAGCCCGGGCAGGATGGGCGGCGACGACGGGAGCCGCTGCGGCATCGAGCTCCCTCCGGACGATGCGTCCGCGACACCACTGGCGAACGACCCGACGATGCTAACAAAACAGCATGATCGCGCCCGCCGTCTGTACACAGGCGGTTCACGGTGCGGGGGGCTCGGACTCCCGGGGATCGAAGGGCGCGTCCAGCGAACGGGTGAGATCGTCGAGGAGAGCCGCGATCTGCGGTTCGACGTACTCCGCGACCGCAGTCTGGATGCGCAGGCGGTGGTGGAGCAGGATCGAGCACACCTCGCGACCGATCATGTTCGCGTAATCGTCGGCCAGCCCGACCTCTTGACGCAGCGCGGCCTTGGCGGCATCCGAAAGCGGGGGAAGGGCCGGGAGTTCGGCATCCTCCTCGGCGGCCAGCCCGGTCAGGGTGAACAGGAACGGCGATCCGGGCTCGGGATCGGGATCGAGCGGCACCCCCTCGAACTCGGGCTCGAGGCCCTCTGAGGGGCGGTACGAACGACGCCGGTTGCGCTCGGACTGCTGGTCGAGTTCGGCCTGCAGCATGGGGAGGTTGCGGGCGGTGTAGTCGGCGACGGCGTGGTCGACGATGCCCTTCACGCGGGTGGAGAGCCCGTGCTGCACGCCGTGCGGCACGTCCGATCCCAATCCGGCGGCCGAGAGCACCGGTGAACCGAAGCACCGGCGGCACGGGGCGACGCGTCCGCGATGGTTCGCCGGCTCCCACCGGGGCAGCCAACGCAGCCAGGCGTCCACCGCCTGACCGACCTGGCTCTCGAGCGACCGCTCCACGCTCCTACGCTAGCCCGACACGCCCGGGAATTCGCGGACGCCACGGCCCCGCGCGTCAGGAGCATCCCGGGCACCCGGATGCCGTGCCTCAGGCCGCGTCGTCGTCGTCCTCCCACGTCCACCGCGGTCCGCTCGTACGCGCGCGCACCAGGAGGACCCCGAAGAGCGCCGCCAGGAGGCCCACCGCCGCGATGACCGGACCGGCGAAGCCGACGGCCACGCTGCCGGCCGCAGCGACACCGCGTGCCGGATCGGCACCGCTGACGAGAGCACCGACCACGACCCCGACGATCTCGCCGACGTACGCCGCGATCGCGCAGGGAACGGCGGTGAGGAAGCTCGGCGGAACGGCCCGCAGGCCCCACAGGAGGACGCCCGCGAAGGAGCCGAGGGCGACCACCTGTCCGATCACGCCCGGCACCGCGCCGAGACCTCGCACCGGGATGACGTCGGCGTCGAGGACGAGACTCACCACCCCGAGCGCAGCGATCGAGAGCGCGATGAAGACGACGGAGGCGAAAACGACCGCGACCGNGGTCGCGGCTCATTCGTCATGGCATCCGTCTCAGCGCTGCGACAGCTGCGGTCCGGCTTCGAGGGTGCGCTCGTACTCGCGCTGCGCCTCGGCGTTGAGCTCGGTGACGCGTCGACCGCGGGCGGCCACCCACGCTCCGAACCAGATGGTCAGCTCACGGCCGAGCACGAAAGCGACGATCGCCAGCGGAGCGAGCACGTTGTTCAGCAGCAGGTCGACCGATTCGCTCCCGGTGATCATCCAGAACGGTGCGGCGATGAGCACACCGAGCAGGTGCCCGACCCAGGCGACGACCCCGACGACCAAACCCCACACCACCCAGTGACCCCAGCGACCGCGGTTGATCAGCGCACCGAGGAACCAGAAGCCGAAGAAGAACGCGACGGTCGGCACCCACAGGCCCCAGGTGGTGAGCGCCGACAGAGCCGCGGAGCCGATCTCTGCGATCTGCAGGCCGTCGGTGAGCAGCTGCAGGCCGAGAGTGGCGGCGAGGTACAGCACCGCGAAGGCGAGGGCCGCGAGCAGGCCGATGGCGCCGGCGGCGCCGCGGTTGCCGCGCGGCCGAGGCGCCTCGGGCGCCTGCACGAAGATGGGCTGCGGGGTGCCGAACGCACGGGTGGGCTCATCGGACACGGAAGTCGATGCGGCGGTGCCGGCACCGGCGACCGCGGCACCCGTTCCGGCTGCGGCGGCCGTCGCGGCCACCGGCGAGACCGTGGTGCGTGCGTCCTCGTCGTCACGGGTGGGCGACGCGGTCTGATGCTCCGGCTCGGCCGAAGCGGCGTAGGCGGCCCAGCGCGCGTCTTCGTCGTCGAGATCGACCGACGAGGACGCGGGAGTGGCGGCCGGGGTCGTCTGCGGTTCGACGGGCGAGGCGTCGTGAACGACCGGAGCGGTGTGGTCACGGCGATCGGAGACCGCGGCGGCTTCCTCGCGCTCGTGCTGTTCGCGCTCGTGCCAGGCGGCGTCGGCCGTCTGCGGGTCGACGGCGTCGCGACGGGCGGCCTCGGCGTCGGCGAGACCCTCGTGGGCCCGTCCGACGACGTCGTGCGCGTCCTCCTGGGGTTCGATGACGGGGTCGCCGTACGAATCCGTCCGTGCAGCGACGCGGTCGCTGCCCGACGTGTTGTCGCTCATGGGGGTCTCCTCACGCGGTGATTGCGGCGTCAGGCTATCCCGCCGGGGGCGACGCGCCGCGCAGGCGTGCCGGGGGAATGCGTCTCGACCGTGTCGGAACCTCGGCTTAGGGTGTTCCCATGCCCCGTCGCCCGCTCCGTCCGGCCGTCCCCGCGGCGCTCGCGGGTGCCGCCCTGCTCGCGTTGACCGCCTGCGCCCCCGCTGCCGAGGAGGCGGCTCCCGCTCCCTCGGTCTCCGTTTCGTCCTCCCCCACCCCGTCGAACATCCCGACGTTCTCGCGGGCACCCACCGAGGTGCGGCTCCCGGCCGACTGCAAGGCCATGCTCTCGGCCGACGTCCTCGCCCAGCTCGGCACCATCCCGCTGAACGACCCATCGCTCGGCCCCTCGGGGGTGCAGCCGGACGGCTCGATCACGTGCATCTGGCGCGACCCCGCTGCCGACACGACGGGGCTTATCACCACGATCTCCCGCATGAACCGCGGGCCCGCACTCGACATGCTCAACGATCTGGTCGCCACGCAGGGTTTCAGCTGCTATACCCCCGACGCCGGCACCCGCTGCGAGAAGACGTGGATCAACGCCGCCTATCCGGTGAACGACGGGCGCACCCTCTACTGGCGCGACGACGTGCTGATCGACACGCAGTACTCGAACCTGGCACCCACCGGGTACACCGCGAGCATCATCGCCTCGATCTTCGGGTGATGTGGCGCGGCGTCACCCGCCGAAGAAGGCGTGGGACGCCACGGTCTCGGCGTAGCCGACCGGCTCCCATCCGCTGAGGGTCGACGACACCCACCGGTCGCCCCGCAGGTCGTGCACCTCGTTCACGTCCCCCGAGGTGCGCTCGCAGTGCGTCACGTCGGTCCGGGTCGCATCGGCCGCCGTCGCGCACGAGAACCCTTGGGCGGCCAGCGTCGCGGCCGCGGCCGCAGCACCCTCCACCGAGACGGTCGACACCGTCGTCTCGAGGAAGCGACCGTCGACACCCCTCCAGTGGCACGTGACGACCGTCGTTGGCCCTGCTGCGGCGACCGCTTCGACGGTCGACAGCGCCGGCGTGCGTCGCTGCGACAGCAGCGCCTCGGGCGACCACACCAGCGACGACCACATCGGCTGCGAGTACAGGTGCCGACAGTCGGTGGCGGGCGCGACGGGTTCGGCCGCCTCCGCGCTGGGCGTTCCGGTGGCGGCGCGAAGAGTGTCGCCGATGAACGCGACGGTTCCCGGCACCCCGGGAGCCGCGAGCACGCCCAGCCCCACGACCGCCCCCGCGCAGAAGAGCCCGGCCGGCCATGCCAGCCACAGACTGCGTCCACCGATACGGGCCATGCGTTCCTCCTCGTCAACGGTAGGCGCACTCCCCCGCCGCACCCGGTTCCCGACACGCCGCACGCACGGACGGCGCCGATCGCCGGACACGACGAAGGCCCCCGGCGTGAGCCGGGGGCCTTCGGGATCAGGATGCCTCGCCGGGGCGTGGCATCCCTTCGATCAGTTGTACGTGCCGGGCGTGAAGTCGTCCGTGGAGAAGCTGTCGAAATCGACATAGCTCAGGTCGGCGTCGCTGTACGCGCCGTCCGAGGCGAAGATGCGGTTGGGGTACCGCTCGCTCTTCGCTTCCTCCGTCGCCTCGACCGTGACGTTGCGGTACTTCGCAAGACCGGTTCCGGCGGGGATGAGCTTTCCGATGATGACGTTCTCCTTGAGGCCGACGAGCGGGTCGCTCTTGCCCTCCATGGCCGCCTGCGTGAGGACGCGGGTGGTCTCCTGGAACGACGCGGCCGAGAGCCACGACTCCGTCGCGAGCGACGCCTTCGTGATACCCATCAGCTCCGGACGACCCGACGCGGGACGCTTGCCCTCGCCGACCGCCTCGCGGTTGATCGCCTGGTAGCGCTTGAAGTCCACCAGCTCACCGGGCAGCAGGTCGGTGTCGGCGTGATCGACGACGGTGACCTTGCGGAGCATCTGTCGGACGATGACCTCGATGTGCTTGTCGTGGATCGGCACACCCTGCGAGCGGTACACGCCCTGGACGCCGTTGACGAGGTACTTCTGCACCTCGCGGGCACCCTGCACGCGCATGACCTCCTTGGGGTCGAGCGTTCCGACGAGGATCGGCTGGCCGACCACGACGTGCTGACCGTCCTCGACCAGGAGCGTCGCACGCTTCAGGACGGGGTAGACCACCGGCTCGTCGCCGTTGTCGGGCGTGAGGATGACCTTCTTGGCCTTGTCGGTCTCGTCGATCGTGATGCGGCCATCGGCCTCGGCGATCGGCGACGCACCCTTGGGGGTACGCGCTTCGAACAGCTCCTGCACGCGGGGCAGACCCTGCGTGATGTCGTCTGCGGAAGCGGAACCACCGGTGTGGAAGGTACGCATCGTCAGCTGGGTACCGGGCTCACCGATCGACTGGGCCGCGATGATGCCGACGGCCTCGCCGATGTCGACGATCTTGCCGGTGGCCAGCGAACGGCCGTAGCACTTCGCGCAGACACCGACGGCCGAGTCGCAGGTCAGCACGGAGCGGACCTTGATCGACTCCACGCCACCCTCGACCAGCTTGTTGATGAGCACGTCGCCCACGTCGTCGCCGGCCTCGGCCAGCACGGTGCCCTGCGCGTCGACGACCGCCGTGGCGAGCGTGCGAGCGAACACCGAGTTCTCGACGTTGGCGTCCTTGACCAGGGCACCGGTCGAGTCGGCCGCGGCGATCGGGAGCTCCAGGCCCTTCGACGTTCCGCAGTCCTCCTCGCGGATGATGACATCCTGCGAGACGTCCACGAGACGACGGGTGAGGTACCCCGAGTCGGCCGTACGGAGGGCCGTGTCGGCCAGACCCTTACGGGCACCGTGCGTCGCGATGAAGTACTCGGCGACCGACAGACCCTCACGGTACGACGAGATGATCGGGCGAGGGATGATCTCACCCTTCGGGTTGTTCACCAGGCCTCGCATACCCGCGATGTTGCGGATCTGCAGCCAGTTACCACGGGCGCCCGACGAGACCATGCGGTTGATGGTGTTGTCGGCGGGGAAGTTGTCCCGCATCGCCTTCTGGACCTCGTCGGTGGCCTCGGTCCAGATCTTGATGAGCTCCTGACGACGCTCGGCGTCGGTGGTGAGACCCTTCTCGTACTGTCCCTGGACCTTCGCGGCCTGCTTCTCGTAGCCCGCGACGATCTCGGCCTTGTTCGGCGGCGTGAGGATGTCGCTCAGCGCCACCGTGACACCCGAACGGGTGGCCCAGTAGAAACCGGCGTCCTTGATGCGGTCGAGGGATGCCGCGACCTCCACCTTCGGGTACTCCTCGGCCAGCTTGTTGACGATCTGCGACAGCTTGCCCTTGTCGGCCTGCTCGCGGACGAACGGGTAGCCCTTGGGGAGCGTGTCGTTGAAGATCGCCTGACCGAGCGACGCGTCGACGAGACCGTGCTTGTCGTACCCCTCGGGCGCCTGGCCCTCGAGGAACGTGAGACCGGGGATGCGGATGCGCGCCTTGGCCTGCAGGTCGAGGGTGCCCTCGTCCTTGGCCAGGATCGCCTCGCCCACCGAACCGAACGCACGGCCTTCGCCCTTCGCACCCTCCTTGAGGGTGGTCAGGTGGTGCAGACCGATGATCATGTCCTGCGAGGGCAGGGTCACCGGACGGCCGTCCGACGGCTTCAGGATGTTGTTCGAGGCGAGCATCAGCACGCGGGCCTCGGCCTGAGCCTCGACCGACAGCGGAAGGTGCACGGCCATCTGGTCACCGTCGAAGTCGGCGTTGAACGCCGCGCACACGAGCGGGTGCAGCTGGATCGCCTTGCCCTCGACGAGCTGGGGCTCGAACGCCTGGATGCCGAGACGGTGCAGGGTGGGTGCACGGTTCAGCAGCACGGGGCGCTCGCGGATGATCTCTTCCAGCACGTCCCAGACCTCGGGACGGTAGCGCTCGACGGCGCGCTTGGCGGCCTTGATGTTCTGCGAGTGACCGAGGTCGATCAGGCGCTTGATCACGAACGGCTTGAACAGCTCGAGGGCCATCTGCTTGGGCAGACCGCACTGGTGGAGCTTGAGCTGGGGTCCGACGATGATGACGGAACGGCCCGAGTAGTCCACGCGCTTTCCGAGCAGGTTCTGGCGGAAGCGACCCTGCTTTCCCTTGAGCATGTCGCTCAGGGACTTCAGGGCGCGGTTGCCGGTACCGGTGACGGGGCGACCACGGCGGCCGTTGTCGAACAGCGCGTCGACGGCCTCCTGCAGCATGCGCTTCTCGTTGTTGACGATGATCTCGGGGGCACCGAGGTCGATCAGGCGACGGAGGCGGTTGTTGCGGTTGATCACGCGACGGTAGAGGTCGTTCAGGTCGCTGGTGGCGAAACGGCCACCGTCGAGCTGGACCATCGGACGAAGCTCCGGCGGGATGACCGGGACGACGTCGAGCACCATCGAGGCCGGCGACATGCCGGTCTGCAGGAACGAGTTGACGACCTTCAGGCGCTTGATCGCGCGGATCTTGCGCTGACCCTTGCCCTCGGAGATCTGCAGGTGCAGGTTCTCGCTCTCGGCGGCCAGGTCGAACGCCTCGAGGCGACGCTTGATCGACTCCGCGCCCATGTGGGCCTCGAAGTACTGACCGAAGCGGTCCTGCAGCTCGTGGAAGACGTCGTCCTCGGGCTTCAGGGCGCCCACCTCGAGCGTGCGGAAGTCCTCCCACACGCGCTCGAGCTTGGCGATCTGCTCGTCGGCGTTCTTGCGAGCCGACGTCATGTCCTTCTCGGCGGCGTCCTTGACCTTCTTCTTCTGGTCGGCCTTGGCACCCTCCGCCTCGAGGGCGGCGAGTTCCTCCTCGAGCTTGGCCAGGCGGGCGGCGATGCGGGCATCGCGGCGGTCGCCGAGCGTCTTCAGCTCGAGACGGATGTTGTTCTCCTGCGTGGCCAGGTCGCGGTGACGAGCATCCTCGTCGACCGAGATGACCATGTAGGCGGCGAAGTAGATGACCTTCTCGAGGTCCTTCGGCGCCATGTCCAGCAGGTAGCCCAGGCGCGAAGGCACGCCCTTGAAGTACCAGATGTGCGTGACGGGCGCGGCGAGCTCGATGTGGCCCATGCGCTCGCGGCGGACCGAGGACTTGGTGACCTCGACGCCGCAGCGCTCGCAGACGATGCCCTTGAAGCGCACGCGCTTGTACTTGCCGCAGGCGCACTCCCAGTCGCGGGAGGGTCCGAAGATCTGCTCGCCGAAGAGGCCGTCCTTCTCGGGCTTCAGCGTGCGGTAGTTGATCGTCTCGGGCTTCTTGACCTCACCGAAGGACCAACGACGGATGTCGTCGGCGGTGGCCAGACCGATACGGATCTGATCGAAAGTGGTTGATTCGAGCACTGGTTCTCCTGTGTCGGAATTCTCTGAAATCTGAGCTGGGTCGCTGAGCTGGAAGCTCAGATCTCGTCGATCGACGAGGACTCGAAGCGGCTGGAGATGTTGATGCCGAGCTCCTCCGCAGCGCGGAAGGCGTCGTCATCCGTGTCGCGCAGGTTGACAGCCGTGCCGTCGGCCGAGAGGACCTCGACGTTCAGGCAGAGCGACTGCATCTCCTTCATGAGCACCTTGAAGGACTCGGGGATGCCGGGCTCCTGGATGTTCTCGCCCTTGACGATCGCCTCGTACACCTTGACGCGGCCGAGGATGTCGTCGGACTTGATCGTGAGGAGTTCCTGCAGCGCGTACGCGGCACCGTAGGCCTCGAGCGCCCACACCTCCATCTCACCGAAGCGCTGGCCACCGAACTGGGCCTTACCGCCGAGCGGCTGCTGGGTGATCATCGAGTAGGGGCCCGTCGAACGCGCGTGGATCTTGTCGTCGACCAGGTGGTGCAGCTTCAGGATGTACATGTAGCCGACCGAGATGGGCGCCGGGAACGGCTCGCCGGAGCGACCGTCGAACAGCAGCGTCTTGCCGGAGGAGTCGACCATGCGGTCGCCGTCGCGGTTCGGGATCGTCGAGTCGAGCAGACCCGCGATCTCGGCCTCGAACGCGCCGTCGAACACCGGGGTGGCGACCTTCGTGCCGGGGGCGGCCTCGCGAGCCGACTCGGGCAGCTGGGCGGCCCAGTCCGGGTTGCCCTCGACCTTCCAGCCCTGCTGAGCGATCCAGCCGAGGTGGAGCTCCAGGACCTGACCGAAGTTCATTCGACCGGGGATGCCGAGCGGGTTGAGGATGATGTCGACCGGCGTACCGTCGGGCAGGAAGGGCATGTCCTCGATCGGGAGGATCTTGGCGATGACACCCTTGTTGCCGTGGCGGCCGGCGAGCTTGTCGCCCTCGGTGATCTTGCGCTTCTGGGCGATGTAGACCACGACACGGCGGTTGACGCCCGAGCCGAGCTCGTCGTCGCCGTCCTCCGCGTTGAACTCCTTGACCGCGATGATCGTGCCCTGCTCGCCGTGGGGCACCTTCAGCGAGGTGTCACGGACTTCGCGGCTCTTCTCGTTGAAGATCGCGCGGAGCAGGCGCTCCTCGGCGCTGAGCTCGGTCTCGCCCTTGGGCGTGACCTTGCCGACGAGGATGTCGCCGGGACGCACCTCGGCACCGATGCGGATGATGCCGCGGTCGTCGAGGTCCTTCAGCAGGTCGGGGCTGACGTTGGGGAGGTCACGGGTGATCTCCTCCTTGCCGAGCTTGGTGTCGCGCGCGTCGACCTCGTACTCCTCGATGTGGATCGACGACAGCGTGTCGTCCTTCACGAGGTCCTGGCTGAGGATGATCGCGTCCTCGAAGTTGTGACCCTCCCAGGTCATGAACGCCACGAGGAGGTTCTTGCCGAGAGCGAGCTCGCCGTTCTCGGTCGCGGGACCGTCGGCGATGACCTCGCCGGCCTCGATGCGCTCACCGGCGGAGACGACCACACGCTGGTTGTAGGACGTGCCCTGGTTGGAGCGGTCGAACTTGCGCAGGAAGTAGTCCTGCGTTCCGCCCTCGTCGAGCTGGATGGTCACGACGTCGGCCGAGACCTCCAGGACGACACCCGACTTCTCGGCGGTGACGACGTCACCAGCGTCGATCGCGGCGAAGCCCTCCATACCGGTACCGACCACGGGCGACTCGCTGCGCACGAGCGGCACGGCCTGGCGCTGCATGTTCGCACCCATGAGGGCGCGGTTGGCGTCGTCGTGCTCGAGGAACGGGATGAGCGAGGTCGCCACCGACACCATCTGGCGCGGGGAGACGTCCATGTAGCCGATCTCGTCGACGGGGAACAGGTCGACCTCGCCACCCTGGCCGCGGCGGGCCAGAATGCGGTCGTCCACGAAGTGACCGTCGGCCTGGAGGGCCACACCGGCCTGCGCGACGATGTGGTCGCTCTCTTCGCTGGCGGTGAGGTAATCGATCTGGTCGGTCACCCGGCCGTCGACGACACGACGGTACGGCGTCTCGATGAAACCGAACGCGTTGATGCGCGCGAACGAGGCGAGCGAACCGATCAGGCCGATGTTCGGGCCTTCCGGGGTCTCGATGGGGCACATGCGGCCGTAGTGCGAGGGGTGCACGTCACGGACCTCGACGCCGGCACGCTCACGCGAGAGACCACCCGGGCCCAGCGCCGACAGGCGGCGCTTGTGGGTCAGGCCCGCGAGGGGGTTGTTCTGGTCCATGAACTGCGACAGCTGGCTCGTTCCGAAGAACTCCTTGATCGCGGCGACGACGGGGCGCACGTTGATCAGGGTCTGCGGCGTGATCGCCTCGATGTCCTGCGTGGTCATGCGCTCGCGGACGACGCGCTCCATGCGCGACAGACCGGTGCGGACCTGGTTCTGGATGAGCTCGCCGACGGCGCGGATACGACGGTTGCCGAAGTTGTCGATGTCGTCGGTGTCGAGACGGATCTCGGCGTTGCTGCCCCCGCGGACACCGTCGAACGTGACGTCGCCGCGGTGCAGGCGCACCAGGTACTTGATCGTGGCGACGATGTCGTCGGTGGTGAGCACCGAGTCGCTCAGCGGCTTGTCGAGGCCGAGCTTCTGGTTGATCTTGTAGCGACCGACCTTGGCCAGGTCGTAGCGCTTGGAGTTGAAGTAGAAGTTGTCCAGAAGCGCGCGCGCGGCCTCGGCGGCGACCTGCTCGCCCGGACGGAGCTTGCGGTAGATGTCGCGGAGCGCGTCTTCCTTCGTCAGGATCGTGTCCTTCGACAGCGTCTCTTCGATGGAGTCGAAGCCGGCGAACTCGGCGAGGATGTCTTCGCTGGTGAGGCCGAGGGCCTTGAGGAACACGGTGACCGACTGCTTGCGCTTGCGGTCGATGCGCACGCCGACCTGGTCGCGCTTGTCGATCTCGAACTCGAGCCACGCACCGCGCGAGGGGATGACGCGCGCCGACACGATGTCCTTGTCGGAGGTCTTGTCGGGCGTCTTGTCGAAGTAGACGCCGGGCGAGCGGACGAGCTGGGACACCACGACACGCTCGGTGCCGTTGATGATGAACGTGCCCTTGTCGGTCTGGAGCGGGAAGTCGCCCATGAAGACCGTCTGCGTCTTGATCTCACCGGTCTGGTGGTTCATGAACTCGGCCTCGACGTACAGCGGGGCGGCGTAGGTCTTGCCGCGCTCCTTGCACTCTTCGATCGAGTACTTCTCGGGCTCGAGGTAGGGGTTCGTGAACGAGAGCTGCATCGTCTCGCTGAGGTCCTCGATCGGAGAGATCTCCTCGAAGATCTCTTCCAGACCGCTGATCTCGGGGACGTCGGTGCGACCCTGTTCCTGGGCCTCGGCGACGCGCGCCTTCCAGGCTTCGTTACCGACCAGCCAGTCGAACGACTCGGTCTGCAGCGCGAGCAGATCGGGAACGGTCAGCTTGTCGGAGATCTTCGCGAACGAGAGGCGGGATGCTCCGCGTCCGCTCTTGGGGGTGGTGGTGGTGGATGCGTTGCTCGCAGCAGCCAAGGGAATAACCTCCAGAAGCCCGGGCGAGGGGCTCGTGATTCCTTGTCGTCAGGTGGAGTGCGTTCCTGCCCCGAAAACCGGCACGTCGCACGCCGCAGTGAAGCGGGGACGGGCAGGCTCAGCCGACCACCATATGAGGGCAGGGGGAATCGAGGAGCGCAAAGTCCAAGCATACGCGGGAGGACTCGCCGTGTCCAGTCCAATTCTTGACGCGTCTGCGGACCTGCGGTATAACCGCGTGCGCCCGTCGGGCATTCCGTGCGTCGAGGCGGTTCAGGCGCTCCGGAACCGCACGCGATCGCCGGGCCGCGCCTGGGCGAGCGCGTCGAGGGCGGCATCCGTCACCACGGCGATCACGGGATATCCGCCGGTCACGGGGCCGTCCGCCAGCAACACCACGGGACGCCCGTGCGGGGGCACCTGGATCGCCCCGGGGCGCATCCCCTCGCTCGGCAGCTCGTCGCTGCGGGTGCGTCGCAGAGCGGGACCGTCGAAGCGGATGCCGACACGGTCGGCGTGCGACGACACCGTCCAGGTCGCGCTTCGCAGCGTCGACGGCGCGTCGGCGGCGAACCAGTCGGCACGGGGACCCACGGCCACGCGGACCTCGAGGTCCGACGGCGGAATCGACCACGGGAACGCGTCGACCACGGGGACCGCGGATGCCGGGACTTCGACGTGGAGGGCATCCCCGACGACCAGGGGGGCGGGTCCGAGACCCGCCAGCACGTCACGCGAGCGGGACCCCAGCGCCGCCGGTACGACGATCCCGCCGCGGACGGCCAGGTAGACGCGCAGACCCGCGCGCGCAGGTCCGATGCGCAGCCCGGCTCCGGCCGGAATGAGCTGGGGGGCGTAGGCGCAGGCGGGCCGACCGTCGATGTCGACGTCGGCGAGGGCGCCGGTCACGCAGACCCAGGTGTCGACCTCCGCACGGGCGACGAAGCCGCCCATCGCGATCTCGAGCCCGGCGGCATCCTCCTCGTTGCCGACCAGGCGGTTCGCGACGCGCAGGGCCGCCCGGTCGAGCGCCCCCGACCGCGCGACCCCGAGCGCCGCGCGAGCGGGGCGGCCGAGGTCCTGCACGGTGGTGAAGGCGCCGGGTGAGACGACGCGGAGGACGGGGCGGGGTGGATCCGTGGAAGCCGCGACGGCGGGGCGCGCGGCCGCCGACACGCCGTTCACGGGGCTGGGGCCCGTCACCGGAGCGGAGGAAATTCCGGGACGGGAGGAGGCCCCCTCGGCCCGCGGCCCTGCGCCGCCGGAATGTCCTCCGCTCGCCGGGAAGAGGGCGCCGGGCCCCGGCGACGCGGGGCCGAGTCCCTCGACGGGCTCAGCACCGTCGACCGACTCGGCTGCTGCCGCGACGCGGGCACGCTCGGGGACGAAACGCACCCGGGCGCGCGGGGGCAGCAGCACCGGCGCCGCGGCATCCGGATCGAACAGCACCGCATCGGTCGTGCCGATCAGCCGCCACCCGCCGGGCGTCTCGCGGGGATACGCGCCGCTGAAGCCGCCCGCGAGTCCCACCGCCCCCGCCGGAACACGCGTCCGCGGCTCGGCCAGGCGCGGCACGTCGAAGGGCCACGCCGCGCTGACCAGATAGGCGAACCCCGGCGCGAAACCCGTGAAGGCGACCGTCCACTCCACCCCCGCGTGGCGCGACACGAACTCGGCGACCGGGATGCCCAGCAGAGCGGCGGTCGAGGCGAGGTCGGCACCGTCGTAACGCACCGGCACCTCGACGAGGGGGCCGGAGGCGACGGCATCCGGAGTCCGTCGGGCGGCGTCGAGGATCCACGCACGCACGGCCGCGCGGGACACGTGGGCCGGGTCGAAGGCGACGAGCACCGTCCGGGCGGCGGGGACGAGGTCGTCGACGCCGACGGGGGCGTCTGCGGCGAGCGCGGCGTGCAGCGACAGGACGGCGGCGAGATCGGCGACCCCGGCGAGCACGGCCCGCTCCCCCATCGGGAGCAGTCGCACGCGGGGTTCCGCAAACTCGGGCGGCGTCGTCACCACGGCGGGCGCACCTCGACGCCGGCGGTGTCGAGCGCCGCGCGCACGGCCCGGGCCATCGCGACCGCGGACGCACTGTCTCCGTGGAGGCACAGGGATGCCGCGTCCACCGCGATGCGCGTGCCGTCGACGGCCTCGACATCCCGGTCGCGGACGAAGCGCAGCGCGCGCGCGGCGACCACGACGGGGTCGTCGACGAGGGCGCCGGGTTCGCCGCGCGGTACAAGCGCGCACTGCGGCGTGTAACCGCGATCGAGGAACGCCTCATGCACGAACGGCAGCCCCGCGGATGCCGCCTCCTCGGCGATCGCGCCGGGAAGACCGAGAACGGGGAGGGCGCGTCCGAGGCGTGACGAGAGGTCGGCCACGGCGGCGACCACGGCGCGGGCGTGACCGGTGTCGTCGATCACCGCGTGATAGAGCGCACCGTGCGGTTTGACGTATCGGATGTCGGCCCCAGCGGCGGCGAGCGCGTCCAGCTGCGAGGCCACGCTCGCACGCAGCTGTGCGGGAGCGGGATCGCGGCGGACGCGTCCGAAATGCTCACGGTCGTCGTACGAGGGGTGGGCTCCCACGGCGACGCCGAAACGTTCGGCGCGGTCGACCGCCTCGCGCATCGAGACCGCATCGCCGGCGTGGCCCCCGCAGGCGACGTTGGCGCTGGAGATGACGGCGAACATGGCCTCGTCGTCGGCGGTCGGCATCCCGTCGACGGTCTCACCGAGGTCGGCGTTGAGGTCCACGCGCATGCTGCCCACGGTAGCGCTCGGCGGACGTGCGCTCCGGGTGCGGTGGCGGGAGCGCACGGGGCAGGGCGGCCGAGCGCGTTACGGCCACGTGACGATGTGCACGAGGGGCTGGGCAGGAACGCCGCGGCGGGTGAGGATGGAGGGATGACCTCCGATGTCGCCGGTCCCCCCGCTCCGGCATCCCCCCGTCCCCTCCTCTCGGTCCGCGACCTCGCGGTCGACTTCGCCACCATGGACGGGCCCGTGCGCGCCGTCGACGGGGTGAATCTCGACATTCACGCGGGCGAGACCATCGCCATCGTCGGCGAGTCCGGCTCCGGCAAATCGACCACCGCAATGGCGATCATCGGCCTGTTGGCATCCGGTGGACGCGTCGCGCGCGGGCAGATCCTGCTCGACGGCGAAGACCTGACCACCTTCGGCGAGGCCCGCATGCGGCAGGTGCGCGGACGCCAGATCGGCCTGGTGCCCCAGGACCCGATGTCGAACCTGAACCCGGTGGCCAAGATCGGCACGCAGGTCGCCGAGACGCTGCTCGCACACGGACTCGCCGATCGCTCGAGCGTGAAGGGCAAGGTCGTCGAGGCGCTCGAGGCCGCTGGACTCCCGGATGCCGAGAAGCGCGCGATGCAGTACCCCCACGAGTTCTCCGGCGGAATGCGTCAGCGTGCGCTCATCGCGATCGGACTGGCGTGCCGGCCGCGGCTGCTCATCGCCGACGAGCCGACCAGCGCCCTCGACGTCACCGTGCAGCAGACGATCCTCGACCAGATCGACAAGCAGACCGACGAGCTGGGCGCCGCCGTGCTGCTCATCACGCACGACCTCGGCCTCGCCGCCGAACGCGCCTCGAAGGTGGTCGTGATGCACCGGGGACGCGTGGTCGAGCAGGGCCCGGCGAAACAGATCCTCGAGGACCCGCAGCACAGCTACACCAAGTCGCTCGTCGCGGCGGCGCCGTCGGTGGCGGCCGTGAGACTGCGTCCAGAGGACTTCCGCAGCGAGCGCGCCGAGACGACGGTCCGCGACGACATCGTCCAGATCGAGGGCCTGACCAAGGTCTACCCGGTGCGCGGGCGCGGCGACGACTTCCGCGCCGTCGACGACGTCTCGCTGTCGATCCCGCGGGGCCGGACGGTGGCGATCGTGGGCGAGTCCGGTTCGGGCAAGACGACGACGGCGCGCATGCTGCTGAAGGTCGTCGAGCCCACCAGCGGCACGATCCGCTTCGACGGTCAGGACGTCTCGGCCCTGTCGGGCGAGGCGCTGCGACAGTTCCGGCAGAAGGTCCAGCCGATCTTCCAGGACCCGTACTCGAGCCTGAACCCCATGTTCACCGTCGAACGCATCGTCGAAGAACCGCTGTCGTTCTACAAGCGCGGATCCAAGGCCGAGCGCTCGAAGCGCGTGCGTCAGTTGATGGATGACGTGGCCCTTCCGGTATCCATGCTCCGCCGCTACCCGTCCGAGCTGTCGGGCGGGCAACGGCAGCGCGTCGCGATCGCCCGAGCCCTGGCGCTCTCGCCCGAGCTCATCGTGTGCGACGAGCCGGTGTCGGCGCTCGACGTGCTGGTGCAGGCGCAGATCCTCGACCTGCTGGGCGACCTCCAGCGCGAGTACGGGCTGAGCTACCTCTTCATCTCGCACGACCTCGCGGTGGTGCGCCTGATCAGCGACTACGTGTGCGTCATGAAGGACGGACGCCTCGTCGAGGCGGCATCCAGCGAAGAGGTCTTCACCAACCCTCGCGACCCGTATACGCGGCGTCTCCTGGCGTCGATCCCGGGCAACGAGTTGGGTCTGGCCGGCTGAGTCGCGGTCCTGTCGCGCG
>NZ_JBQEOS010000007.1:0-59044 GCF_052045385.1 Microbacterium sp. 22296 | reverse complement strand
CACTTCTGACGCTTCGTGTCCCACAAACGGCCGCCTGAACAGCCGCCAGGCAGCCACAAGTGGGACGACGCTGCCCTGGCCAGCCGCGCCGCCACCCTCGTCCCACTTCTGACGCTTCATGTCCCACAAACGGCCACCTGAACAGCCGCCAGGCAGCCACAAGTGGGACGCAGGCGCCCCTGACCAGCCGCGCCGCCACCCTCGTCCCACTTCTGACGCTTCATGTCCCACAAACGGCCGCCTGAACAGCCGCCAGGCAGCCACAAGTGGGACGAAGCTGCCCTGGCCAGCCGCGCCGCCACCCTCGTCCCACTCCTAACGCTCCGTGTCCCACAAACGGCCGCCTGAACAGCCGCCAGGCAGCCATAAGTGGGACGAGGCTGTCCTGGCCAGCCGCGCCGCCACCCTCGTCCCACTCCTGACGCTCCGTGTCCCACAAACGGCCACCTGAACAGCCGCCAGGCAGCCACAAGTGGGACATGGATGCCACGAAAAGCCGCGCCCCCGGCCCGCGACAGCGGAACGGGGGCGCGACGGCGGAACGGGGCCGCGAGAGCGGCGCGTGCTACCGCGCGCGGGTGCGGGGGTCCATCGCCTCGCGGAGGGACTCGCCCAGCAGGGTGAAGCCCAGGGCGGTCACCGCGATGCAGATGCCCGGGAGGAACGCCAGCCACGGCGCGATCGCGAGCTCGGCCTGCGCGTAGGTGAGCATGCGGCCCCATTCGGCGGTCTGCGGGAGGCCGCCGCCCAGGCCCAGGAACGACAGCGCCGCCGCGTCGATGACGGCGGTCGCGAGCGTCAGCGTCCCCTGCACGATGACCGGTCCCACGCTGTTGGGCAGAACATGCGTCATGGTGATCGAGCGCCGACTGAGGCCGAGGGTCTGGGCCGACAGGACGTAGTCGGCCCCGCGCTGCTGCAGCATCGACGCGCGAAGGAGCCGCGCGAACACCGGCACCTGCGACGCGCCGATGGCGATCATGATCGCGAGCTGGCTCTGCCCGAGGATCGCGGCGATCGACACGGCGAGCAGGAGGTTGGGCACCGACAGCAGGATGTCGACGAAGCGCATGACGAGCGCGTCGACCCAGCCGCCGAACATCCCCGCGAGCAGCCCCAGGAACATCCCGCCGAGCAGGCCGAGGGCGGTCGAGATCACGCCGATCTGCAGAGACGCCTGCGCGCCCCAGATGAGCTTGGACAGCACGTCGCCGCCGAAGCGGTCGAGACCCAGAGGGAACTCCGCCATCTCCCCCGGCCCGGGGATGTCGGTGGGCGTGATGAAACGCTGACCGGGCAGCGACTCCGCCGGATAGGGCGCGAGGAGCGGGGCGAGGGCGGCGACGAGGAGGAACGCCAGCACGATGATCGCGCCGATCCACGCGACGGGGCTCCGACGCAGGCGCTGGAAGACGTCGTGCCAGAAGCCGCCGCGGGTCTGCGCGGCCATGAGCTGCGCGTCGACCACGGCGTTGTCGTCGACGGGACCGCCGCTGGGGGCGGGAGGGAGGATGCCGGAGCTCACTGGACTCTCACTCTCGGGTCGATGACGCTGTACGACAGGTCGACCAGCAGGTTGATGAGGGCGTACGCGATCGCGATGAAGATGATGAAGCCCTGCAGCACGGGGAAGTCGCGCGTGAAGATCGCCCGCGCGAGGAACTGCCCGATGCCGGGGAAGGCGAACACCGTCTCGGTGAGTACCGCCCCCGAGATGAGCAGGCCCGCCTGCAGTCCCACCGTGGTGATGACGGGGAGCATGGCGTTGCGCAGGATGAAGCGGCTGCGAAGGGTCCCGGTGCTGATGCCCTTGGCGCGCCCGGTGCGCACGTAGTCGGCGTTCTGCACCTCGAGGACCGAGGCGCGCGTGATGCGCACGATGATCGCGAGCGGGATCGTGCCCAGCGCGACCGCGGGCAGGATCAGGTGCAGGATGGCATCCCACGACGCGTCGAACTCCCCCGTGATGAGGCCGTCGAAGACGTAGAGGTTCGTGTAGTGGGTCGCGTCGATGCGGGGGTTCTGCCGGCCGTCGGAGGGCAGCCAGCCGAGCTGCACGGCGAAGACGTATTTCAGGATGAACGCCAGGAAGAAGACCGGGATCGTGATGCCGATGAGGCTCAGGACGACGGCGCTGTGGTCCCAGATCTTGCCGTGGCGACGAGCCGCCCAGTAGCCGAGAGGGATGCCGATGCCCACGGCCACGATGAGGGCGGCGATCGACAGCTCGAGAGTGGCCGGGAAGCGGCGGACGAACTCCTCCAGGACGGGCCGGCCGGTCTGGATCGAGGAGCCGAAGTCGCCGCTGGCGAGTCGACCGAGCCAGGTGAAGTACTGCACGTACAGCGGCTCGTTGAAGCCGTAGAGCTCGTTGATGCGCTCGACCGCCTCGGGGGTCGCGCGCTCACCGAGGAGGGCGACCGCGGGTCCGCCGGGCAGTGCGCGCACCCAGGCGAAGAGGAGGATGGACAGGCCGAACAGGGTCGGGATGAGCAGGAGCAGGCGCCTGCCGATGGTGCGGAGCACGGGTTCTCACAGGGAGTCGGGAGCGGGGGGACACGGGATGCCGCGGGCACCGCCACCTCGACGGCGCGAGTCCTGCGGCATCCCGTCACCGCGGGCCCCGACGCCGAGGCGACGCGGGGCCCGCGGCATCCGGATCACTCGGAGAGCTGGATCTGGTTGTAGACCTCGTCCTGCACGGGGCTGGCCGGGTACGACGTCACGCGCGGCGCGAAGGCGAGCGTGGGCACCGGGTTGGCGAGCGGCACGCCCGGGAGGAACGTCGCGATCTGCTCGTTGAGGGCCTGGTACGCCGGGTCCTGCTCGGACTCGGTCGCAAGGCCCCGAGCCGAGGTCAGGGCCGAGAACAGCTCGGCGTTGTCGAAGCCCCACTCGTTGGACTTCGCACCGAAGAACGTGCCCACGAAGTTGTCGGGGTCGTTGTAGTCGCCGGTCCAGCCGAGCAGGTGGATGCCGTGCGTGCTGCCGCCCTGGATGAGGTCGAGGTACTCGCCCCACTCGTTCGAGACGGGGTTGACGACGATGCCCACGGCCTGCAGCTGGGACTGCAGGTTCGTGAAGATCTGCTCGGGGTTCGGCATGTACGGACGCGAGATGTTCACGGGGTAATTGAACGTGATCGTCAACGGGTTGGCCTCGGTGAACCCGGCCTCGGCGAGGAGCGCCTTGGCGGCATCCTGGTCGAAGTCGTACGTGGTCACGCCGGAGTTGAATCCGATGACGCTGTCGGGCATGAACTGGGATGCCACGGTGGTGCCCTCGGGGAGCACCTGGGTGACCAGCTGGTCCTTGTCGATGGCCTGCGCGATGGCCTGGCGCACGCGGATGTCGCTCAGCGCCGGGTCGGCCTGGTTCATGCCGAGGTAGAGGATGTTGAACGGGTCGCGGTTGGTGAGCATGTAGCCCGCGCTCTCGAGCGCGCCGAGGTCGGCCGGGGCGACGAGGTCGTAGCCGTCGATCGAGCCCGATTCGAGCGCCTGTCGACGCGCGGTGGTGTCGCCGATCACGCGGAAGATGACCTCTTGCACCTGGCCCTGCTCGCCCCAGTAGCCGTCGTAAGCGCTGACGGTCGTCTCGGCGCCCGGCTCCCACGAGTCGAACTTGAAGGGACCGGTGCCGGTGGGGTGGCCCTGCGCGTACTCGCTGAGCGTCGGAGCCTCGGACGTGCCGCCGACCTCGTCGGCCTGGTACTGCTCGAGGGCGGCGGGGCTCTGGATGGCGAATGCCGGCAGCGACAGCGCCGGGATGAAGCCGGCGTAGGGCTGCGTGAGGGTGATGGTGACCTCGGTGGGGCTCACGGCCTCGCAGCCGCCGTAGATCGAGGTGCCGGTGTCGGCGTAGCCGCGCATGATCTTGCCCCAGTAGTAGGACAGGCTCTCGGACTGCGCGATGCCGGTGAAGTCGTTCTGACGGTCGAAGTTGAAGCACACCGCGTCGGCGTTGAACTCCGTGCCGTCGTGGAAGGTCACGCCCTCTTTGAGCTGGAACGTGTACGACAGCCCGTCGTCGGACTGCTCCCAGCTCTCGGCGAGCATGGGCGCGGGGTCGGCCGTGCCGGGCTCGACGCCGACGAGGCCCTCGAAGATCTGCCGGGAGATGCGGAACGACTCGCCGTCGCTCGCGAACGCGGGGTCGAGGCTGGAGGGATCGCCCGAGGCGCCGAAGACGAAGGTCGAGTCGACGTCGCCGCCGGCCGCGTCGCCGCCACCGCCGTTGTCGTCGCGCTGACTCGTGCAGCCCGACAGGGCGAGCGCACCGATGGCGACGGTCGCGCCACCGACGAGCAGACGTCGTCGAAGAGTACTGAGCATTGTTCGATGCACCTTCCGGGGGGAGAAAGGAGGAGGACGACGGCGCTGTCACATCGTCGTGCCGCGCTCCACTTGCTGTGTTCTGACGACCGTACAGGGCGGGTGGCGCGCTGCCCATTGCACCTTTGTATCGATCGTGTTTCGGCATCCCGGCATCTTGATCGCTTCTGTGCGTGGGAACGACGCAATCCGCCCGCCCCGATCATGGGATGTTCAGCACCCTGCCCGGGTGGCACGCGGTGTGTCGATCACCCACGGGGCGGGGCCGAAGTCGGAGCCGGACTAGCGTTGACACATGGCCCGCATGCGCATCGAACCCGACGACGCCCCGACGGCGCGCCTCTCGGACGGAACGACCGCGCGCGTCACCCCCTCGGGGTTCGTGTCGGGCTTCGAGCTCGTGGTCGACGGCACGCCGCAGTCGCACGTCGATCTCGACGACCCCACGCATCTGCACTTCGAGTACGTGGCGCGCATGGGCGCCGTGATCGATCGACTCCGGATGCCGGGACAGCCCCTCACCGCGGTCCACCTCGGCGCAGGGGCGCTCACCCTTCCCCGCTACGTCGAGGCGACGCGCCCGGGCTCGCGCCAGCAGGTGATCGAGCTGGAGCCGGCGCTCTGGGACCTCGTGCGCGAGAACCTCCCCCTCCCCCGCGGTGCGTCGATGCGGGTGCGGATCGGCGACGCGCGGGCGGGGCTGTCGCGCCTTCCCGCCGGGCTCACCGGCGCGGTCGACCTGCTCGTCAGCGACGTGTACTCGGGTGCGCAGACGCCCGCACACCTGACGACCGTGGAGTTCTACCGCGATGCCGCGCGGCTGCTCGCGCCCGACGGGGTGCTGCTGGTGAACGTCTCCGACGGGCCGGGCCTGGTCTTCGCCCGTCGGCAGGTCGCGACGATCCGCGAGGTGCTCCCGCAGGTCATCGTGCTCGCCGAAGTGCAGGTGCTGAAAGGACGTCGCTTCGGCAACCTCGTCGTCGCCGCCTCCGCCGCCCCCCTGCCCGTCGAGTGGCTCCCGCGGTTGATGGCCGCCGGACCCCATCCCGCCAAGGTCGCGCAGGGGGCCGAGATCACCGAGTTCACCCGCGGGTCCCGCGCGGCCACGGACGCCGACGCGACACCGTCGCCGAAGCCCTCGGCATCCATTTTCGAACGATGACGCCCCGGTGTTCGCCGACCGACCGCGTGGCGGTGTCGCTCTGGACGCGTGCGCCACGCACACTGGAAGTCCTGCCCGACCGAGAGGAGCGACGGTGAGCTATATCCACGGGTACGACCCCGACACCTTGCGCGAGATCACCGACTCTCGCGAGTGCGCGGAGCGTCTCGAGGAGATCGGTTCGCAGCGGAGTCTGCACGCCCTGCTCGAACGGGTCTGGCTGCTGAAGGTGCTCGACCGCTTCGACGAGGCGTTGGACATCTCCGACCAGTCGGTGCGCGTCGCCCGCATGGCCGGAACCCGTCGCGACCTGCTGCGCGCGCGCATCCTGCACGCCACGATCATGCAGTGCCGAGGGGCCTACGCCGCCGCCGAGCAGGAACTGACGATGTGCGCCGAGGAGGCCGACGGGCAGGGCTGGGCGAGCATCGCCGCCTTCGCGCTGCAGCACCGCGGCAAGGTGCACTACGACGAGGGCGACTACGACTCCGCCCGCCGCGACTTCAAGCAGGCGCTGTTCCTGCGGCAGAACGCCGGCGCCACCGACGCACAGCTCGAGTCGACGCTGCTCGCCATCGATGCCGCCGAACGACGACGTGCGCGCGAGGTCGTCGCGAGCTGAATGTCGTAGGCCCCGCTTAGTCTTCCGGTCATGTCCGACTTGCAGCGCGTGCGCACCTGGGCTGAGGCGTTGATCGCCCTGCACCTCGATGCGTCATGGTCCTTCGCGTTCGACAACGCCAAACGTCGCGCCGGCCTGTGCGACTACGGACGCAAGCGCATCAGCGTGTCGCGCTACCTCGCCGCCCGCTACGACGACGACACCAACCACCAGACCCTCCTGCACGAGGTCGCGCACGCGATCGCGGGGGCATCCGCAGGTCACGGCGCGACGTGGAAGCGCACGGCGCACGACCTCGGCTACGTCGGGGGAACCACCCATGCCGGCGAGACGGCGAACGAGCTCGCCCCGTGGGTGGGCACCTGCCCGGCCGGTCACGTGGCTTATCGTCATCGGCGTGCGACGCGCCCGACGTCGTGCGCGAAGTGCGCGCCGACCTTCGACCCGCGTTTCGCGCTGTCGTGGGTGCGTCGCGACATCAGCCGGGCCGTGAGACTCGCCGCCGCGACGCCGCGCTGAGGCAGCCCCGACGCACGGCGCCCCGCCCCGGAAAGGGCCCCGACGTGCGGGCCGCGACCGACGCATCGCCGCGGGGCGTCCGGATGACGGATGCCGTGAGACCTGCCGGTCCGACGACACGGCGCGACGACGCTCAGGCCGCCGTCACCACGCCGTCGCGGAGAACGGGGACCACGGATGCCGCATCGCGCGTCGCACCGGCGAGAACCGCATCGCGCCGCCCCTCCGCCGCGAGCGCGCGACCGGTGCCGCTCGCGGTGAGAAGGTGTCGAACGGCTCCGCCGAGGGCACGGAAACCCTCGCCGGCGACCGCCGCGTCGGGGGACGCGTGGTCGATGCCGAGGTCGCCGAGTGCCGCGACGACGGCGCCCGCGCCCAGCAGATCGTCCACGGCGAAGCGCACACCCGCGGCGTCCGTCTCGCCGGGGTAGCCCGCCGCGAGGATGGAGATGCTCGTGCGGAGGCCTCGCGTCTGCTGCACCCGCATCACGTGCGCGGCCACGGCGGCGGCGTTCCTGAGGCCCCCGACGACCACGTGCGCGCCGCCCGCCTCCGCGGCGCGGGCGAGGGAGGCCGCGGCCTCGTCGTCGGTCGCGAGGTCGAGCGCTCCACCCCCCTCGCACGCGTCCAGGGCGCGCGCCGACAGTCCGAGCGTCTGCACGACGACCACGACGTCGGCGGGGGCGAGACGAGCCAGTCCCGCCGCCCCCCATTCCAGACGGACCTGGTAGTCGGACTGCGCGTGGGCGGCGGTGTTCGGCATCCTCCGAGCCTACGACCGCTTCACACCCGGCCGGGATCGCGTCAAGGTCTGCGCGGCGGGGACGCGGATCGGGGAGGATCGGGGTCATGCGCATCCTGCTGAAATTCGTCGTCGACTGCGATCCGGATGCCGCCTGGCGCGCTCTGCACTCGCCCCGCGCCGTGGCCGAGCTGTACGGTCCTCTGCTCTCGGTCGACGCCCTGGGCACCATGCCGACCTCGTTCGCCTCGGGCGACGACGTGCCGGTGCAGATGAGCGTGGCGGGCCTGGTTCCCGTGGGCCGCCAGCTCATCTCGGTCGCCGACCGCGAGACGACCGACGAGAACGGGAGCGTCCGGGTGTTCCGCGACTGGGGCGTACCGCTGACGGGACCGTTGTCGGTCCTCGACGTGTGGGATCACCAGATGGCCGTGTCGGCGGCCCCGGGGGATCCGACCCGCACGCTGTGGCGCGAACGTCTGACCATCGGTGGTGCCGCCGCCCCCGCCCTGTGGCCGGCGCTCTGGGCGACCTGGCAATGGCGCGCGACGCGCATCCGCGCTCTGGCTCCCACGTGGGCGTACGACCTCGAGGACGAGTCGGGTTCCGACGACGCGGCGTGACAAGCGCGACCGCGGAGCACGGGGGCGGATGACACCCGGTACCCGACCTGCGCTCAGACGAGTCCGTGCCGGTAGGCGAACACCACCAGCTGCACGCGGTCGCGCAGCCCCAGCTTTGTGAGGACGCGGCTGATGTGGGTCTTCACGGTGGCCTCCGAGAGGAACTCCCGCTCGGCGATCTCGGCGTTGCTCAGCCCGGACGCCGCGTGCGCGAAGATCTCCCGCTCACGGTCGGTCAGCCCGCCGTACGACGGGGGAACGGGCTCCGTCGAACCGCCGTCGGCGATGTGCGCGAACAGCTCGCGTGTGGCGGAAGCGGCGATCACGGCCGATCCCGCGTGCACCGTCCGCACCGCGGACAGGAGGGACTCCGGTTCGGAGTCCTTCAGCAGGAAGCCGCTCGCCCCGCCCTGGATCGCCCGCGCCGCGGCCTCGTCGAGGTCGAACGTGGTGAGCACGACCACGCGCGGCGCGTCGGGGTCGCACAGGATCTCCGCGGTCGCCGCGAGGCCGTCCATGACCGGCATCCGTACATCCATCAGCACCAGGTCGGGCCGGGTCTGCCGTACGACCTCGACGCCCTCGCGCCCGTCGGAGGCCTCGCCCACCACCTCGAGGTCGGGCTGCGAGTTCAGGACCATCTTGATGCCGGCGCGGAAGAGCACCTGATCGTCGACGAGGACGATGCGGACGCGGGCGGTCATGACCTCGACTCCTCTCGGGGGTGGGGGTGGCGTGGCATCCACTCTGCCCGAGGGCGACGGCTCCGCCCTCGTCGAGGGACGCCGATCTCGACGGGTTTCACCCGCCCGCCCCGATGGGGAGGGTGGCTTTCACGACGAACTCGCCGTATTCCGCTCCCGCCGTCAGGCTGCCGCCGGCCAGCTGCGCCCGCTCGCGCATGCCGATGACACCGTGACCGCTCGCCGGCGACGTCGACACGGGGGATGCCGTGGAGCGGGCGTTGCGCACCGAGAGCACGACGCGGTCGGCGAACCAGCCGAGCTGCACGTGCACGCGCGGGTCCACCCCGTGGCGGAGGGCGTTGGTGAGCGCTTCCTGCAGGATGCGGTAGACCGCGAGCTGCGCGGCCGCGGGAGGTTCACCGGGTGGGGCCGGGTCGACGACGACGTCGAGCGCGAGTCCGGCCGCGCGCATGCGCGCGAACAGCTCCTCGAGATCAGCGAGGGTGGGCTGCGGCCCCTCGGCCTGACTGTGGCGCAGCTGGGTGAGGAGGAGACGCACGTCGGTCAGCGCGGCGCGCGCGGTCGTCGAGATCGTGGCGAGGGCGTCGGATGTCGCCGCGGGATCGGTGGCGGCCGCGTACCGCGCCCCGTCGGCCTGGGCGATGACGACGGCGAGCGAGTGCGCCACGACGTCGTGCATGTCGCGCGCGATGCGCACGCGTTGCTGCTCGGCGATGGTCTCGGCCTCGGCGAGGCGCTGGGCACGGCTGTTCTCGGCCGCCCGCATCGCCGTGCGCACCAGCGCGCCCGACACCCACGACAGCATGAGGGCGAAGCCGGCGGCCAGGAGCAGCGCCCCCGCGACGAACCACACCTCCGCGGTCGGGGGCTCGGACATGCCGCGCCCCACCAGGTAGGCCGGCACGATGACGGCACCGGCGATCGCGGAGGCGAACCCGCTCCAGAACACGCGTGTGCTGCCATAGGCGGCGGTGGCGTACAGCACGGCGAAGATCGACAGGTTCGTCGGGGAGGGCGTCATCCCGAGCGCCATCTGCAGGGCCGCTCCCGCCCAGGCGAGGCAGAGGGCGATGCCCGGTTGCAGACGCCGGACGGCGAGCGCCGCCGTGAAGGCGATGACCATCAGCGCACCGCCCGCGATCGACGTGGACGCGGCCGAGCCCACGAGTTCCACCACGAGCGAGAGGAGCCCGAACGCGCCGGCGATCACCAGATCGGTGGTCAGCTGGTAGCGCTTGAGGGGGCGGAGGGTGGCCATCGCCTTCACGTTACGCGCGGGGGCCGAGCGCGGCATCCGTCTCGGGATGTATTCCGAGCGTCGCGAGTCGTCAGGCGGGGAAATCGGCCGGCTCAACCGGCCGCGCCTCGAAGAACGTCTGCAGCACGACGGTGGTGCGCGTGTTCACCTGGGCGGCGGCGCGGATATCGCGGATGAGGGATTCGAGGTCGCGCGGGGTGGGCACGCGCACGAACAGCATGTAGGCCGCCTCGCCGGCGATGGAGTGGCAGGCCTCGATCGCCGTGAGGTGGGCGAGCAGTTCGGGGGCGTTGTCGGGCTGCGCGGGATCGAGCGGAGTGATCTCGACGAAGGCCGCCAGCGGCCGGCCGAGGGCCTCGGCGTCGAGGATCGGGCGGTATCCCTTCACGATGCCGCGCGCTTCGAGCCGGCGCAGCCGTGACTGCACGGCGGAGACCGACAGGCCGATGCGGTCGGACAGATGCGAGAGGGTGGCGCGGGCGTCGAGCGAGATCTCCCGCACGATCGCGGCGTCGACGGCGTCTTCGAGACGCGGGGCGCGGGGCGCGGGAGCCTCGGTCATGGGGTCGACAGTAGCAGGGGCACCCCGGACGGCAGTGGTGGGCGCCGTAGGTTTTCCGTTAGTATCCACTTTCAGCAGGAAAATTTACCGCCTTGAACGGAGGATGCCATGACCATCATCACGCCCACCCGTGCCGCCGACGATCTGCTCGCCGGTCACGGCGTCGACACGGTCGAGCACACCCCCGCCTGGGCGCAGCTGAAGGGCGCCGCGACCTCCCTGCAGGCGCTTCAGGCCGCGGACGGGTCGATCGACGACACCGCCGCGGCCGAGCCACTCGTCGACGACGTCATCGCCTCGCTCGACGCCCTCTCCCCCCTCTTCCCGCACGACGCCGCGTACCTCGCCGCCTCGGTCGCCGACTTCCGGCGCTGGCGCGCCGAGGGCTTCGGCACCCCCGACTTCCTCGACTCCCTGGTGACCTTCCAGCCGCAGGAGCACCGGATCGACGGCATCCGGCACGTCGTCGTATTCCCCATGTACACGCAGAACGGCTCGAGCGCCCGGCACGTCGAAGCGGTGCTCGTCGAGGCGATCTGGCCGGAGTTCATCGCCCGGCTCGAGACGGAGTACACCAACAAACTGTTCGTCTCGCTGCGCCTGATCGACTTCACCTCGGGCTACGACACCAATTCGGCCGTGCTCTTCCCCGAGACGGTCGCCATGCGCGAGGTCCCCTCGTTCACCTGGGGCGCCATCTTCCAGGACCGCGAGGCCGCCCGCTACCGGCGTGTCACCCGCGCGGCATCCCAGATCACCAAGCTCGAGCTCCCGGATGCCGCCGCGCGTCTGCTCGAGGACCAGGACCTCGCCGAACGTACCTTCGTCATGTGGGACCTCATTCACGACCGCACCCACATGCGCGGCGACCTGCCCTTCGACCCGTTCATGATCAAGCAGCGGATGCCGTTCTTCCTGTACTCGCTCGAAGAGCTGCGCTGCGACCTGACCGCCTTCCGCGAGAGCGTCTCGCTGCAGGCTCGCCTCTCCCGCCGACAGGCTCAGGGACCGGAGCTCGACGACGCCGAGCGGGCGATGCTGGAGCACGCCGAGCTCGTGCAGTACGCGGTGATCTTCGACCGCATCTTCCGCTTCGCCATCACCGGTTCGCGCGTGCGCAATTACGACGGTCTCGGCGGACAGCTGCTCTTCGCCTGGCTGCACCAGCGCCGGGTGCTGCACTGGACCGACACCTCGCTGGCCTTCGACTGGGACGAGGTGCCGGCGGCGGTCGTCGCCCTGGCCGACGCGATCGACGAGCTCTACTGGCGCTCGATCGACCGGCCCAAGACGGCCCACTGGCTCGCGGCGTACGACCTCGTCCGATCGGTCGTCACACCCCACCCGGCGTCGGTGTGGGCCCGCGGGCTCCCGGATGACGTGCTCGCGGGGCTGCCGAAGGGCTACACCGACGCGGTCCTCGACGACGAGTTCCCGCTGTCGATGTTCTTCGAGGCGCTCGAGAAGAAGATGCGGCCCGTGATCGCGTCGACCGAGGGCATCCGCGGATCGGACTGACGTCACGGCGAACCGCCATCCCTGCGACCGGACGCATCGCGGCAGCGGCCGACGCACGGCGACGCGCCGCGCACCGACGCGCGCACACGGGGCAGCGGCCGACGCACAGCGAACCGCTATCGCGGCGACCGAGGGTACCCCTGACACCGGCCGGTGCACGGCGACCGGCCGCGCAGCCTCGGGACCGGCCGATGCACGGCGACCGGCCGCGCAGCCTCGGGACCGGCCGACGCACGGCGACCCGTCACGGTCGCCCCGCGCGGAGGGGGTCGACGTCCGTCACGCGGAGGCACACACTGAAGAAGGGGCGACGATGACGATCACAGCAGCCGTGGATGAGGGAGTACGCGGTCGGCGCGTGCTGCTCGCGGGCGGAACCAGTGCAGCGGGACGGGCGTGCGCACGCGCCCTCTCGGACGCGGGAGCAGAGGTGCTCGTCGTCGGCACTGACCGCGATCGGCTGGCCGCGGTCTCGACCGAGGTCCCCGGCGTCGCCGTCGAGTGCTGCGATCTGACCGACGCGGACGCCGTCGAAGCCCTCCGCGACCGCGTGCACTCGATGTACGGCCGAGTCGACGGCATCCTCCACCTCGTCGGCGGCTGGCGGGGCGGCGGCGGTCTCGCCGGGCAGAGCGACGACGACTTCGCCTTCCTGCTGCGGTCGCTGACCGCGCTGCGACACGTCAGTCGCGCCTTCGACGACGACATCCGCACCTCGGATGCCGGTCGGCTCGCGATCGTCTCATCGCGCGCGGTCGTCCGACCCCTCGCCGGCGGAGCGAACTACGCGGCGGTGAAGGCGGCATCGGAGGCCTGGGTGCGCGCGGTCGCGCAGGGGTACGCCCGACACGCACGCGAAGCGGGGCGCGAGCCGGCGGCGGCGGCGGTCGTCTTCCGCGTGAAGAGCCTCGACGGACTCGAGGACGCACTGGCTGCTTCGTTCGTCGCTCTCTGGGATGACGACGCGGCGGCGTGGAACGACGTCATGATCGACATCGCCGCGCCCGTCTGAGCCGCGTCGAGCGCGATGGCGGGTGCGGGGTGGCGCAGACGTCTTCCGTGACCCCCGTCCGTTCAGCCGCGCGGCTCCTCGGACGCGGGAGCGGGTGCGGGCCCGCGCAGTCCCCGCGAGGCCGCTTCGGGCATCTCGACGGGCGGCGCATCGTCCGCTCCCTCGTCGTGGCGGTCGGTCGCCGGCTCGACGACATCGGCGTTGACCTCGGCCGTCCGGTACTGCTGCGACAGGATGCGATACGAACGGGTGAGGAACGCGAGCGAGGCGGCGATCACCATCACCAGGCCCGCGAAGACGAAGACGAGCGCGATGCCGCGCGACTGGCCCTCACCGAGCAGCCAGCCCCACGTCGCGCGCCCTTCCGAGCCCTCCATGTAGGGGATGATCGCGAACTCGGCGATCGGGGCGATCAAGAACGACGTCACGGGCGCTGCGGCCGACTCGAACGCGGCGGCGAACCCGAACACCCGCCCCTGAGTGGCGAAGGGCACGACCTTCTGGATCACCGTCTGCTCCGCCGCTTCCACGGGCGGGATGAGCGCCATGTAGACCCAGATGCCGAGGGCGTAGAGCCACCACCAGTCGCGGATGACGAAGACGGCTCCGAGCACCCCCATCGCCATGACGATCCACAGCATCGTGCGGATGGGGTTCTTGCCGAGACCGAACTTCGCGACCAGGCCCCCGCCGATGATGAAGCCTGTCGCCGTGACACCCAGCACCACGCCCCACACCTGCACGCTGAACAGTTCGAGTCCGTACGGGTCCATCAGCGCCATGTAGACGCCGCCGATGAGGTTGTTGAACGTCGAGAAGACGATGAGGGCGAACAGACCGGGTGCCGCCCGGACGGCGCGAACCGCCCCGCGCAGATCCACCACCGGACCGGGGTCGTCACCCGCGGACGGTCGCTCCTCGGGGATGCGGATGGTCAACAGGTGCATGAGCGCGACCAGGGTCAGCCCGATGGCGATCGCGAGGGTCCACCCCATACCGAGGAAGCCGACGGACAACCCGCTGAAGACGCTGGTGACGACGAAGGCGAGCCCCTGAACCGTACCGACGAGACCGTTCGCGTTCGCGTGGCGTTCCACCGGCACGAGGAGGGTGACGGTGGTGGACAGCGCGATGTTGCGCATGTTCTCGACGACGGCGCCGGCGAGGATGACGCCGGAGAACACCCAGAACCAGGGCCCGCCCAGATCGAGCAACGCGGCCTCGGGAAACGCCACCCACAGGGCACCGGCGACGAGGAAGGCCGTGAGGGTGACGAGCCCCGAGAAGACCATGACGCGATGTTTGCGGTGGCGGTCGACGATCGAACCGAACACCATCGCGAAGACGGCGAGCAGCAGCATGTACGCGCCGCCGACGATGCCGGTCGCCAGCACCGAGCGCGTCTCGAGGTAGACCCAGAAGGTCAGGGCGAACCACAGGAAGCTCGTGGTGACGTTGGCCGCGGCCGTGTTGACGAGCACGGCGAGGAAGGCGCGGTTGCCGCCCGCCGGCGCGGCGGACGCCCCGGCGACGGGCGAGGGCTGTGCATCGGACATGGCAGTCACGCTAGACCCGACCTCCGACATCGGCCAGACCCGCCCACGGGACCGGGGTCGTCGACAGGCTCAGCCGCCTCGCGCCGCCGCCCGCAGACGCCCGAACGCCCGGGAAGGCTCGCGTCAGTCGAGCAGGCTGCGGATGTCGTCGGCGGTGAGTCGCGGACCGCCCGCGAAGGTCTCGCCGTCGCCGCCGGCGCCCCCGTCGAGGACCCGCGAGAACAGGTCGGCCTTGGCCTCGCGCAACGCGACGACCTTCTGCTCCACGGTGTCGGAGGAGACGAGTCTGTAGACGATCACCGGACGCGTCTGGCCGATGCGGTGCGCCCGGTCGATGGCCTGGTCCTCGACCGCGGGGTTCCACCAGGGATCGAGGAGAACGACGTAGTCGGCCTCGACGAGGTTCAGACCTACGCCGCCGGCCTTGAGCGAGACGAAGAATGCGGGGTCGTCGCCGTCGCGGAACCGGTCGATCTCGGCCTGACGGTGCGTCGTGGCGCCGTCGAGGTAGCCCGAAGCGACACCCGCATCGGTGCACCGTTGACGGGCCGCGCGCAGGAAGCGCGTGAACTGACTGAGCACGAGCACGCGGTGCCCCTCGGCCGCGGCTTCCACCAGCAGCTCCTCCAGCGCATCGAGCTTCGCCGACGGCGCCTCGCCCTCGTCGACGAGCGCCGGGTCGAGCGCGAGCTGCCGCAGCATCGTGAGCGAGCGGAAGATCGCGAAGCGATTGCCCTCGGCATCGTCGTCGAGCAGGCCCAGCAGGCGCTGACGCTCGCGGTGGAATCGCCGGTCGTAGAGCTTGCGATGCGCGGGGTGCAGGGCAACCTCGACGATTGTCTCCTGCTTGGGCGGCAGCTCGGAGGCCACGAGGTCTTTGGTGCGCCGGAGCAGGAACGGGCGGATGCGCCGCCGGAGGAGGTCGAGTCGCGCCCCGTCGGAGTGCTTCTCGATGGGCGTGCGGTACAGGGCGGTGAACGAGTCGCGCGTGCCGAGCAGGCCCGGGGCCACGAGCGAGACCAGTGCCCACAGCTCCAGCAGGTTGTTCTCCATGGGCGTGCCGGTGATGACGAGGGTGAACGGCACCGCCAGGGCGCGGGCGGCGCGGTAGCCCCGGGAGGACGGGTTCTTGATCTGCTGGGCCTCGTCGAGCACGAGTCCCGACCACTCCACCTCGCCGTACTGTTCCTGCTCGAGTCGGAAGAGGGCGTAGCTGGTGACCACGACGTGCGCGCCCACGGCGGCCTCGGCGATGCTGGTGGACCGTCGCGCGCGGGTGGCCGAGATCACCCTCACGTCGAGATCGGGGGCGAACGCGGCGCACTCGCGCGCCCAGTTGCCGACGACGCTCGTCGGCGCGACGATGAGGAAGGGCGCCATGCCGGGATCCGCGGCGCGTGCGACCTCCATCATGGCGATGGTCTGCACGGTCTTGCCGAGTCCCATGTCGTCGGCGAGGATGCCACCCAGTCCCTGAACGCGCAGGAAGTGCAGCCAGTCGAGACCGGTGCGCTGATAGTCGCGGAGGGTTGCCCGAAGGCCCACCGGCGGCGCGACGGGCGTTAGCGAGGCTTCATCGGTGAGGCCGCGCACGCGCAGCCACCATTCCGCTTCGTGCGCCGCGAGCAGGCCGAGTTCGGAGAGGTCGTCCCACAGACCCACGTTGTAGCGGTTGAGCTTCAACTCGTTGCCGGGCCGATCGGCGAGGGTCCGGGCCTCGTCGATCACGGCGCGCAGGCGGTCGAACTCCGCCGTGTCGAGGCGCACGTACCGTCCGTCGCCGAGGAACATCACCCGGTCACCGAGCGCCAGAGCGGTGTACAGGGCAGTGAAGTCGACCTCGGTGTCGCCGACGCTCACCCGCGCGTTCAGATCGAACCAATCGCTGCCGTCGTCGTCGCCGGTGCTCAGCTGCACCACCGGGGCGTGCTCCGCCGCCCGATAGGCCAGCTCCTCACCGGTGAGCGTCACCCGGACGTCGGGAATCGCCCGAAGGAGCGGGAGTCCCTCGACCGAGAGGACCGCCGCGACAGCGGGGGTCAGCACGCGCGCGGGCGCCCTCCCCGTGTCGAACGGTGCGGGGATCTCGATCCGCAGGTCATCGGCGACCCGGGCGACGGCGGCCCAGACGGCCCGCTCGTGCTCGTCGTGACGGCGACCACGAGTGGGCGAGCGATCCCAGCTCGTGGCCAGCGTCGTCGACTCGTCGCGGTGCTCCACCAGGACCTCGAGCACCGGGCGGGGAGCGACCGGCACCTCCACCGTGCCCTTGGGCGACACCACCGGCGCGTCGAGCTGCAGCCGCGGAAGATACTCGCGCAGGAAGGTGTCGGAACCGCCCTGATCGATGGTGAGGGCGCCCGGTCGTGCCAGCAGACCGCGCACCGGCCCCGACGTGGGCGTCGACAGGCGCGCGAGGGTGATGCGCTCGTCATCTCCATCGCGGTCGGCGACGAAGGCCACCGCGACCGCCGGGTCACCCACCACCCACGAGGGAAGGACCGCGGTCTCCTCGTCGATGCCCTGGACGACCCCGCGCACGTGCAGGGTCGAGCCCCGACGGTCGACGGTGACGGCGACCGTCGTCGCCTCATCGACGACACGCACCGGGTGATGCACGCCCGCGGCCGACACGAGGGGTACACCCGCGGCGATGACGGCCTCGAGTTGCAACCACAGCGAGTGCGGGGGGACGGCCGACAGCGGCATCCATTCGTCGGACAGGTACGCCCCGGAACCCGATCGTCCCAGCCGCCCGAGGCTGTCGAGCGCAGCGCGCCCCCGCGGGTCGGCCGGCAGGGTCGCGAGAGCCGACCACCCGGCGCGCCCCTTGATCCACGTGCCGCGGGTGCCACGGACGCCCGGGCGGGCGGTGAGGGTGAGGGCGGTACTGCGGCCGTGCCCTCCGCCCCGGCGGATCGCGAGGAACAGGCAGAGCTCGAACGCCGGTTCGTCGTCGGCGACCGATGCCGACGAGAACAGCTCGTCGAGCGATCGCTGCCACTCGGGGCGGGGCGGACGACCGGCGGAGATCATGCGATCGAAGAGCACGAGGGCGGCCGCGCAGGAGTGCTCGCACTCGGGGCCGCGCCCGCACGAGCACCACCCCGAGAGTCGGGAGAAGTCGCTCGGAACGCGGAGCTCGAGGTTCTCGTAGCCCGCCGCGCCGAATGACTGCGCCGACACCACGAGGACACCACCGACCGAGCGGGCATCGCCCACCTCGACCGAGCCGTAGACGAGGAGGCGGTCGGCGCGGATCATCGCCGACGACGAGAACATCTCGCCGGCGATGCTGAGCGCTTCGGGATCCAACCGCATCCCCCCATTGTCGTCGGGGTCACCGACACCCCGGTGACGACAGGAGCCGCTGGGGGAGAGATACCCCCTGGGGAGGAGCCGGAAAAGTTACGCTGGAGGGGTGACATCCCTCCACGACACGTCCGTCCGCGGCTTCGCGTCCGACAACTATTCCGGAATCCACCCCGACGTCCTCGCCGCGATAGCCGCGGCGAACGAGGGCCACCAGGTCGCGTACGGCGAAGACGTCTACACCGCGCGCCTGCAGGAGCTCTTCACGGGCCTGCTCGGCGACGGTGTCGAGACCTACCCGGTGTTCAACGGCACGGGCGCCAACGTGGTCGGACTGCAGTCGATGCTCCCCCGCTGGGGCGCCGTGATCACGGCATCCACCGCCCACATCAACGTCGACGAGGGCGGCGCCCCCGAGCGCGTGGGCGGCATCAAGCTGCTGACCGTCCCCACCGACGACGGCAAGCTCACCCCCGAGCTCGTCGACCGCGAAGCCTGGGGCTGGGGCGATGAGCACCGCGCGCAGCCGCTGGTCGTGTCGATCACGCAGTCGACCGAGCTCGGCACCCTCTACACGGTCGACGAGATCCGCGAGCTCGCCGCGCACGCGCACGGCCACGGCATGCGCCTGCACATGGACGGCGCCCGCATCTCCAACGCCGCCGCCGCGCTCGACGTGCCGCTGCGGGCCTTCACCCGCGATGCCGGCGTCGATGTGCTGAGCTTCGGCGGAACGAAGAACGGCGCGATGATCGGCGAGGCCATCGTCGTGCTCGATCCCGAGGCGTCCACCGGTCTGACCTACCTGCGCAAGCTCGACATGCAGCTCTCGAGCAAGATGAGATTCGTCTCGGCGCAGTTGGTCGCTCTTCTCGAGGACGACCTGTGGCTGCGCAATGCGCGGCACTCCAACGCCATGGCGCAGCGACTGCGCGCCGGCGTCGAAGCGGGGCTCGCCGACGGGTCGATCCGGGGCGTGGAGTTCACCCAGCCGACGCAGGCGAACGGTGTTTTCGCGACCCTGCCGGCCGGTGTCGCCGACCGTCTCCGCCGGAGCTTCCGCTTCTACGATTGGGACGAGCTGCGTCGAGAGGTGCGCTGGATGTGCTCGTTCGACACCACCGAGGACGACATCGACGCCTTCGTCGCGGCGATCGCGCGCGAAACCACCGCCTGACGCCGGCCCGTTCTGACGGCCGGTCGCTCGTCGCGGCGGTCGCCCGCGGGGCTCTGGCCCGAGAGCACCGGGGCCGGCGGCATTCGTTCCGGGATGCCGCCGACCACCGCCTCACGCGCCCGCGAGCCAATCCCGATAGGCGTCGAAGGTGCTGTCGCGGCCCAGGAACGCCCGCACGAGGTCGCGCGCATCGCGCGTGCCGCCGGGTTCGAGGATCTCGCGACGGTAGTGCGTCGCCGTCGCGGAGTCGAAGAGGTCGGCACCGAAGGCCGAGAGGAGGTCTCGCGCGATCACGAGGCTCCACTGGTAGGTGTAGTAGCAGGCGCCGTAACCGGTGAGGTGGCCGAATCCGGCGTACGAGTGGGAGCCGTCCAGAGGTGCGACGGGGCTCGCCGCCCGGTAGTAGCCGTCGACGGCGGCCTGCAGGTCGGCGGGACGATCGACGTGCAGGCGGTACGACGTCGTCGCGTGACCGAGCTGACGGGTCACCTCGAGGCCGCGGCCGAAGGCGTCGGCGGTGCGCATGCGCGCGACGAGGTCGGCCGGGATGGGCTGCCCCTCGTCGTTGACGGCGAAGGACGCCAGCGCCTCGGCATCCCACGCCCATTCCTCGAGCAATTGGCTCGGAGCCTCGACGAAGTCCCACTCGGTGGCGACGCCCGTCCACCGCCCCCACTTCTGGTGCCCGCCCAGGATGTCGTGCACCAGGTGCCCGAACTCGTGGAAGAAGGTCACGACTTCGTCGTGCTCGAGCAGGCCGCGCGAGAAGTTGCACAGCAGCACCGACTCGGGAAGCGTCCGCTCGGCGATGCCCGGAACGAGGCCGAAGCACGCCGCGTGGTTGTACTTGCCCTCGCGGGGGTGCAGATCGAGGTGGATACGGCCCAGACGCTCCCCCGCCCGGACGACGTCGAAGGTGCGCACGTCGTCGTGCCACGACGGCGCGTCGACGGGGATGTACTGCACATCGAGCAGGCGTCCGGTGGTGGTGAGGACTCCGTCGAGCACGCGGTCGAAGCGGAAGTACGAGCGAACGACCTGCGCGTCGACGTCGTACTCCTCGCGTTTGAGCGCCCCCAGCAGATACCAGAAGTCGGCGATCGTGACCGCGTCGACCTCGGGGGCGTCACGACGGAGGCGTTCGAGGACCCGTTCGTACTCCGCCGCGGCGGCGGGGGCGGCGGCCTCGGCCACGCGCTCGAGGAACGTCGCCACCGCAGCGCCGGAACCGATCATTCGCGTCTCGGTCTCGAAGTCGGCCCAGTCGCCGTACCCCAGCAGCGTCGCACGCTCGGCCCGGACCGCGAGCAGCTCGGTGAGAACGGGCTCGTTCTCGGGCCACGCGAGGTCGTTGTACGCGCCGACGAGGGCATGGCGCACCGACCGATCGTGGGCGTACTCGCGGACGGGCATGAGATCGGTGTACTCGGTGGTGAGGGTGACCATGCCCTCGTCATCAGCGGGGTGCTCGTCGAGGAAGTCGGCCGGAAGCCCGCTCAGCGACGAGGCGGCGACGCGGATCTCACGGCGCCCCTCGCGGATGTTGCGGGAGAACATCAGCGACAGCTCGGTGTCGCGCTCGGTGAGCTCTCGTACGCGGTCGCGGTCCGCGTCGGAGAGGTCGACCCCGCCGCGGCGGAAGTCGCGGAGCAGGTGCTCCAGCAGGCGCCGCTCGTCGGGCTCGAGGCCCGAGGCGTCGGCGTCCGCGAAGACGGCCCACAGGTCGCGGTCGAGCAGACGGCGGGACTGTACCGCGTCGACGGCCTGCGCCTGCTTCTCCGCGGCGTCTCGCACAGCGGCGTCCGGGTGAGACTCGCTGATCAGGTGCGCGGGGGCAGCCGCCTCGGCGAGCGCGATGTCGGCGTCGTTCCACAACTCGAGGCGCTCTCGAAGCGTCAGGTCGGTCTCGGCGATGAGCCGCGCATCGATCGCGGCGACCCGGTCGAGCCGTTCACGCGGACGCTCGTCGGCGAAGGCACGCCATCCGTCGAGGTCGCTCGGGAGGGTGAGGGGTGCGAGGGGGGTTTCCGGCATCCTCCGACCCTAGGCAGGGCCACCGACACCGGCAATGACCCTCCGCTTCAGCGCAGGGCCCCCACCGAGGCGAGGGCGAGGCGGATGAGCGTTCCGCGGCCGCCCTCCATCTCGTCGGAGAGGGCGTCGGATGCCGCTTCCTGCGGCGACAGCCACGTGACCTCGAGTGCGTCCTGTCGGGGCTCGCAGGTGCCCGTGACCGGCACCACGTAGACGAGGGAGACGGCGTGCTGACGATCGTCGTGGAACGCGGTCATCCCCGGCAGCGGGAAGTACTCGGCGACGGTGAGCGGCGTCGGAGACGGCGGCAGGAGCGGGAACGCCATGGGTCCGAGATCGTTCTCGAGGTGGCGGAAGAGGGCGTCGCGCACGGTCTCGCCGTAGCGCACGCGGCCCGAGACCAGGGTGCGGGTCATCTCGCCGAGCGGCGTCGCGCGCAGCAGGATGCCGACCTGCGTCACCGCCCCCATGCCGTCGGTGCGCACGGGCAGCGCCTCGACGTAGATCATCGGCAGGCGGCGTCGCGCCTCGGCCAGTTCGACCTCGCTGAGCCAGCCCGGATTGGGGTTGGGGGTCGCGGACGCACCCGAGAAGGGGGCGCCGAGCGGTTCGCGCTCGTCGCCGTTGTCACCGGGTTCGGGGTCGGGGGTTCGCACGGGCATACCCCCTGTATATCAACCGCCGGCGCCGGATGCCGCGTGTCCCGCGCGGACGCGCCCCGCCCGGAGAGGAGATCGGGGCGGGGGAGAATCATCTCGGCGCGGCGCATCCTCCCCTCCCGGGATCCCCTCCCGCCGCGGTCGCGCGGCGCCGGTCGCCCCGCCCCCGCCCGCGATGTCGGAGGGGTTTGCCACAATGGCCGCATGAGCGCGCACCCCTCCCTCGATCCGGCCGTCGTGCGATGGTCGGCGCCCGTCGACGAGCGCGGCGACCGGCCCGTGCTGGTGCTCCTGCACGGCTACGGCTCCGACGAGCACGACCTGTTCGGCCTCGTGCCGTATCTCCCCGACGCGTTCGTCGTGGCGAGCGTCCGTGCTCCGCTGGCACCGCCCTGGCCCATGCCCGGGGCCTCGTGGTATCCGATCGAGGGGCTCGACGGCCGTGATCCCGCGGCCGTGACCCTCGCGGCGCGCGCGGTGCTCGCGTGGATCCAGGAGGCCGTGGGCGACGCGCCCGTGGGTCTGCTCGGGTTCTCGCAGGGCGGCGCGGTGGCGCTGCAGACGCTGCGCGTGGCACCCGACGCGGTGTCGTTCGCGGTCGTCCTCGCGGGGTATGCCGCGGGTGGCGAATCGCCCGGCGACGCCGTCCTGGCCGAGCGGCGCCCCCCGGTCTTCTGGGGGCGCGGTGCCGCAGACGACGTCATCCCCCCGGCCCAGGTCGATCTGACGGCGCAGTGGCTCCCGCTGCACAGCGAGCTGAGCGGGCGGGTGTACCCCGGGCTGACCCACTCGATCTCGCAGGACGAGCTCGACGACGTCCGGGCCTTCCTCGACGCTCGACTGTCGGCGAGCGAGGCCCCGACCGCGGGCTGAGCGCGGCATCCCGCGACCGGGCGAGCGGAGCCGCGGCGGACGAGCGTTCGCCTCTGCGGGCGTGCGCGAGCAGGCGGCGACGTCGCTGGCCGCCGTCGCCCCTCCGCCGTCGCTGCTGCCCCGCGGTCGCTGCAGTCGACGTCGGAACGGCCGTACCCCCTGCCGTGCCGAACATCACTGCTGCCCCGTCGACGGGCTCCCTCCGGCTGTCCGTCGGGGCAGCCGGAGGGAGCCGTTCCGCGGCCGGCGAACGTCAACCCCGACCCGATGTCGGAGGTCCGGGAGAGGATGTCGGCATGGCCGACGTGTTGGAGAGATTCGGTCCTGCGACCCAGGACTGGTTCCGTGGCGCCTTCGCCGCTCCCACGAACGCGCAGAAGGGCGCGTGGGAGTCCGTGTCGTCGGGACGCAATGCCCTCGTGGTCGCGCCCACCGGCTCGGGCAAGACGCTCTCCGCGTTCCTCTTCGCGATCGACCGCATCTTCCGCGAGAAGGGGCCCGAGGTTCCGGATGCCGAGCCCGCACGTCGCGGGAGGCGCGCCGCGCCGAAGGCCCCCAAGGCGCCGCCGACCACCACGCGCGTGCTGTACATCTCGCCGCTGAAGGCGCTCGGTGTCGACGTCGAGCGCAACCTCCGCTCCCCCCTGGTCGGCATCGGCCAATCGGCTCGACGCCTGGGCATCGAGGTCCCGGGGGTGACGGTGGGCGTGCGCTCCGGCGACACGAGTTCGAGCGACCGGCGCAAGCTCGTCACCGCCCCACCCGACATCCTCATCACGACGCCCGAATCGCTCTACCTCATGCTGACCAGCCAGGCCGCAGAGACCCTGCGCGGCGTGCACACCGTCATCATCGACGAGGTGCACGCGGTCGCCGCGACCAAGCGCGGCGCCCACCTGGCGGTGAGTCTCGAGCGGCTCGACGCGCTGCTCGACGGGCCCGCGCAGCGTATCGGGCTCTCGGCGACCGTGCGGCCCATCGACGAGGTGGCGCGCTTCCTCGGCGGCGCGCAGCCCGTCGACATCGTCGCCCCCACAGCGACGAAGGCGTTCGACCTGTCCGTGGTCGTGCCGATCGAGGACATGCTCAACCCGCCGCCGCCGCCGGGCTCGCCCGCCCCCGACGAAGCGGGCGACGGCGAATGGTTCGCGGAGCGCCCCGAGAGCACCGAGATGGCGGGTTCGGTGTGGCCGCACGTCGAAGAGGCGATCGTCGACCGCATCCTGCGACACCGTTCCACGATCGTCTTCTCCAACTCCCGCCGTCTCGCCGAGCGTCTGACCGGGCGTCTGAACGAGATCTACGCCGAACGACAGGGCATCGACGTCCCCGAGCCGACGGTGCCCGCGGCGACGATGGCGCAGGCGGGCGCCTCGGCCGGCGTCCCCGCGATCCTCGCCAAGGCTCACCACGGGTCGGTGTCGAAAGAGCAGCGCGCACAGGTCGAAGACGAGCTCAAATCGGGGGTCCTGCGCTGCGTCGTGGCGACGAGCAGCCTCGAACTCGGCATCGACATGGGCGCGGTCGACCTCGTCATCCAGGTCGAGGCACCGCCGAGCGCGGCATCCGGACTCCAGCGCGTCGGACGCGCCGGCCACCAGGTCGGAGAGGTCAGCCGCGCCGCCCTCTTCCCCAAGCATCGCAGCGACGTCCTGCACACCGCCGTCGTCACCGAGCGCATGCTCGCGGGGCGTATCGAGGCCATCTCGGTGCCGCAGAACCCGCTCGACATCCTCGCGCAGCAGACGGTGGCGGCATCCGCCCTGGGCGCCATCGATGTCGAGGAATGGTTCGAGACGGTCAAGCGCAGTGCGCCGTTCCGCGCGCTGCCCCGCTCGGCATACGAAGCCACCCTCGACCTGCTCGCCGGGCGGTACCCGTCCGACGAGTTCGCCGAGTTGCGACCCCGCCTGGTGTGGGACCGCGACGCGGGAACGCTCACGGGCCGCCCGGGCGCTCAACGCGTCGCCGTCACCAGCGGCGGCACCATTCCCGACCGCGGCCTCTTCGGGGTGTTCGTGGCGGGCGAGTCGCAGAACGCCCGTGTGGGCGAGCTCGACGAAGAGATGGTCTACGAATCGCGCATCAACGACGTGTTCACCCTCGGCACCACGAGCTGGCGCATCGTCGAGATCACCCACGACCGCGTCAACGTGCTACCCGCCTTCGGCCAGCCCGGCAAGCTGCCCTTCTGGCACGGCGACGGCATCGGTCGGCCCGCCGAGCTGGGTGAGGCACTGGGGAAGTTCTCGCGCGACATCGCCGGCGCCGAACGGGCGAAGGCCGAGGAGCGTCTGCGGGAGTCCGGTCTCGACGACTACGCCATCACCAACCTTCTGTCGTACCTCGCCGAGCAGCGCGAGGCCACCGGGAGCCTGCCGACCGACCGCAGTCTCACGGTCGAGCGCAGCCGCGACGAGGTCGGCGACTGGCGCATCATCCTGCACTCGCCCTACGGCATGCAGGTGCACGCGCCGTGGGCGCTCGCGGTCAACGCGCGCATCCGGGAGCGGCTCGGCGTCGAGGGGGCCGCCGTCGCCAGCGACGACGGCATCATCGCCCGGGTTCCGGATGCCGCGGCCGAGCCGCCCGGCGCCGACCTCTTCGTGTTCGAACCCGACGAGCTCGAGCAGATCGTCACCGACGAGGTCGGGGGCTCGGCGCTGTTCGCCTCGCGGTTCCGCGAGTGCGCCGCGCGGGCTCTGCTCCTGCCGCGGCTGAACCCCAACCGTCGCTCGCCCCTCTGGCAGCAGCGTCAGCGATCCGCGCAACTGCTCGAGGTCGCCAAGCGCCACCCCGCGTTCCCGATCATCCTCGAGACGCTCCGGGAGGTGCTGCAAGACGTCTACGACCTGCCCGCTCTGCTGCGCGTGACGCGTCAGATCGGCGAGCGCCGCATCCGCCTCGTCGAGATCACGACGTCGCAGCCCTCGCCGTACGCACGCGACCTGCTCTTCGGCTACGTCGGCGCGTTCATGTACGAAGGCGACTCCCCCCTCGCCGAGCGCCGGGCCGCGGCCCTCTCGGTCGATCCCGCGCTGCTGAGCGAACTGCTCGGCAAGGTCGAGATGCGGGAGCTCCTCGATCCCGAGGTCATCGCCCAGTTCGAGCGCGAAGCCCAGCGTCTCGACCCCGATCGTCGTGCCCGGGGCATGGAGGGCGTGGCCGATCTCCTGCGCATCCTCGGCCCGCTGGACGCCACCGAGGTCGCCGCGCGCCTCGACGCCGAGTCCGACGCCCTCGGCGAGGCGGAGCGGCACCTGGCGACGCTCATCGACGACCGTCGCGCCATCCGCGTCACCTTCGGCGGCGTGCCGCGGGTCGCCGGCATCGAAGACGCCGGGCGTCTTCGCGACGCCCTCGGCGCGGCTCTCCCGGTCGGCATCCCGAACGCCTTCCTCGAACCCCTCGCAGATCCCCTCGGCGATCTCGTCGCGCGGTACGCCCGCACCCATGCCCCCTTCACGACCGACGCGGTGGCCGCGCGTCTCGGCGTCGGCATCGCCGTCGCCCGCCTCACACTGCAGCGCCTCGAGTCGCAGGGGCGGCTGTCGAGCGGCTTCTTCCTGCCGGAGGCGTCGGGGGGCGCTCGCGGCGACGACACCGAGTGGTGCGACGTCGAAGTGCTCAGGCGCCTGCGCATGCGCTCGCTCGCCGCGATCCGCGGCAGCGTCGAGCCGGTGTCCCCGGCGGCCTACGCGCGATTCCTCCCGGTGTGGCAGCACCTCGGGCGCCCGCTCGAGGGTGTCGATGGGGTGCTCGCGGTGGTCGAGCAGCTCGCGGGCGTGCCCATCCCGGCGAGCGCCTGGGAGTCGCTCATCCTGCCGTCGCGTGTCTCCGACTACTCGCCCTCCCTCCTCGACGAGCTGACCGCGACCGGCGAGGTCGTCTGGTCGGGTCACGGCACGCTGCCCGGCCGTGACGGGTGGATCGCGCTGCACCCGGCGGAAGCTGCGCCGTTCACCCTGCAAGATCCCTCCGACGCCGACGACCCCGCTCCGGACTCCCTGGAGGCGCGGTTGCTCACCGCCCTGGCCGGGGGAGGTGCCTACTTCGCCTCGCAGTTGAAGCAGCTGGCAGGCGCCGACAACGAGCAGTCGGTCAACGACGCTCTGTGGGCGCTGACCTGGGCGGGGCGGGTCACGAACGACACGTTCGCTCCGGTGCGCACGCTTCTCAGCGGCGGAGGACAATCGCATCGCGTCGCCCGCCGCGCCCCCCGCGCCCGCATGTACCGGGGCGCGACGATGCCGCGTGCGACGTCGGCGCCCCGCCCACCCACCCTGGGCGGCCGGTGGTCGCTGCTGCCCGAACGCGAACCGGATGCCGCGGCCCGGGCGACCGCGACGGCCAGCCTGCTGCTCGACCGCTACGGCGTCGTCACCCGCGGCGCCGTGCAGTCCGAGGGCGTACCGGGCGGCTTCGCGCAGGTGTACCGCATCCTCGCCGGTTTCGAAGAGGCGGGGCACTGCCGCCGCGGCTACGTCATCGAGAAGCTCGGTGCGGCGCAGTTCGCGGCCTCCGCCACCGTCGATCGCCTCCGCGAGTTCGCTGCCGTGGCCGATCCGCCTCCCCTGCGAACGGTCACCCTCGCCGCGACCGACCCCGCGAACCCCTACGGCGCCGCTCTCGGCTGGCCGGCCATCGAAGGCGTCACCCACCGTCCGGGCCGCAAGGCCGGCGGGCTGGTCGTTCTGGTCGACGGCGAGCTGACGCTGTACCTGGAACGCGGGGGCCGCAGCGCCCTCGCCTTCACCGACGCCGAAGCCCCCTTGCTCGCCGCCGCACGCCACCTCGCCGAGACGGCGAAGAAGAGGCGCCTCGAGACCCTCACCGTCGAGCAGGTCAATGGAGAGTTCGTCTACGGCACCGCGGTCGGCCGCGCGCTCCGCGAGGCCGGGTTCGTCGAATCGCCCAAGGGTCTGACCTTGCGCAAACTCACCGCCGGCGACACCCTGCGGGAGGCCGCTCGTGCGTGAGATGTCGATCCCCGCGCACCTCGCCGCGCGCGGGCGCGCGCGTCCTCCCCGACGACGGATGCCGCGGCCGTCGGCCACGCCCATCCCGCGCGACTCGCGGTCGCACCCGGTGCGCGCGGTCGCGCCCGCCGCGCACCGGGATGTCGGCCATGCCTGAGGGCGACACCGTCTACCGCGCGGCCGCGAAGCTCACCGCGGCGCTGGCGGGCAAGGTCGTCACCCGCTTCGACATCCGCGTCCCCGGCAGCGCGACGGCCGACCTGCGCGGCGAGACGGTGCACGAGGTCGCGGCGCGCGGCAAGCACCTGCTGCACCGTATCGGCGGGTACACCCTCCACTCCCACCTCAAGATGGAGGGGCGGTGGGACGTGTATCGTCCGGGCGAGCGATGGCGGCGCCAAGCGTTCAAGGCCCGAGCGATCGTGGGCGTCGCAGGTTTCGACGCCGTCGGCTTCGACCTGGCCATGGTGGAGGTGCTGCGTACGGGAGACGAGCACACGGTGATCGGCCACCTGGGCCCCGATCTGCTCGCCGACGATTGGGATGAAGCCGAGGCCGTCCGGCGCCTGGCCGCCGACGAACGGCCCGCGCACGTGGCGCTGCTCGACCAACGCAACGTCGCGGGCTTCGGCAATGTCTACGCGAACGAACTGCTGTTCGTGCGCGGGATCGCGCCCACGACACCCGCGACCGAGATCGACGCACAAGCGACGATCGCCCTCGGCGAGCGCATGATCCGCGCCAACCTCCCGCGGCCGGAACGCACCTTCACCGGCGACACCCGCCCCGGGCGGCGTTTCTGGGTCTACGGCCGCGACGGTGCTCCATGCCGCCGCTGCGGCACGCCGATCCGGGCGACGAGCCTGGGGGCGTCGGCGACGAGCGAGCGCAACGTCTACTGGTGCCCCACCTGCCAGCCCGGTTGAGCGCCCCGGCGCCCGCGTGGGATGGACCCGTCGGCGAGGAGCCGGAGTGACGGCATCCCTCCACTCGACGACCCACCCCGACCGCTCCCGCCGGACCGGATGCCTCCGCGTCGACGCGCGACTCCTCCCGGCCCGCGTGTCAACCCGCCCGCGGCAGCTCGGCCGACATGCGAGAACAAGGGGGACGACACCACAGCGGCAGGTCTCTCGACATCGAGAAAACCGATACCGGTAGGGGCGACGAAGAACCATTCGAGGGAATGAAGGGTACTTCCGACCAGTTGTCATACATGTCGGCAGACCCGATGACCGACCGGAGGGGATCGTGGGAAAGAACTACATCGACATCGAGAACGACCTTGGCGAGACGCTGCGTTATCGCAAGCACGTCAACGGTCGCGGCCTCGTCGCGCACGGCGCGAAGGTCCACCCGTCAGCGCTGGTCGAGAACGGCGCCTACGTCGAACCCGGCGTGCAGATCGCCGCGGGTGTTCGAGTCGGCCGTGGCGCCTGGATCGAATCCGACGCCGTGATCGGACCGGAGGCGCACATCGAACCGCACGCGCACATCTGCGCCGGCGCGGTCATCGGCGCGGGCGCCCACATCGGCGTCCGGACGCAGGTCGGCCACAACGCGCGCATCGCGGTCGGTTCGCTGATCGGCGATGACGAGATCATCAACGACGGCGAAGCGGTCGCCACCGACCAGCGGGGGCTGCGCTTGGCAGCCTGACGCCATCGGACACACGAAATCACGACCCGCACGACTCCTCGGAGCGTGCGGGTTCTTTCGTGCCCGGGCGGTCAGGCGAGGATCGTCAGCACCAGCCCGATGAGCGGAAGCGTCCCCTGGATGCTCGCGGGGCGCAGGTATCGGCGCCCCGAGGTGACCAGGACGAGGGCGGCGGCCACCATGGAGCCGAGCGAGAAGATCAGCAGCGTGCGTCCGGCGACATCGCCGGTACCGTGCACGATCCACAGCACGATGCCGACCGCGGCGCCGATCGCGAGGAAGAGGTTGTAGAACCCCTGGTTGTAGGCCATGGGGCGGGTGGCGTCGGCCGTCTGCTGGTCGGCTATGCCGAACACCCGCCAGGTCGCGGGCTTGGTCCACCGGACGCTCTCGAGCACGAAGATGTAGACGTGCAGCAGGGCCGCGAGCCCCGCGAAGACGAGCGCGAGGGTGCCGATCATGCGTCAACGCTACCCCCGCGGCTAGCCTGGGACCATGGCGAACGGCGGTGGGGCTCGGGGGCGCGCCGAGCGACCCGGTCGCACCGGGGGCGCAAAGCCGCCCTCGCCCGCCCGCGCCCGCGCGAAGACGCCGAAGCGCGAGAGACCGGAGCATCCTCCTCGCGAGGAACCACGGGACTTCGTGCTCGGCGCGGTCCCGGGCGCGACCCCCGGCAAGTGGATCGGCCTGTGGCGCGAGCGGATGCCGCACGTGACGCTCATCCTGCGCGAGATCGGGGTCGCCGACCAGCGCAGGCTGCTCGACGGCGTCGACGCCGCTCTCGTGCGGCTGCCCGTCGACGCCCCCGACGAGCTCCATCTCATCCCGCTCTACGACGAGCAGCCGGTGGTGGTGATGTCGGCCGACGCCGATCTCACCGCGGGCGATGAGATCACGCTCGCCGACCTCGCCGGGGAGGTCGTGATCGTCCCCGCCGACGACGTGCTGGGCCTGCACGTCCCGGATGCCGTCTCCCCGACGTTCGCGGCGCCGGCAGACACCGCGGAGGCGATCGCGACGGTGGCCGCCGGGGTCGGCGTGGTCATCGTGCCGATGTCCCTGGCGCGGGCGCACCGGCGCCGCGACGTCGAGTACCGGGTGCTCCGCGACGGGCCGGAGTCCCGCGTCGCCCTCGCCTGGTTGCGCGATCGCACCACGCCCGACGTCGAGGCCTTCGTCGGGATCGTGCGCGGACGCACCGCCCGCTCGTCTCGCTGACACGTCGACGACGCCATGGAACGGCCCGAACGTTTCGCCGCGTTTCCAGCCCCACCCCGCGCGGGGTCCACGCCGCATAAAATCTCCTGGTGACCGCCTCCCTGCTCTACGTCTGCGCCCGACCGCAGCGTGCTGCGGCCGTGGCCGAGTGGGCGTCCTTCCGCGACGGGCTGGGCGTCGGCGACGCCGACCTCGTGCACCACGACCTCGTGCGCGAGCCCCTGCCCGCCGACCTCGATCGCTTCGCCGCCGTCGTGGTGGGCGGGAGCCCCTTCAACGTCACCGATCCCGACAAGACCGACGAGCAGCGCCGCCTCGAACGCGACCTCGAGCGTCTCGCGGCCGCGGCCATGGAGGGGCGGACCAACGTCCTGTTCACGTGCTTCGGCATCGGTGTCGTGACCCGCCTGTTGGGCGGAACGGTGACGCTGCAGCATCCCGAGGACACCGGCCCCGCCGACATCGTGCTGACCGAGGCGGGACGCGGCGACGAGCTGTTCGGCATCCTGAGCCCCCGTTTCGAGGCGCTCACCGCGCACAAAGAGGGCACCGACAGCGTGCCACCCGGTGCGACCCTCCTCGCCGTGAACGACGCGTGCCCGGTGCAGGCCTACCGCGCCGGCGCGGGGCTGTGGGCCACGCAATTCCACCCCGAGCCGACCACCGACGCTTTCGTCGCCCGCATGCGGGTCTACCGCGATGCGGGCTATTTCGACGCCGACGCCTTCGACGAGGTCTCGGCGCACGTGCGCACGGCGTCGGTCGAGCAGCCGACCCGTCTGCTGCGCTCGTTCGCGGCTCGCGCCGTCGCCGCCTGATCCGGCGACGAGCGACGGGATCCGCGCTCGCGGCGAAGCTCGCGGGGGGGCGGGATGCATGCACCGATCGCGGGAACAATCGTCGAGGTCGGAATGTCAAGCCCACCGCTCATATTTACCTAGCTTTTCTAGTGTTCTCGATATGAACGCTTCACGCAGCTGGCGGGGCTCCGACCTCGCGCGCCAGATCGTCGTCCTCTCCGCGCTGTCGTTCATGCTCATCGCGGCCGTCATCGGCGCGGGGGCGTTCGGCAACTCCGCCGTCGAGGATCAGCAGGGCGGCGCCCTCGACACCGACGGCTCCTATCTCGCACCCGCCGGCCCCGCCTTCTCGATCTGGTCGGTGATCTACCTCGGCCTCATCGCGTACGCCATCTGGCAGGCGCTCCCCGGTCAGCGGACGAACCCGCGTCAGCGCGCGCTCGGGTGGCTCATCGCGCTCACGATGACGCTCAACGGCCTCTGGCTCGTCGCCGCCCGCTTCGGCACGCTGTTCCTCACCGTCGTCGTGATCGTCCTGCTCCTCGCCGCGCTCGGCTGGACCTTCCGAGTCGCCGTCGCCACCCGCGAGCCGCGGGGCGGCGTCGTCGACTCCGTCCTCATCGACGGCGTCACCGGCCTTCACCTCGGTTGGGTCACTCTCGCCACGGTGGCCAACACCGCGGCCTACCTCACCACCGTCGTTCCGGCCGACTGGGAGAACGCGGCGAGTGCCATCGGCATCGCCGTGCTCATCGTGGTCGCGCTCATCGGTCTCGCGATCGCGTGGCGCAGCTCGTGGCGCGTCACCCCGGCGCTCGCCCTCGCATGGGGCCTCAGCTGGCTCGCCGTCGAACGCTTCGGCGGTGAACCGCAGAGCACCCCGATCGGCGTGACGGCGATCATCGTCGCCGTCGTCGTGCTCGTGCCCCCGGTGGCCGTGAGCGTACTGCGCCTCCTCCGCCCGAGCGTCGACTGAGCGGGAACGCACGGGCCGACGGGGCGCCACGGCGCACCGCGCGTCACCCGCCGGACGTCGACGGATCGGGAGCGCACGGGCCGTTCGCGTAACCCCTCGGCATCCGCCGCACAAGAGCATCGGATGCCACAGCGATCGGTGGTCTCATCGGGGCGTGGACTCGTTGCCCTTCGCCCTTCTCGTCGTGATCTTCGTCGCCGCCGCGGCGGTGGTATGGGTCGCCGGTATCCAGCTGTCGAAAGCGACCGACGTCCTGGACGCGCGTCTGCATCTGGGCAGCGCTCTGGGCGGGCTCATCGTGCTCGCCGTGGCGACCAACCTTCCCGAGATCGCCATCACCGTGTCGGCGGCGATGGCGGGGAACCTCGAAGTCGCCGTGGGCAACATCCTCGGCGGCATCGCCCTGCAGACGGTCGTCCTGGTGATCCTCGACGCGTTCGGCAGACGCGGGCGCGGCGTGAAGCCGCTCACCTACCGCGCGGCCTCGCTCACCCTGGTGCTGGAGGGGCTGTCCGTGGTGGCGGTGCTGGCGGTGGTGATCGCCGGCAGCCAGTTGCCCGACGGCCTCGAGGTGCTGCGGCTGACCCCCGACGTGGTCCTGATCGCCGCTCTGTGGATCATCGGGCTGGTGCTGGTGCAGCGCGCTGGTGAGCACCTGCCGTGGCACGAGGACGGCCGCGCCCCCGATGCGAGTCCGAAGCCCTCCCCCGCGAAGACGAAGATGAGCACGAAGAAGGCCGCCGTGGTCTTCTCGATCTCGGCGCTCGCGACCCTCGTCGCCGGCGTCGTCCTGGAGCGCGCCGGCGACGCGGCCTCTTCGCAGATCGGACTGTCGGGAGTGCTGTTCGGCGCGACGGTGCTCGCGCTCGCCACCTCCTTGCCCGAGATCTCGACGGGTCTGCAGGCCATCCGGCAGGGCGACGACAACCTGGCCATCAGCGACATCTTCGGCGGCAACGCCTTCTTGCCCGTGCTGTTCCTGCTGGCCACGGTGATCTCGGGATCGGCGGTGCTCCCGCGCGCCAACGGCGCCGACATCTACCTGACCGCGCTGGCGGCGCTGCTGACGCTCGTCTACGTCGTCGGCCTGATCTTCCGTCCGCAGCGGCGGATCATCGGGATGGGCGTCGACTCGTTCGTCGTCCTCGTGCTCTACGCCGTGGGCATCGGCGGGCTGTTCGCGATCTCCGCGTGAGCGAGCCACGGCTTCACGCTCCGGATCACGCCGTGAGCTCGACGACCACCGCCTGCTGCGGGTTCTGCACCGGGGGACGGATGCCGGCGACGGCCAACTGCCGGCCGGTGAGCACGGCGTCGTCCTGAGCCCACGGCAGCGGGGACTGCGCGGGCTCCTGCACGAGTCCGCCCGGGGTGACCAACCGCACGCGGTAGAGGCGGTCGGGCTCGAGGCCCGGAAGGCGCACGCGCCCCGCGGGCGAGGCGATGAGCGTCTGGGTCTGCGCGATCGTGAAGAACGCGTGGTCGCGCTCGGCCGAGACGACCCCGCGCACGTCGAGACCGGGGTCGGTCGTGTCGACGTTGACCAGACGTCCGGTCGCCACGAGCGGCCGCACCCGCCGCGCCAGGTCCACCCACTCCGCCACGAGCGCGCGGTCGTCGGCGGAGAGCGTCGTGAGGTCCCACTCGATCCCGAAGTGCCCGAAGAGGGCGACCGCGCCACTGAATGCGAGCGACACCGTGCGCTGCGTGGAGTGCACGTGCGGAGTGGTCAGGTGCATGCCCATCATCTCGGGCGGCACCACCAGGGCCGTGTGACGCTGCGTCTCGAGCCGCTCGACCGGGTCGAGGCAGTCGCTCGTCCAGATCCGATCGGTGCGATCCAGGATGCCGAGATCCACCCGCGCGCCTCCCGAGGCGCAGGATTCGATCTCGAGGCCCGGGAACGCGGCCTTGAGCTCGTCGATGAGGCGGTAGACGGCGAGCGTGTGGGCGTGCACGGCCGAGCCTCCGCCCGGCCCGGTCGCGGCATCCACGAGATCGCGGTTGTGATCCCACTTCACGTAGGCGATCGGGTAGGCCCGCAGCACCGCGGTCATGCGTTCGAGCAGATAGGCGTAGGCGCCGGGGTGGGCGAGGTTCAGCACCTGCTGCTGGCGGGCCGAGGGCGGCAGCTCGTCGCGGCCGCGGAGGATCCACTCGGGGTGCGCGCGGGCGATGTCGCTGTCGGGGTTGACCATCTCGGGCTCGAACCACAGCCCGAACTCCATGCCGCGCTCGATGACGTGATCGGCGAGCGGGCTCAGGCCGTCGGGCCACACGTCCTCGTCGACGAACCAGTCGCCCAGCCCCGCGGTGTCGTCGCGGCGGTGCCGGAACCAGCCGTCGTCGAGCACGTAGCGCTCCACGCCGATCTCGGCGGCGACGTCGGCGAGCTCGAGGAGCTTGGGCAGGCGGTGGTCGAAGTACACGGCCTCCCAGGTGTTCAGGGTGATCGGACGCGGGCGGGTCGGATGCTGCGGGCGCGCACGCCAGGCGTCGTGGAAGCGCAGCGCGAGCTGATCGAGCCCGTCGCCCCACGAGCCGTAGACGATCGGCGACGACAGTTCATCGCCGGGGGCGACGACGACCTCTCCCCACGCGAGCAGTTCGCCGCCCGCGAGCAGCGCCTCGCCCAGCGGCAGCCGCTCGGCGAACACGCGCTGGTTGCCGCTCCAACCGACGTGGATGCCGTGCACGAGGCCGCTCTCGAACCCGAACCCCGGCCGCCCGGCGGTCAGCAGCAGCGTGGCATCCGCCCCCGGTCGACCCCGGCGGCTCTCGCGGAGGTGGGTGCCGAAGGTGAAGGCGTGGCGCTGCGCCGAGCGCTCGCGCAGGTGGCGCCCGGTCGTGTCGAGGATCTCGGTGGCGTCCCACGGCAGCGGGAACGTCGGCTGCAGCGCCTGCACGACGAGGTCGTCGGCGCCGTCGTTGGTCACCGTGAGCCGCTGCGTGAAGAGGCCAGCGGCATCCACCCGCAGCTCGGCGCGCAGACGCAGAGCGCGCTGCTCGTCGACGAGGTGCAGCGTCAGGGCATCCACGGCGACATCGACGGATGCTGTCGAGAACACCGTTCCCTGCACGACACCGCCGCGTCCCCCCTCGAACCCGGGCGCCCCGGGCCATCCCGCCGCGGCGGTCGGCACGATCGTGAGGCGGGGTGTCTGGTCGATGCCCCCCGAGACGCGCTGCGGCCGCGCGGCGACGACCATCGACGACAGCTCGCGGGCCCCGAGCTCGCCGAGGTCGGGGCCCCAGTGGATGATCGCGGGCGCCGGGTGCGCGGTGAGGTCGACGACGACGCTCGTGCCACCGCCTCGCAGGTGGACGGCGGTCTCAGGGGCGGAGACGGGGTCGGTCATGGCATTATTTTTATCACGGAAGTTATTCGACGGGTCAACCGATGGGGGAGGAAACGATGCTCACCGACAGCGAAGCCGCCGTCGCGCGTGAGGTGCTGATCCATGGACCGCTCTCGCGCAGCGCCCTCGCGACGCGCCTGCACCTCTCGCCGGCCAGCCTGACGCGTCTCACGCGCCCGCTGCTCGACGCGGGCCTGCTCGTCGAACTCGACGACGACGCCGCCGGATCGGTCGGCCGCCCGTCGCGTCCCCTCGACCTCTCCCCCGCCGCAGGAACCTTCGTGGGGGTCAAGCTCACCGGCGAGCGCCTGTATCTGATCACCACCGACATGCGCGCCCGGGTGATCGCGTCGCACGAGAGCGCCCTCGCCGACACCTCCCCCGACGCGGTCGCCGCAGCGATCGCGCACCTCGTGAATGCCGTGGACCACGTTCGTGGCGTCGGCGTCGCCATCGGCGGGCACGTGCACGACGGCCTCGCCGCCGACGCCCCGTTCCTCGGATGGCGGGACGTGCCGTTCGCCGACATGCTCGCCCAACGGCTCGGCGTCCCGGTCGCGCTCGAGAACGACGTGGTCGCCCTCACCGATGCCGAGCGCTGGTTCGGCCTTGGACGGGGCATCCCCGGGTTCGCCGTCGTCACGATCGGCGCCGGCGTCGGCCTGGGGCTCGTCATCGATGGGCGCACCGTCCGCTCCCCCGACGCGTCTCGCGGCACCGTCGGCCACCTCCCGCTCCGGGCCGACGGGCCCTCGTGCGCGGAGGGTCATCGCGGGTGCGCCGACGCCCTGCTGACGACCGGTGCACTGAGCACCCGGGTGTCGAGGCATCTCGGACGCGCGGTCAGCGCCGACGACGTCTTCTCGCTGGCCCGCGACGGCGAACCCGTGGCGCGGGCCGCGATCGACGATGCCGGCGAGGCCCTCGGCATCCTGTGCGGGCTGGCGGCGAACCTGTCGCTGCAGGCCGACATCGTGCTGGCGGGTGAGGCGACCGCCGTCTGCGACCTCGCGCGCGAGCATGTCGACGCGGCCCTGGAGCGCACCCGCCCTCACGGCTCGACCCCGGTGCGGGTGCATGTCGACGGCTCGGGGTTCTCCGCCTGGGCGCGGGGAGCGGCAGCGGTGGCGATCCAGGCCGAACTGGGACGCGTCCCGCTGACACGCTGACGGCCCCGCCCCCCTTGCGGGAACGGGGCCGTCAGCGCGACGTCACAGCGCCGGGCCCACGATCGCGCTGGCCCCCGCGGGGACGCTCAGCATCGTGCCGTCCAGCACCACGCCGTTCGCGGTGGCGAGCAGCACGCGCGCTCCCGGAACGACGGATGCCGTGGCCTCTGCCTCCGAGAGGTTCACCACGACCACGAGGTCGCGGCGGTGCAGCTCGTAGACGCGTCCGCCGGTGGCTTCGCGCGCGGCGGCCGAGAGACCGTCGCGCGATGGATCGGTGAGCTCGGGGCGTTCCCGGCGGAGCTTCGCGAGCTCGCGGTACAGGCCGAGGAGCTGGGCGTGGTCGCCCTCGCCGACCTCGTCCCAGTCGAGCTTCGAGTTCTCGAACGTCGCGGGGTCCTGCGGGTCGGGCACGGAGTCCTCGTCCCACCCCATCTTCTCGAACTCGGCGATGCGCCCCTCGGCGGTGGCCTTGCCGAGCTCGGGCTCGGGGTGCGAGGTGAAGAACTGCCACGGCGTGGTGGCGCCCCACTCCTCGCCCATGAACAGCATGGGCGTACCGGGAGCGGTCAGGGTGAGCACAGCGGCCGCGGCCAAGCGATCGTAGCCGAGCGACTGCGACAGGCGGTCGCCGGCGGCGCGGTTGCCGATCTGGTCGTGGTCCTGAGCGAACGTCACGAGACGCCAGTTCGGCACGGCATCCGGGATGGGCTTGCCGTGCTTCTCCTCGCGGAACGAGGAGTAGGTGCCGTCGTGGAAGAACCCGCCCTCGTTGACCTTGCGGAAGGCCTCGAGGTCGGCGAAGTCCTCGTAGTAACCGGTCGTCTCGCCGGTGAGGGCGACGTGCGCGGTGTGGTGCCAATCGTCCGACCACTGGGCGGTGAGGCCGTAGCCGCCGGCCTCGCGCGGCAGGATCAGCTTCGGGTCGTTCATGTCGCTCTCGGCGATGGTCGTGAGCGGGAGGCCGCGGTGCGCCGACAGGGCGTCGGTGCGCTCGGCGATCTCCTGGAGCACGTGGACGTCGCGGTGGTCGAGCAGCGCGTGCACGGCATCCAGGCGCAGGCCGTCGACGTGGTAGTCGCTCATCCACATCAGGGCGTTCTCGACGATGTAGGCGCGCACGGCGTCCTCGTCGAGGTTGACCGAGTCGCCCCACGTGTTTCGGCTGCCCTCGCGCAGGTACTCCCCGAACTCTGGCAGGTAGTTGCCCGAGGGGCCGAGGTGGTTGTACACGACGTCCTGGATGACGGCGAGCCCCGCCGCGTGCGCGGCGTCGACGAAGCGCTGGTAGGCCTCCGGACCGCCGTAGGCCTCGTGCACGGTGTACCAGAGCACGCCGTCGTAGCCCCAGTTCCACGTGCCGTTGAAGCCGTTGACCGGGAGCAGCTCGACGTGGGTCACGCCGAGGTCGACGAGGTGGTCGAGGCGCCCGATCGCGGCATCCAGGGTCCCCTCGGGGGTGAAGGTGCCCAGGTGCAGCTCGTAGATCAGGCCCCCGGCGAGCTGCTTGCCCGTCCATGCCGCGTCGTTCCACGAGTACACCGACGGGTCGAACCACGCCGAGGCCTCGTGGACGCCGCCGGGTTGACGCCGCGAGCGGGGGTCGGGGCGCAGGTCGTCGCCGTCGCCGAGCACGAAGCCGTAGCGCTCGCCGTCGGCGAGGTCGACCGGTGCCGTCCACCATCCGTCCGACGCCGAGGTCATCTCGATGTCTTCGACGACGCTGTCGCCGCTGTCGTCCAGCCGGCGCAGCCGCACCCGCCGTGCCTTGGGTGCCCAAACGTCGATGCTCATGTGGGTTCGTCCTTACGCGTGAGGTGCCAAGATTTGTCGCTCCAGGAGCGCGTGAGGCGACAAATTCTGGCGACTCACGCGCTCGGGGGGGGTCAGAAGATCAGGAGGGCGACCGGGAGGAACGCCAGCAGATCGGCCAGGGGGGTCGGGCCACCGGCGAACGAGCGGCCCGTCAGCACGTCGACGACGGGCGTGCCGGGCAGCAGCACGACGGTGTCGCGCCAGCCTCCCGCCGCCTTCAGCCCGTGCGGCAGACGCGTGGCGACCGTGAACACGCCGCCGCGGTCGAACGCGACGACATGGTCGGATGCCACTCCCGCGGCCTCCAGCGGACGGTAGATGTCGAGCGGGTGCTCGCGGCGCAGGCGCAGCGCGCGCGAGGTCACGAGCAGCTTCGCCGCCCCCGTGGCATCCACCGCCGGAGGACGAGCCCCCGGGGCGTCGATCTCGGCGAGCATCCGACGGCGCTCGGCGAAGTCGACCGCACGACGGTTGTCGGGGTCGACGAGCGACTGCTCCCACAGCTCCGAGCCCTGGTAGACGTCGGGGACGCCGGGGCCCATGATCTGCAGCAGCTTCGCCGACAGGCCGTTCGACCACCCGGCGGGCGAGATCTCGTCGACGAAGGCGCGGACGCGCTCGGCAGCAGGGCCGGTGGCCGCGTCGACGACCGCGTGCATGCGCTCCTCGAAGGCCTCGTCCTGCTCCCACCAGCCGGTGACCTCGCTCGCCTCGCGTGCCGCCTTCTCGGCGTACGCGTGCAGGCGCTCGCGGTAGACCTTCAGCCCCTCGGGGGTGGATGCCGAGGCGGGCCACGCCCCCACGATCGCCTGCCACAGCAGAGCGTCGAAGGGTCCGTGGCCGGTCGAGGCGATCCCGCGGAACTCCTCGAGGCGTGCCGCCCACGTCTCCGGGATCTCGGCGAGCACCGCGATGCGGGCGCGCGTGTCCTCGCCGCGCTTGGTGTCGTGGGTCGACAGCGTGGTCATGGCGGTGGGCCACGACGCGTGCCGCAGGGCCTGCGCGGTGTGGAAACCCGCGACGTCGAGGGAGAACTCCCCCGGGTCGCCGCCCACCTCGGTGAGCGAACCCAGCCGCGTGTAGCGGTAGAACGCCGTGTCTTCGACGCCCTTGGCCATGACGGGCCCGGTCGTCTGCTGGAACCGCCACGCGACCTCGAGGCTCGTGTCGGCGAGCACCGGCACGAGCTTCTCGATGACGTCGCCGAGCTCGGGCCGCCGCACCTCGGCCTCGCCGACGGCGGCGTCCAGGTGCGCGCGGCCGGCCGGCAGGTAGGAACGATAGACGGGGAAGCACGCGAGGACTTCGGCGAGCGCGTCCTGCAGCACCTCGGCCTCGAACTCCTCGCGCAGAGGGGCGGGGAGCCCGCGCACGATCCGGCGGATCTCCGACACCTGGATCGAGTCGGCGATCTTGCGCTTGGTGTCGTGGATGAGGTCGTGCCAGCCGGTCAGCGGCGCGAGGTCGCTGTCGGCGCGGAGGCGCGCATCGAGCGCGTCGAGGGCGGCCTCTCCGGCGGGGTCGGTGAGCACGCGGTCGATCTCGGCGAGCGCGTCGTATCCGGTCGTTCCGGCGGTCTTCCACCACGAGGGCAGCGCCTCGCCGTGCTCGAGGATCTTCTCGCCCAGCACGTAGCCGACCTCGCCCTCGCCCGCTTCCTCGAGCGCGACCGCGAGCCGGTCGAGGTACCCGCCCGGATCCACCAGGCCGTCCGGGTGGTCCACGCGCAGGCCGTCGGCGAGGCCCTCGCGCACCCAGCGCAGGATCTCGGCATGGGTGGCGTCGAACACCTCGGGCAGCTCGACGCGCACGCCCGCGAGGGTCGTGACGGCGAAGAAGCGACGGTAGTTCAGGTCGGCAGCTTCGTCCTGCCAGAACCGCAGTTCGAAGTTCTGCGCGTCCAACAGCGCGCGGATGTCATCGCCCGCGGAACCCGTCCCCGGCGCGACCGGGAACGCGTGATCGAAGTACCGGATCAGCCCGTCGGGGGCGTCCACGGCCGGCTTCGGGTCGTAGGAGATGTCGTCGATGGCGGCGTCGAGATGATCCCCGAGCACCGGCACGCGCACCTTGCCGCCGCCGAACTCCCAGTCGATGTCGAACGCCGTCGCGTGCGCCGAGGTGCGGCCCTGACGCAGCACGTCCCACCACCACGCATTCGTCCGCGGCTCCGAGACACCCATGTGGTTGGGCACGATGTCGACGAGGATGCCGAGTCCTGTGGCCCGCGCCGCGGCCGCGAAGCGGTCGAGGCCCTCGGAACCGCCCCGTGCGGGGTCGACCCGCGTGACGTCGACGACGTCGTAGCCGTGGTCCGAGCCCGGAGTGGCCTCGAGGATCGGCGAGAGGTACGCCCACGAGACCCCGAGGTCACGGAGGTAATCCGTGACCTCGGCGGCGTCGTCGAGGGTGAACGATTCGCGGATCTGCAGGCGGTAGGTCGAGAGCGGATGCCGCATGTCGCTCACAGCTCCGGCTTGGGCGCCTGACCGGGCAGGTCGTCGGTGCCGACCACCGGGATCTGCGCGGTGAGGGAGGCGGCGACCGAGTGGTCGATCTCGGGCTCGGGCAGGTGGTGCTCGCGCAGGACCATGAGCGACTTCGGCTCCAGCGGGAGCGTTTCGCCGGGGTCGAGCGGCTCGGTGTTCGCCCGCTCCCCCGCGGTGTCGACGTACGCGTCCCACTTCGGGGCGTACTCGAAGTCGGGGAGCCGGAAGTCGACCTTGTCGTCACCCGCGTTGAAGAGCACGAGGAAGTGGTCGTCGCTGATCGACTCGCCGCGGCGATCGCGCTCGCGGATGCCCTGGCCGTTGAGGAACACACCCACCGCGAGGCCGAAGCCGTTGTCCCAGTCCTCCGGCTGCATGAGCGAGCCGTCGGGACGCAGCCACACCACGTCGGGGATAGGAGCGCCCTCCTCCATCTTCACCGGGCGGCCGTCGAAGAACCGGCTGCGGCGGAAGGTGGGGTGCTGCTTGCGGAGCCGAGCGAGGGCGGCGGTGAACTCGATGAGCGGGGTGTCGATGGTCGACCAGTCCACCCACGTGATCTCGTTGTCCTGCGCGTAGCCGTTGTTGTTGCCGCCCTGCGTGCGACCGAGTTCGTCGCCGTGCAGCAGCATAGGCACGCCCTGGCTGAGCAGCAGTGTCGCGATGAAGTTGCGCTGCTGCTGCGCACGACGCTTCAGCACCTCGGGATCATCGGTGGGACCTTCGACGCCCATGTTGCTGGAGCGGTTGTGCGATTCGCCGTCGTTGTTGTCTTCGCCGTTGGCGTCGTTGTGCTTGTCGTTGTACGACACGAGGTCGCGGAGCGTGAAACCGTCGTGCGCGGTGACGAAGTTGATCGACGCCACGGGGAACCGGCCCGAGTGCTCGTAGAGGTCGGCCGAACCCGTCAGGCGCGAGGCGAACTCGCCGAGGGCCTGGGGCTCACCGCGCCAGAAGTCGCGGACGGTGTCGCGGTACTTGCCGTTCCACTCGGTCCACTGGGGCGGGAAGTTGCCGACCTGGTAGCCACCGGGGCCGACGTCCCAGGGCTCGGCGATCAGCTTGACCTGCGAGACCACCGGGTCCTGCTGCACGAGCTCGAAGAAGGTGGCGAGCTTGTCGACCTCGTAGAACTCGCGAGCGAGGGTCGAGGCGAGGTCGAAGCGGAAGCCGTCGACGTGCATCTCGAGCACCCAGTAGCGCAGCGAATCCATGATCAGCTGCAGGGTGTGGGGGTTGCCCACGTTCATGCTGTTACCGGTGCCGGTGTAGTCGGTGTAGTAGCGCTTGTCGTCGTCTTCGAGGCGGTAGTACGCCTCGTTGTCGATGCCGCGCATCGACAGCGTCGGGCCCATGTGATTGCCCTCGGCGGTGTGGTTGTAGACCACGTCGAGGATGACCTCGATGCCGGCGGCGTGCAGGGCCTTCACCATGGCCTTGAACTCCTGCACCTGCTGGCCGTGGTCACCGGTTGAGGAGTAGGTGTTCTGCGGCGCGAGGAACGCGATGGTGTTGTACCCCCAGTAGTTCGACAGCCCCTTCTCCTCGAGAGTGGAGTCGTTGACGAACTGGTGCACCGGCATGAGCTCGATCGCCGTGATGCCGAGCTTGCGCAGGTGATCGATGACGGCGGGGTGGGCGATGCCGGCGTAGGTGCCGCGCAGCTCCTCGGGCACGTCGGGGTGCAGCTGGGTGAGGCCCTTCACGTGGGCCTCGTAGATGAAGCTCTCGGCGTAGGGGATCTTCGGCTGACGGTCGCCCGCCCAATCGAAGAACGGGTTGACGACCACGCCCTTCATCATGTGCGGGGCGGAGTCCTCGTCGTTGAACGAGTCGGGGTCGCCGAATTCGTAGCTGAAGACCGGCTGGCCCCAGTCGATCTGCCCCTCGACGGCCTTGGCGTACGGGTCGAGAAGGAGCTTGCTCGCGTTGAAGCGCTTACCGCTCTTCGGGTCGTACTCCCCATGCACGCGGTAGCCGTACCGCTGCCCGGGCTGAACGTTGGGGAGGAAGGCGTGCCACACGAACGCGTCGACGTCCACGAGATCGACACGCGTCTCCGTTCCGTCTTCTTCGAAGAGGCAGAGCTCTACGCGTTCCGCTCCTTCACTGAACAGGGCGAAGTTCGTCCCATTACCGTCGTAAGTGGCCCCGAGGGGATAACTGGATCCTGGCCATACCTGCTGCACGTGGCTCACGATAGACCAGCGTCGTTTCCGGTCAGGACCGCGGTCACCGCTGTTGACAGGTGCCCGCGCCCCGACTATGCGCGGGCCCCCTAAGCGCGCTCCGGGGGATGACGCAGCAGGTCGATCCGCTCGTCGAGGTAGCGCGCGAGGGGCATGTACCCACCGGCCGCGCTCCATCTGACGAGCGGCTCCGACCCGCGCACGGCCACCGGGCTGGACGTCGCATCGAGCCGGGCGAGGTCGATCGGATGCCATCCGATGTGCACCGTCTCCCCCTCGGGCACACCCCCGCGGGCGGCCGCGGCCGACAGCTCGGCGCGGCGCCTCTGCGACTCGGCCGCGAAACCCCGGCGCACCTCGGCGCGCGAGCGCACGATGTCGCCGGTGGCCAGCACACCGTCGTCGGTGAGCAGGAGTACCCCCAGGTGCCACGCCGTCCCCCGCGGGGCGATGCGGGCCGCGCGCGGGAACCCGAGCAGCCGGCGTCCCTCCTGCAGATCCCCCAGCCGTTCGCGCGGCGCGTCGTCGAGGCGCGCGCGGGCGGCGGAGAGCATCTCGTCCGCTGATCCCTCGGTCATGCCCCGCCCCTCTCGTCTCGCTGCGGCTCGGCGTCTCGCTCCGCCTCGGCCCGCTCGAGGACACGACGGGCCGCGCTCACCGCGGCGACGGCATCCGCATGCTCATCCTCTCGGCGTTGCACCGCGGCATCGGCGTCCGCCGCGTCCTTCTCGGCCCGAACGAGGTCGGCACGAAGGGCATCGACGCGCTCGTGCGCGCGGTCGGCCTTCTCGCGCGCCGTGGCGAGTGTCTTCTCGATCGAGGTCCGCTCGCGCTCGGCGTCGGCACGTGCGCGTTCCGCCTCGCGCACCGCCTGTTCCGCGGCTTTCCGCGCTCTCCGGGCGGCGAGGTCGTCGCGCGGCGCCGGCGTCGGCAGGGCGTCGGGGAGCGAGCCGGCGACCGCCTGGCCGAGGGTGTCGCCCTCGAGGGCCGCCAGGTCGACGGCGGCCACGAGGCGCCCCGTCAGGATCGCCGCGGCGGCCGTCTCGTCGACGATCGCGGCGTTGACGCTCTTCTCCACGGCATCGGCCGTCGCCGCGCTCAGCGGTGTGCCCGCGCCGGCGGCGAGCTCACCCGCGCGGCGGGCGAGTGCCGACACCAGCTGTCGACGCTGTCGTCCGAGACGTGCGAGTTCGGCGGCATCCCTGTCATCCTGCGCTTCGTGCAGCGCCCGCGACAGTTCGACCGCTTCACCGAGCTGTCCGTCGCGCACGAGCAGGTTCACGGCCCAGGCGGCGACGGTGGGCTTTCGCAGCCGGGCGATCCGGCGGCCGACGGCTCCGCCGATCTCGGCGGCGCGTTCGTTGCGGGCGGTGGTGAAGCGCGCGGGCGGCAGGGCGAGCAACTCGGCGGCGACCTCGTCGAGGCGTGCGTCGTCGTCGGTCATCCCCTTATTGTCTCCACTCGGGAGGGGGGTGACCACCCGCTCCCCGCGCGCTCAGAGCGAGACGATCCCCGGGCGCGGGCCGCGGATCTCACGATGGAGTCGCTCCATGCGCGCGTCGAGCTCTGATGCGGTGTCGGCGGCGTTCTTCAGTTCGGCGAGCAGCTCGGCCGGCACGAGGCGGTCGTACTTGTAGTAGATCTTGTGCTCCAGGCTGGCCCAGAAGTCCATCGCAATCGTGCGGAACTGCACCTCGACGGGCACGTCGACGCGCCCCGTCGACAGGTACACGGGAACCTCGACGATGACGTGCAGGCTCTTGTACCCGTTCGCCTTCGGCTGGGCGATGTAGTCCTTCACGTCGCGCACGGTGATGTCGTCCTGCCGAGTGAGCAGATCGGACAGACGGTAGGCGTCATCGACGAAGCTGCACGTGATGCGGATGCCGGCGATGTCGGTGATGGCCGAGCGGATCGAGTCGAAGTCGGCCTCGATGCCCTTGCGCCGCACCTTGTCGACGAGGCTGTCCGGCGACTTCACTCGGCTCGAGACGTGCTCGATCGGGTTGTACGCGTGCATCTCCTGGAACTCTTCGCGCAGGATCGAGATCTTCGTCTCGACTTCGGCGAGCCCGAACCGGTACTCCATCAGGAAGCGTTGGAACTCGTCGCGCAGAGCACGGAGAGCAGCGCCGGAGACGGTGATCTGCTGATCGTCCAGCGCATCCGACATGGACACGACGGTACCGACGACGACTACGAGGCCGCTGAGAGCCTCACCGTTGCGGCGGCTCCGATGCGCGCGGCACCAATTCGCCGTCGATGACGTCGATGCCGATCAGGCTACGGAAGACCTCCGGCAGGTCCGGGTCTTCCGCAGGCTCGGAATGCCGAGGGGGCGGGGGGTGGGGTGTCACGGCGCTCTCCTTCCGTGCGTGACCCCACTGTGTCAGGTGGCCCGCGCACCCCCGGGTGGTCTTGACACCGCGTGATCCGGCGCGTATTTCCCCCGCGCTCTGGCGTATCGTGGCGGCATGGGGACCATTCACTACGGCGGAAGCGGCACGGTCGTCCACATCGAGGACCGTGCTCTCGCCCACCTCAAGGTCGTGATCTCGACCAAGCTGCGTCGCGGAGAGAGCTTCACGCTCTCGTGGCGTCACCGCGACGACGAGGAACGCGGACGCAGCACGCTGTGGCTGCACCCCGCGATCCCCCTGCGCTTCGTCTTCGACGAAACCGAACCCACGACACTGAGCCGCGAATGGATCGAGCGCCTCGCCGATTCGGCGAACTCTTCGGGCGGCATCATGCTCGTCCCCGAAGACCTCAGCCCCGCCGAACATTCCGGCACGGCCTGAGCCCCGCTCGCGGCGCGGCGGGCGACCGGCCGCGTCGGACGGGGTCAGCCCTCTTCGACGTGTGCGTCTTCGCTGGGCTCGGGGGTGATCGCGAGACCGTTGGGGCCGGAGGCCGCGAGCATGAGATCTTCGACCCACACGCGGTTGATGCGCGGCTGGCGGCTTCCGTAGAAGTGGAACTGGATCGGCACCGAGGGATGCATCCAGAAGCTGCGACGCCCGCTGCCGTCGCCGACCTCGACGTCGAACATGAACGACTCCGAGCGGCGCAGCTTGTTCATCACGACGATGCGCAGGTGTGCCAGCGTGCGGTCATCGATGTCGACCGCATTGGCCACGGTGTCGTAGATGAATCTGCCCATGTCCACGAGCCTAGTCGAGGAAGACGGAGAGCCCTCCGCATTCCCGGATGCCATGCCGACTCCCCCGAATCAAGCCCTCGAGCCGCGGTCGCGCGGCGAGGCTAACGTGCTCGTGTGGGAACGCTTTACTACGGAGATGCCGCGACGCCGATCGAGATAGACGATCGTGCGTTGGCGCACGTCAAGGTCGTCATCGCCACCAAGCTCCGCCGGAGCGAGAGCTTCACGCTGTCGTGGACGCACGGACCCGGTCAGGAGGTGGGACGCAGCACGGTGTGGCTGCACCCGTCGATCCCGCTGCGGTTCGTGTTCGACGAGCCCGAGCCGGCACTCCTGAGCCGCGTGTGGATCGAGGCCCTGGCGAACTCGGCGAATTCCTCGGGAGGACTGGTCCTCGTCGAGGAACCCCTGCAACTCGGCCCCTGAGTCAGACGTGCGATTGATCGAGGATCTCGCGCGCGCCCTCTTCGACGGCGGCGGGCACCACGAGTGGACGACCCGCCGAGAACGCATCCCATTCGCGCAGGACCACGCCCTCGATATGCGCGGGGTCTACGCCGGGGTACTCCACGCGCAGACGCGCGACCACGTCACGGAACGACGCCACCGGGACGCCGTCGACGACGGCGATTGCTTCGCCCGGGCGCACCGAGGGGCGCGTCTCGACAAGGCGTTCGTCCATGCCTCGATGCTTTCATGGCACCCGGCCACCACCTAATACTCCACGGGCGAGTAGCTAGGCGATCTTCTCGGACGCCGATTCATCTCCGCGGGGCGAGCGTCAACGCGCGAGGTCGGCGTCGACGGGGTGCGGGTCGACCTGATCGACCGCATCTTGGAGCCGGCCGAGGCAGGCGATGACAGCCGCGCTCTCTTCCGGGGTCATGTCGACCACGGCCGCCATCATGCGCGTGTGCATGGATCCGAGGGTTGCTCGCACTTCTTCGTCGCTGGCCGCGGTGGCGACGATGAAGATGCTGCGGCGGTCGGTCGGGTGCGGCACCCGCACCACGTGGCCGGACTTCTCGAGACGGTCGACGATCGCGGTGGTGGAGGCGGTCGACACCCCCAGGTAGCGCGTCAACTCGCTGGGCGACACCTGCCGCTTCTGACCCGCTGCCCTCAACAGATAGCGCAGCACGAGCAGCTCGTTCTCGCCCATCGACATCGAGTCACGGGTTCGCCGCCGCATGGCCACTTCGGCGGCCCGATACACGCGGAAGGCCTGGAGCACCTCGACGGCACGTCGACGGCGATCCTCTTCGCTCGCGCCGTACCAATAACGCGACGACTCCGACCCGTTTTCCACCAGGGCATCTTATGTCAGCCCGACTCGTCCAGCCCCCTGCCCACGCATGGCGCGGGCAGGTACCATGCAATTAGGGCGTTTGGCTAGTTGATAGGCGTCCGAGACACTAACCCATCGAGACATCCGAGGAGGCGAGATGCGAGACCCTGCGACGGCGGCCGACGTGGTGAAGGCACTCAACGACCTCACCGATTCGGGCATCGCCTCCGAGCGCGCGGCGCTGCAATCCCTGGGCATCGGGCCCAACGACGCGAAGGTCCTGCGTTTCCTTCTCCAGCGCGTCGACGACGCCGAGCCCGTCACCCCCCGCATGCTCGCCGCGATGCTCGGCATCTCGTCGGCGGCGACGACGGCCCTGATCGACCGCCTGGCCGACGCCGGCTGGGTGACGCGCGAGCCGTACCCCGGCGACCGGCGCTCCATCGTGGTGCGCGAGACCATCGACGCCGCGTCTCCCGCGCGCCGTATCCTCGCCGTCCGACGCGCGTCCGCGGTGGCTGCGGCGGAACGCCTCGGGCCCGAGGAGCGGCGCATCGTCGCCGACTTCCTCGATGACATCGCCCGCGGCGAGACCGAGGACATGGGTGAGATGTGCCCCCACGACGAAGCGCCCCACACTCCCTGAGGGGTGCGGGGCGCTGTCGCGGCGGTCCTACTCGGTCGAGCGACCGGTCTCCGACTGCAGACGGTCGATCTGCTCGGAGGCCTCGGCCTTGGTGAGGTCGGCGGGGATCTCCTCGCCGGCCTCTCGCGCGAGGGTGTCCAGGTAGCTGCGCTGAGGAGCGGTCATCGGCTCGTCGCCGGTGACCCAGTCGGAGGGGTCCTTCTCGGCGGGGTTGTCACCCTCGCGGACGGCACCCAGGGTCTCTTCTTCACGGGAGGATTCGCTCATGGGCCGAGGCTATGCGCGTTCCGTGACGCCGGGACCGGGATTGACAGGGCGCTCAGGCGGGTGCGGCATCCTGGTCGGATGGCCGACGACTCCCGCCCCGCCGACGTGCAGGTCGACACGTACCGCCGAGGTGCCGCGCGCACGCGCGTGACCCGCGTCTCGACGGGGGCGGACACGGGCCGGTCGTTCGTGCTGGTCGCCGGGATCGGCGTCGCCTCCTCGTACTTCGAGTTCCTCGCACCCCTGCTGGCCGAGGAGGGAGAGGTGTACGCGCTCGACCTTCCGGGCTTCGGAGGTGTTCCGGCCTCCGGTGAGAATCCGACCGCGCAGTTCTTCGCCGATCAGGTGGAGGGTGTGCTCGATCATTACGGTCTCACCGCCCCCGTGCTGATCGGCCACTCGATGGGCACGCAGGTCGTCGCCGAGGTCCTGGCCCGACGCCACCACCTGACGCACGCCGTCCTGGTGAGTCCGGTGGTCGACGAGACCGAGTCCAACGCGCTGCTGCAGGCCGCGCGCTTCGCGCAGTCCACCGTGCGCGAATCGGTCCACATCGCCCTCCTGGCGGTCTCGGCGTATCTGCTGTGCGGTTTCCTCTACTTCTTCGAGACGCTCCCGCACATGCTGCGGTATCGGATCTCCGATCGCATCGGTGCCGGCCGCGCCACCGTGCTGCTGCTGCGCGGAGAGTTCGACCGGCCCTCTCCCCGACGACTGCACTCGCGTCTGGTCGCTCGCGCGGAAGCAGCCCGGCGGTGGGAGATCGAGGGGGCCGCGCACTGCGTCGTGAACAGCCACGCGGTCGGCGTCGCCCGGTTGACGATGCGGCACGTGCGCGACGAGCTCGCGCCGAAGGGGCGGATGCCGGCGGCCGACGCCGCGGTCCCGCCCGCCTCGCACGCCGACGTGCGCATGGTGCTCGGCGCCATGGCGAGCCGGTTCGCGGAGTGGATCAGCGCCGCGCGCAAGGACGAGCACGGCGTCGAACGGGCGAAGGCCCGGCACGCGCGCGTGCTGTGGCGCGCCTACCGGCCCGGCTCCCACGACTGACGCCCGCGGGCCCGCGAGACTCGATCGCCGTGACGAGCGGAGGACCAGGGAGGCGCGGAGTGCCGGGCGGGCCCGTTGGTCCTCCGCAGCTCCCCGCCCCTCCGCCGGTCACCGATCAGTGCACCGTCGACGCGGCGTCGAGCGCGCGTTCCAGGGCCACCGCCGTCGCGATCCGCGCGGCCGCGGGGACCGCCGCGAGGAAGCCGCCGACGAACGTGTCGCCGAGCCCGATGGTCGTGGGGTGCGCGGTGTCGACCACGAAGGCGGGCACTCCCGTCGCCCCGAGCCCGCTCTCCGCCGCCGCGACGACGGCGGCACCCCCGGCATGACGCGGCAGCCGCGCCGTGTCGTCGAGGTCGTCCACGGTGCAGATGTCGCCCAGCCGGTAGCGGGTGGCGGCCGTGCGCACCGCGCTGTCGAGACCCGCGCGATGCCGGGCGGAGTCGGGACCGACGGCGATCGCCCAGTACTTCGTGTGCACCACGAGCGCGCGCGCCGGGATCACCTCGTGCACCTCCGCGAGGGCCGTGACGACGTCGTCGGGTGCGAGCAGGTCGACCGGCCGACCGAGATATTCCTGCAGCTCGTCCTCGTTCATGCCGTAGACGTCGATGCGGTCGAGCAGACGTGCGCGTACGAGCGACGACAGCTCACGGTGGTAGAACCCGGCGTCCTCGTAGTACACGAGGGCGCCGGCGGGCAGGTGCCGCATGGCCGCGGTGAGGTCGTCGAGACGACGTTCGAGCAGGGCGGCGTCCTGCATCGTGTTGAAGCCCGAGACGAGGAAGGCCGCCGCTCCCGCCAGAGCGTCGCCGAGGTCGGTGGCGATCGCCATCTCACGGTTGGGGGCGTCGTTGGCGAAGATGAGGCGGTTGGATGCCGGGGCGGTCACCGTGGCATCCATCAGCTCGACGGTCGCGCCCTCGGGGTACTGCACGATGAGATGCGGATCGAGGGTGTCCCGTGTCGCCGACGACACGATGCGCATGGATGCCGGGAGGAGGTGCCGCACGTTGTCGTCGATGCTCACCAGGTGCTGCAGTGTCGGCACGCCGATGCGATCGAGGGCGATCCCCGCGCGCACCCCCGTGCCGCCGAGGGTGATCTCGACGTCGAAGTGCGCCGCGAAGCGCTCGACGATGTCGCTGGAGAGGACGAAGCGCTCGCCTCCCCCGCCGGTGGCGAGGAAGGCGAGCACCGTCACGACGAGGGCGCGCTCGTCGATGACCGGCGTCGTGGTGGTCAGCTCATCGAGATGGATGCCGTGACTCCGGGCGAGTGCCGAGAGCACGTCGGCATCCCATCCGATCTCGTAATCGACGGTGCCGCCGAGTCCGAGGACGAGGTCTCCCCCCATGACGCCGGTCTCCGATCTCTCAGTACAGGTCGGCCTTGCCGGCGGCGCCGAACAGGTCGATCTTCTCCGCGGCCGTGACCTTCATCGCCGCGATGCACTCGGGCTGGATCGCGTTGGGCTCGCGCAGGCGCCGGTCGGTGCCCAGCACCTCGCGCATGCGGTCGTGGTAGGCCACCTTGATGTCGCTCGAGATGTTGATCTTGTTGATACCGAGCGACACGGCGCGCGAGAGCTCGGCATCCGGGTTGCTGGATCCGCCGTGCAGCACGAGGGGGATGCCGACGGCGGCCTTGATCTGCTCGAGCAGATCGTGGCGCAGCTCGGGGTTCTTCTCGGCCGGGTAGAGCCCGTGCGAAGTGCCGATCGCGATGGCGAGGCTGTCGACGCCCGTCTGCTCGACGAAGCGCACCGCGTCATCCACGTTCGTGTAGATGATCTCGGCGGCACCCGACTCGCCGTAGCTGTCGTTGGCGCCGATCGTGCCGAGCTCGCCCTCCACCTGCACACCGACCGCGTGCGCGGCCTCGACGACCTTCCGGGTGAGGGCGACGTTCTGCTCAAAGGGCTCGAGCGAGGCGTCGATCATGACCGAGGTGAATCCGGCCTTGATCGCGGTGATGATCTGCTCGTACGTTCCGCCGTGGTCCCAGTGGATGGCCACGGGCACGCTCGAGCGGTGCCCACGGGCGTGCATGGCGGGGATCAGGTCGGTGGTGATGTGCGAGACCTCGTCGGGGTGGATGGCGATGATGACCGGAGCGGACTTCTCTTCGCTGATGTCCATGATCCCGGTGAACATCGCCCAATCGCTGATGTTGAAGGCCGGGATGGCGAAGCTGTGGGCATTCGCCACGTCGAGGATGGACTTGCCGGTGTAGAGCACGGAGATTCTCCTTGTTGGGTGGGGTTCGGGTGGCTCAGCTCTTCACCGAACCGGCCGTGAGGCCGCTGATGAAGAAGCGCTGGAAGAAGAGGAAGAGCAGCAGCACGGGGATCGAGCCGAGGATGCTCATCGCCATGATCTGGTTCCACTCGTAGGAGTGCTGGCCCATCAGCAGCTGGATGCCGATCGGCACCGTGCGCATGTCGATGGTGCGCGTGAGGGTCAGCGCGAAGAGGAATTCGTTCCACGCGATCATGAACGTGTAGATGCCGACGGACACGATGCCGGGGATCGAGATCGGCACGAGCACGCGCCAGAGGGCGGTGAAGGACCCGGCGCCGTCGACGCGGACGGCTTCGTCGAGCTCCTTGGGCAGGGTGTTGAAGTACCCCGTCATCATGATGATCGCGTAGGGCAGCGTGAACACCATGTAGGTGAAGATCAGGCCCGGATAGGTGTTGTACAGCCCGAGTCCGACCATGAGCCCGAAGTACGGGATCAGCAGCGTGATCGGCGGCACCGCCTGGACGCTGACGATGATGACGTTGACGATGCGCTTGCCGCGGAACTCGAACCGGCTGAACGCGTAGGCCGCCTGGATGGCGACGAGCAGCGTCAGGATCGTGACCGCCCCCGCCACGACGTAGCTGTTGATGAAGAAGCGGACGGTCTCGGGGTTGGTGAAGATCGAGATGTAGGCGTCGAACGAGAAGGTCTCGGTGACCAGCCGCGGGGGCAGCTCGAAGATCTGCGTGTTCGACTTGAACGAGCTCGACAGCATCCAGAGCACCGGGCCCGCGGCGAAGACCGCCCCGAGCAGGAGGCCGATGAACACACCGGTCGTGGCGAGCCGACGACGAGTGACGGTGGTGGTNCGGAGCGCTCGTGACGGACGGACGCGCGGGGGTGGTCAGGGCCATGTCAGTCCCTCGCCTTCTGCTGGCGGACGTAGAGCACCGCGATGATCATCGACATCGCCAGGACCAGCACCGCCGAGGTGGAGGCCATCGAGAAGTCGTACTTCGCGAATGCGAGCTTGTAGGTGTAGGTGCTGAGCATCTCGGTGACGTCGATGGGACCGCCGCCGGTGGTCAGCCAGATGAGAGCGAACTGCTGCGACGTCCAGATGAGGTCGAGCAGCACGAGGCTGACGATGATGGGGCGCAGCTGCGGGATCGTGACGTTCCAGAAGCGCTGGACGGGGCTGGCGCCGTCGACGGTCGCCGCCTCGTACAGGTCGCTCGGGATGCCCTGGAGCCCCGCGAGCAGGCTCACCATGAAGAAGGGGTAGCCCGCCCAGATGTTGATGAAGGTCACCGTGCCGAGCGCGAGCGCCGGGGAGGCGAGCCACTCGATGTCGGTGTTGAGCAGGAAGTTGACGATGCCGTTGGGGGCGAGCAACATGCGCCAGAGCACTGCGATGACCGCGACGGTGAACAACCATGGCAGAACGTAGAGCCCGCGGAAGATCGCGCGGGGGACGGCGCCGATGAGACGACTGTTCAACAGGAGGGCGAACGAGAGGCCGAGCACGAGGTGCGCGGCGACGCTGGTGAGGGTGAAGAAGAGAGTGTTGCCCGTCGCCTTCCAGAAGCCCGGGTCGGTGAGGATCGTGACGTAGTTGGCGACGCCCACGACATCAGGGCTCTTGTTCAGGATGACGTTGTCCTGGAACGAGTAGCCGATCACCATCACGATCGGGACGATCATGAGGACGAACAGCAGGATGAGGGTGGGCGAGAGGAAGACGTAGGCCTCGCCGGCCTTGCGGAGCTGCCGGGTACGCCGCGAGAGCGGTCGTCCGGTGACGATTACCTCGGTGTCGGGGGGTGTGAGGGTGCGCATGGTCATGGTGTGCGGCTTTCGATGAGCGGGATGCCGCACCGCGGGGGGCGATGCGGCATCCCGGATCGGCGTCGGATCAGAACTCCGACGTCCATTCGTCCTGCGTCTTGGTGAGCGCGTCGCTCATCGACTGCTGACCGTCCAACGCCGACTGGAACTGCGTGCCGAACTGGCGCATGAGCTCTTCGGCGACGGGCAGACCCGTGAACTCGTTCGCGGGGTAACCGTCCTTGTAGATCTCGAAGGCGGTCTTGAACAGCTCGTCGTCCTCGACGAAGGTCGGCACGCTCTCGGTGTTGCCCGGGAAGGCCTTGGCCATCGTCGACAGCTCGCTGTTGACGTCGGTGCCCATCAGGAACTGCACCAACTTGAAGGCGGCGTCCTTGTGCTCGGAGTTCTCGGCGACGCCGATGCCCCACGAGGCGTAGGGGATGCCGCGCTCACCGGAGAACCCGTCCTCGGCGGGGATCGCCGAGATGGAGAAGGTCAGGTCGGGGTTGGACTCGCGGATGAGGTTGATGTGCGCGAGCGAGTCGATCATCATGCCCACGCGACCGTTGGTGAACTCCTCGACCTTGTCCTGCTCCTTCATGGTGAAGGATCCGGGGGCGATGACCCCATCGGCCCAGAGCTGCTGGATGTAGTCGGTGGCGGCGGAGACGTCGGAGTTCGTCAGGTCGGGCTGACCGTCCTTCAGCATGGAACCGCCGGAGGCCCAGACCCACGACATGACGTCGTTCTGGACGCCGTTGGGGGCCTCGAGCGAAAGCGGGAGCACCCATCCCGACACGTCGCCGCCGAGAGCCGTGATCTTCTTGGCCGCGTCCGCGAACTCGGTGCGCGTCGAGGGCGGAGCCGTGACACCCGCCTGGGCGAGCAGGCCGTCGTTCGTGAACATCGGGTAGACGAAGTTGACGACCGGGATCATGTACGTGCTGTCGTCGACCTTGATCTGGCTGGCGAGCTGGCTGTCGTCGTACCCCGCCTCGCTCATGAGCTGCGTCAGGTCGGCGATCACGCCCTGCTTCGCGAAGTCGCTCACCCACGCGCCGTCGAGCCCGACGACGTCGGGCATGGTGCCGGAGGCCGCGCCCGCGAAGAGCTGCTCCTTGGTCGAGGCGTAGGGGCCGCTGACGAGATCGACCTTGATGCCGGGGTTCTCCTGCTCGAACTGGTCCATGAGACCGCGGAACTCGCCGTCGCCGAGCTCGGGTTCCCACCACTGGGCGAACTCGATCGTGACGTCTCCGTCTGCGGCGGGAGCGGAGCCGCTCGACGAGCACCCCGCCATCGCCAGGAGGGTCGTGGCCGCTGCTGCGACACCGACGAGCTTGATGGCGTTCCGACGCCGACGCCCGCTGTTGTCCATCGTTTCTCCTCGTTGAGATCTGCTGCATTTCGCGCTGTTCTGCGCGTTCTTGCATCTTTAAGCATGAGTATGCGCTCCTGTGCCGGAGTAATCAAGCGCCCGATGCAGATTCGTGACTATTACGGCAGCGAACCGCGCTCGAAGTGGCAAAATCCGCGGTTTTGCTGCTGTTCCATGCTGTTTTCCCGGAATTCATGCGGCTTCCCGTGCTGCTCTGTGCTAGAGATGACGGCATGGACGCAGCCACAGTGACGACGAAGAGGCGCTTGCCGGCGGGGAGGAAGGCCGAGCTCGCCGCGTACGTCGCCGAATCGGGACAGGTCACGGTCGTCGATCTCGCCTCGCACTTCGGCGTCTCGATCGACACCGTGCGCCGTGACCTCGATCAACTCGACCGTGAGGGGATCGTCGTGCGCACGCACGGAGGCGCGGTGAGCGCGATGTCGGTGCCCGGCCGCGACCGGGGTCTCGACGTGCGCCTGCAGATGCAGATCTCCGAGAAGGAACGCATCGCGGCTCTCGCCGTCGACCTCGTCGAGGACGGCTCCGTCCTCATGCTCAATGCGGGCACGACGACGCTCGCGGTCGCCCGGGCGCTGCGCAACCACCGCAACCTGACGATCGCGACGAACAACCTGCGCATCCCCGCCGAGATCTCCCCCAGCGTCTTCCGCGACCTCTTCATCTTCGGCGGTGCCGTCCGGACCATCACCCAGGCCACGACCGGTCCGGTCACGCTCGCGATGAGCTCGAACACCACCGAGGTCGACATCCGTTGCGATTACGCCCTCATCGCCGTCGGCGCGGTCGATGCGTCAGGGTATTCCACGAGCAATCTCGGCGACGCGACGATGATGAGCGAGATGATCCAACGCGCCGATCGCACCGTCATCCTCGCCGACTCCAGCAAACTCGACCGCCGGCTGTTCGCGCAGGTCGCGCCGCTCGAGAAGGCCGATTACCTCGTCACGGACGCAGCGCCGTCACACGACCTCGCGGCCGCCCTGGCGGAGGCGGGGGTGACGGTGCTGACGCCCTGAGGAGATCATCGCCCGGGACGCGCTCACCCCGCGGCGAGCGGAACCCGCAGGATCGAGTCATCGCTGCCCGCGCCACGGTCGGTGTTGCTCGTGACCATCCACAGGTCGCCGTCGGGGGTGACGACCGCGTCGCGGAGACGTCCGAATTCTCCGACGTAGAACTCACTCGAGGTGTCGGGGGCGGAAGCGGGCACGACCCGAAGACGCTGACCGCGGAGATTGGCGATGAAGACGGTGTCTCCGACGACGGCGAGGCCGCTGGGACTGGCATCGGCGGGCGCCCATTGCTGTACGGGATCGGTGAAGCGATCGTCGTCGCCGACGCCCTCGACCTCCGGCCAGCCGTAGTTCGCGCCCGGCTCGATGATGTTGAGCTCGTCCCAGGTGTCTTGACCGAACTCCGACGCGAACATCGTGCCCGCGGCATCCCACCCGATGCCCTGGGGGTTGCGGTGGCCGAGGCTCCAGACGGGCGAACCCGGCAGGGGGTTGTCCGCCGGGATGCTGCCGTCGGGGGCGACCCGGAGGATCTTGCCGCCGAGCACCTCGGGGTCCTGGGCGGCTTCCGGATCGGCCGCATCGCCCGCGGTGACGTAGAGCATGCCGTCCGGTCCGAAAGCGAGGCGCCCGCCGTTGTGGATGTTCGCGGAGGGGATGCCGTCGACGATCGTCTCGACGGCCCCGAGTGCGAACGAACCCGGCATGCCCTCGAGAGCGAATCGCACAACTCGGTTGCCGCCGGGGGTCGTGACGTAGGCGTAGAGGAAGTCCTGGGCGTGAGCGAGGCCGAGCAGGCCCCCCTCGCCCCGCGCGGCGAGGTCGGGGACCTCGCCGATGACGCGCGTGCCCTCGTCGCTCAGCTCGAGGATCTCGCCCGTGTCGCGCTGGCTGATCAGTGCGGTCTCGCCCACGAAGGCGACCGACCACGGCGTCGTGAGGCCGGACACGATGACCTCCGGCTCCCCCGCGGGACGAGGCGAGCCGTCCTCCCCGGGCGCCGGGGCGCTCGTGGTCGCGGTCTCGGAGGGCGTCCGCGGCGACGGCGGCAGGGCTCCCGACTCCCGCTCACCCGTGCAACCGGCGAGGGCGACGAGAGAGAACGTCAGCGCCGCCGCTGCGCCGGAACGGCGCCTACGCGTCGAGGTCATCGGCGTACCGGCGGAAGTCGCCGCGATGCGTGTGCATGTCCCACAGGTGTCCTGCGAGCACGTCGGGGTCGTGGGTCGCGTCGCCGGGCGCGATCTCGCGGGGGATGATGAGCTGGCCCACGTGGATGCCCTCGTCGGCGACGGCGTCGTGCAGCATCTGCCCGTAGGCGCTCTGTCCCTCTTCGTCGAAGCGGCGTGCGACGGCGGCGCCGAATCCGGGGCTGGCTCCGATGATGGCGATGGTGGTCATTCGGTCTCCCTGGTGGCTGCGGTGTCGGTGGTTCGCTCGAGGCCGCGACGGCCCGCCTGTCGAGCGGATGCCGGAGCCGCGCCCGGGACGAGGCGCGCGACCCTCCATCTCCTCATCCGGATTACCCGTCGTTCCTGGAAGCCCCGGAGGGGTTGCGCGGCCGTCGGGTGCGGTGTCACCGGGGTTCCCGGCGCGATGTCTGCCCGGCACCGGGAACGGAACTCCTCCGCCACGACGACGACGAGGCCCCGGACGATGAGGTCATCGGTCCGAGGTCCCGCCTGCGGTGAGCTCGATTCAGCTCGACGTCATTCCGTGATGAGGTAGAGGCCGTGGAATCCGTACTTGTTGTGCTGGGAGGCGCGCAGCTTGGTGACGGGTCGGACCGGGGTCACGTAGCCGGGGGTTGAGGTGGTGCCGATGTTCTTCAGGAACGTCTCACCCCACGCCGCGACGCGGTTGTCCGACAGCAACGCGAATCCCGAGGTGATCGATCCACTGATCTGCGTGGCCGTGGTGATGTTCTTCACCTGCACCGGCATGTTGCGATCCGTCGTGGTGCCGTCACCGAGCTGACCGGAGCCGTTCTCCCCCCACGCCCAGACCGTTCCGTCGGACTTCAACGCGTACCCGCTGCCGAAGCCGTAGTCCGACCCCGGGCCGCCCGAGATCTGGGTCACGCCCGTGAGACCGGGGATCTGCCCCGGCGTCGGCCGCGCGTTCGTGGTGCCGTCGCACAGCTGACCCTTGTCGTTGTTGCCCCACGCCCACACGGTCCCATCGCTCTTCAGCGCCAACCCACCGCCACCGAACCCGGATGCGAGCTGCACCACATCGGTCAGCCCGGCGATCGTCGCCGCCGTCCCCCGCGGGTTCCCATCGGCATCGCCGCGCTGAAACGACCAGCCGGCACCCCACGACTTCACCGTCCCATCCGACATCAGCGCGAACACCGTGCGCAGCGCCGTCGACGCCAACTGCGTGGCACCCGGCAGCGACTTCACCTTCTGCGGCGACGGCCACTGCGTCCCCCACTTCGACGAATCCTCCTGCCCCAACTGCGCGTTCACACCATCGCCCCACGCCCACACATCCCCGTTCGCCGTCAGCGCGTGCGACGCCCCCAACGTGGTGGTGATCGAGATCACATTCGACAGCCCCGGAACGATCCCCCACACGAACCGATCCGTCTTCGTCCCATCACCCAGAGACCCCTCACCGTTGGACCCCGTCGACCACACCGTCCCATCCGCCAGCAACGCCAGCGCATGCGTCCCCGCCGCACTGATCTCCACCACCGGCGACGAGAACTTCAACGACGTCTGCAACAACTCCGCCTGATCATTCCCCGCCGAACCGATACCCAACTGCCCGAAATAATTGCTCGAACCCACCAGCACATTCGCCCCCACCAC
>NZ_JBQEOS010000006.1:0-198801 GCF_052045385.1 Microbacterium sp. 22296 | reverse complement strand
GGGTAGGGGCCCCGCTCTTGCCCCGGGCAGGGGCCATTCCGGAGACCGGGACCACCCCGGAACAAACGACCTAGGTGACGGGACCCGTCCACTTCTCTCCGGGCCCCTTGCCGATCGGGTCCTGGATGGTCGACGCCTCGCGGAAGGCCAGCTGGAGCGAGCGCAGCCCGTCGCGCAGCGATCGCGCGTGCATGTCGCTGATCTCGGGAGCGCCGGCGGTGATGAGACCGGCGAGGGCGTTGATGAGCTTGCGCGCCTCGTCGAGGTCGAGCTGGTGGGTGGGGTCGTCGGCGAGTCCCGTCTTGACGGCGGCGGCGCTCATGAGGTGCACGGCTGCGGTGGTGATGACTTCGACGGCCGGCACGTCCGCGATGTCGCGGGTGGCGGAGGAGGCTGCACGCTCCTGCTCCTCCCATCGCGCGAGACGTTCGTCTTCGCCGCCGTGGCGGTGCGCGGAGGGGTCTTCGGCGGGCTGGTCGGAGGGGATCGTGTCCACGTGAATCTCTCTGCTAGACTATGGCGGGCTTCGGAGCTTTCCGCTCCGTACGAAAGAGGATCACATCCCACCCGCGCTTGCCGTTCCAGGCTACCGGGTTCCCGCACTCCGCTCCGTTTCGCACGGGGTCGCCTGGGTGCAGAAGCCGGTGCTGACAGCACCGTGCCGGGTGGCGTGTTTCTCCTCTTCGCCCGCGATTCGATCGGATCGCGGCGGCCGTCACCCGCAGACAAGAGGAGTTCCGCATCAGCGATCCCCGCACCAACGAGCGCATCCGAGTCCCGGAGGTCCGTCTCGTCGGACCCAACGGCGAGCAGGTCGGCATCGTCCGCATCGAAGCTGCGCTGCGCCTGGCCCAGGAAGCGGACCTCGACCTGGTCGAGGTTGCGCCGAGCTCGAAGCCGCCCGTGGTCAAGATCATGGATTACGGCAAGTTCAAGTACGAGGCCGCGCAGAAGGCCAAGGAGACGCGTCGTAACCAGGCGAACACCGTCCTCAAAGAGGTCCGGTTCCGTCTGAAGATCGAGGCCCACGACTACATCACCAAGCTCAAGCGCGCCGAGGGCTTCCTCCAGGCGGGCGACAAGGTGAAGGCCATGATCCTGTTCCGTGGTCGCGAGCAGTCGCGTCCCGAGCAGGGCGTGCGTCTGCTCCGCAAGTTCGCGGAGGATGTCGCCGAGTTCGGCACGGTCGAGTCGAACCCCACGATCGACGGCCGCAACATGGTGATGGTGGTCGCTCCTCACAAGAACAAGTCCGAGGTCAAGACCGAGCAGAACGCGCAGCGCGCGGCGAACCGTGAGGCGGCGCGCAGCGCTGCTCGCGGCGACTCGGACTCGGAAGAAACCCCCTCCTCGGCCCCCGCCGAGTAGAGCCCACAGACTCCCGCTCCGTCGGGAAGACCAACGAAGGAAGACAGATGCCGAAGCAGAAGACCCACTCGGGCGCCAAGAAGCGCTTCAAGCTCACCGGTAGCGGCAAGCTCATGAAGCAGCAGGCCGGCATGCGCCACAACCTCGAAGGCAAAGCCTCGAAGCGCACCCGCCGCCTGAACCAGGAGCAGGTCCTGGCCAAGGGCGACTCGAAGGTCGCCAAGAAGCTCCTCGGTCTCTGAGCGCCGACGCACGTTAGGAAGAAACAGAAATGGCTAGAGTCAAGCGGGCGGTAAACGCCCACAAGAAGCGTCGCGTCATCCTGGAGCGCGCATCCGGTTACCGCGGTCAGCGTTCGCGCCTGTACCGCAAGGCCAAGGAGCAGGTCACCCACTCCCTGGTCTACGCGTACCGCGACCGTCGTAAGCGCAAGGGCGACTTCCGTCGTCTGTGGATCCAGCGCATCAACGCCGCGTCCCGCCAGAACGGTCTCACGTACAACCGCTTCATCCAGGGCCTCGGCCTCGCGGGTGTGCAGGTCGACCGCCGCATGCTCGCCGAGCTCGCGGTGAACGAGCCCACCGTGTTCGCCTCGCTCGTGCAGACCGCCAAGGCGGCCCTGCCCAGCGACGTGAACGCGCCGAAGTCCGCGTAACCCGCGTCTTCTTCCCGGAACGGGCGTCCTCCTCGCGAGGGCGCCCGTTCCGCTGTCTCCGCAGCAGGTCGAGTCCGCTCCGGGTCCGCGGTCCGCGCGGCGCGTCGAGCACGCCGGCCTGCGCGGCATCCTGAGCCCATGCCGGGGGAGCCATACACTGAGGGCGTGCTGGAGAACCCCCGTTCGCCGCGGGTGCGCGCCGTGGCCAAATTGAGCAAACGCGCTGCCCGTCAGGAGACGGGACTCTTCCTTCTCGAGGGTCCCCAGGCGGCTCGCGAGGCCCTCGCCTGGGCTCCCGAGACGGTGCTCGAGGTGTACGCCACCCCCACGGCGCTCGAGAAGCACGTCGATGTGCGCGAGGCCGCCGAGCAGGCCGGCGTCGATCTGCAGTACACGACCGAAGCGGTCCTGGATGCCATGGCCGACACCGTGACGCCGCAGGGCATCGTCGCGGTGGCACGGCAGGCGCCGACCGCACTGAAGGACGTGTTGGCGGCGGGCCCGCGGCTCATCGCCATCTGCGAGGAGGTCCGCGACCCGGGCAACCTCGGCACCATCATCCGTGCCGCCGACGCGGCGGGGGCGGACGCCGTCATCCTCACCGGACGCACGGTCGATCCCTACAACCCGAAGGTCGTGCGCTCGACCACCGGATCGCTGTTCCACCTGCCGGTGGCCGTCGATCTCGAGCTCGCCGACGTGGTGGAGCGCGTGCACGAGGCGGGTCTTCGCGTGGTCGCCGCCGACGTCGGGGGCGATGATTTCCTGGCATCCCGCGAGGTCCTCGCCGAGCCGACCGCATGGTTGTTCGGCAACGAGGCGCGGGGTCTCGACGACGAAGCCCTCGCCCGCGCCGACCTGGCGCTGCGGCTCCCGATCTACGGTCGAGCCGAGTCGCTCAACCTCGCCACGGCGGCGAGCGTATGCCTCTACGAGACCGCTTTCGCGCAGCGGGCGCGCTGACGGCGGCTGTTACAGAACGGTTAAGGCGCGCGCCGGAAGGTGGTCGGCGGCGCGCCACCCTCATAGTGTGGGGGACATGGCATCCGTTCCCCCGGCGCGTTCCGAGCCCCTGGTCGTCGTCTCCGATGTGCAGAAGCACTACGGGCAGTTCCAGGCGCTGAAAGACATCGACCTCACGGTCGACCGTGGCGAGGTCGTCGTGGTCATCGGGCCCTCGGGGTCGGGCAAGTCGACGCTCTGCCGCACCATCAACCGGCTCGAGACCATCACGAGCGGCACGATCACCATCGACGGCAAGGAGCTTCCCAAGGAGGGGAAGGGCCTGGCCGAGCTGCGCGCCGACGTGGGCATGGTGTTCCAGTCGTTCAACCTCTTCGCACACCTGACGATCCTCGAGAACGTCACCCTCGGGCCGACCAAGGTCCGCAAGATGAAGAAGGCGGATGCCGAGAAGGAGGCGCGCGCGCTTCTGGACCGCGTGGGCGTCGGGCACCAGGCCGACAAGCTCCCGGCCCAGCTCTCGGGCGGCCAGCAGCAGCGCGTCGCGATCGCCCGTGCGCTGGCCATGAAGCCCAAGGTCATGCTCTTCGACGAGCCGACCTCCGCTCTCGACCCCGAGATGATCAACGAGGTGCTCGACGTGATGGTCGGCCTCGCCGCCGACGGGATGACGATGATCGTCGTCACGCACGAGATGGGCTTCGCCCGCAAGGCCGCCAACCGCGTCGTGTTCATGGCCGACGGCCAGATCGTCGAGCAGGCGGTGCCCGAGCAGTTCTTCACCAACCCGCAGTCCGACCGGGCCAAAGACTTCCTGTCGAAGCTCATCACCCACTGACGGCATGCATCATGACGGCGACGAACGAGGAGGTTCTTCGCCGAGGCGCGAGCGTCCCCACCCCCGGGGGTTCCGCCGCGCCGTCCCCCGAAACCCATCTATCCGCACAGCACACGTAACCAAGGAGACATCACATGCGTAAGACACGTTTTCTCGCCGGCGCGAGCATCGTCGCCGCCGGCCTTCTGGCCCTGACGGCCTGCAACAGCGGCACCCCCGGCGCGGCCCCCGGTGCGGAGGGCGGCACCGGCGACGAGCCCGTCTACGGCGCGGTGGCCACCGACGTCACCATCGAGGGCAGCCCCACGTTCGACAAGATCACCTCGGCCGGCAAGATCGTCGTCGGCGTGAAGGAAGACCAGCCCGGCCTCGGCTATCTCGACCCCGTCTCCGGTGAGCGCAAGGGCTTCGACGTCGACGTCGCGCGGTGGATCGCCGCCTCACTCGGCTTCGACCCGGCCGACTCCTCGAAGGTCGAGTACAAGGCGATCGCCTCCGCGAACCGCGAGCAGGCCATCATCAACGGCGACATCGACTACTACGTCGGCACGTACTCCATCACCGACAAGCGCAAAGAGCAGATCGCTTTCGCCGGACCCTACTTCCTCACGGGCCAGGGCCTGCTCGTCGCCGCCGACAACGACGCCATCACCGGCAAGGACTCGCTGACCGCCGAGACCACCGTGTGCTCGGTGACCGGGTCCACGCCGATCCAGCGCATCCGCGAACAGACTCCCGCGCAGGTCGTCGAGTTCGACACCTACTCGCAGTGCGTCGAGAAGCTGAAGAACGGTGAAGTGGATGCCGTCACCACCGACGAGGCCATCCTGCTCGGATACGCGGCGCAAGACCCCGACAACCTGAAGATCGCGGGCGAGCCCTTCAGCGAGGAGCGCTACGGCGTCGGCATCGCCAAGGGCGACACCGCCTTCCAGGAGTTCGTGAACACGATGTTCACCGACGGCGGCACCACGTGGCAGGCCATCTTCGAAGCGAACCTCGGCGCCTCGGGCGTCTCCGGCGAGCAGCCCGCGGTCGACCCCGTCAGCTGATCCCCGGGTGCNCACCACCTTCGAAAGACGACGACAGAGAACGGACAGCGTGCGGTGAATCAGATCTTCGACTACCCCGACCTGTGGGCGCAGGCGCTCTGGGGAACGGTCGTGCTCTTCTTCGGTGGGGCGCTCATCGCCCTCGTGCTCGGCTTCATCGTCGCGGCGATGCGCGTCTCACCGGTGCCGATCGCCCGTGCCGTCGGCGCCGTCTACGTCAACTGGATCCGCAACACCCCGCTGACGCTGGTGCTGTTCTTCTTCGCGTTCTGCGTGCCGCTGCTGATCGACGTCCCGCGCGGAAGCTTCCTCGGGCTCGCCGTCTGCGGTCTCGGCATCTACACCGCGACGTACGTCGCCGAGACGCTGCGTTCCGGGATCAACACGGTCCCGGTCGGTCAGGCGGAGGCCGCCCGCGCGCTCGGCCTCGGCTTCGGCCAGGTCATGACCCTCGTGGTGCTCCCGCAGGCGACGCGGTCCGTGATCCCCCCGATGATGAGCGTCTTCATCGCCCTCCTGAAGAACACGACCGTGGCCGCCGGCTTCTCGGTCGTCAACCTCGGCAACATCCGCGCGACGATGAGCGAGAACGGTGAGAACCAGCTCGTCACCATCCTCCTGGTGATGGCGGTGTTCGTGGCTCTGGTGCTGCTGCTGGCGGCGCTCCAGAACGCGGCCGAGAAGAAGTGGAAGGTCGCCCGATGAGTTCCTCCGTCCTCTACGACGTCCCCGGCCCCCGGGCCCGGGTGCGCAACCGCATCCTGGGTGCCGTGACCCTCCTCGTCGTCGCTGCCGTCATCGGCTTCGTCGTCTGGCGTTTCATCGACACCGGGCAGTTCTCCGCGACGAAGTGGAACGTCTTCACGTACACCGCGATCTGGGAGCGATTCGGGCAAGCGACCCTGGCGACGCTCGCCGCCTTCGCCGTCGCGGCCGTCGGCGCCCTCGCGCTCGGCTTCGTCCTGGCCATCGGCCGTCTGTCCGACCACCGGTGGGTGCGCCTTCCCGTCGGATGGGTCGTCGAGCTCCTCCGGGCCGTCCCCGTCCTCGTCTTCATGCTGCTGCTGTACTACGGTCTCCCCGTCATCGGCATTCGGATGTCGTCGTACTGGGCCGTCGTCATCGCGCTGATCCTCTACAACGGATCGGTGCTGTCGGAGGTCATCCGCGCGGGAGTCGAGGCCCTGCCCCGCGGACAGAGCGAGGCCGGCTACGCCGTGGGTCTGCGCAAGGCCGGCGTGATGCGGCTCATCCTCCTGCCGCAGGCCATCCGCGCCATGCTGCCGGTCATCATCGCCCAGCTCGTCGTGACGCTGAAGGACACCGCCCTCGGGTTCATCATCACCTACCCCGAACTGCTCTACTTCGCGCGGCTCCTCGGCTCGAACGGCGAGTACGGCTCGCCGTTGATCCAGGCAGCATTGGTCGCGAGCGTCATCTACGTCGCGATGTGTCTCGCCCTGTCGTATGCGGCCCACCGTGTCGAGATCGGCCTGCGTCGCTCGCCCAAGGCCGCCAAGGTCGCCGGCGCCGAGCCTCCCGGACAGACCGGCACCGACACCGAACTCATCGTCGCGCAGCGCGGCTCCGGCAAGAACGACCCGGGCTCCGCGGCGTGACCTGAGATCGCGCGTCGGACTCGACGACGGGCGGGGGAGTGTCCCCGCCCGTCGGTAGACTCTCATCTCGTGTCCGACGCACCCGAGATCACCCCCGAGGCCGTCGCCTCCGCCGTCGATGCCGCGCTTGCGGCCATCGCAGCGGCCGCGACCACGGCCGACCTGAAAGCCGTCCGCTCCGCGCACACCGGTGAGCAGTCCGCCCTCGCGCGGCTGAACGCCCAGATGCGCCACGTCGCCCCCGACCAGAAGGCGGCGTTCGGCAAGCTCGTCGGCCAGGCCCGCGGCCAGGTCAATCAGGCGCTCGCCGCCCGCGAGTCCGAGGTGGCCGAGGCCGAGACCGCCGCGCAGCTCGAGGCCGAGCGCGTCGACGTCACGGCGCTGCCGCAGCGTGCGCGCGTGGGGGCGCGGCATCCCATTTCCCTCCTGCAGGAGCAGGTGTCCGACATCTTCGTCGGCATGGGATGGGAGATCGCCGAGGGCCCCGAGCTCGAGCACGAGTGGTTCAACTTCGACGCGCTGAACTTCGACGTCGACCACCCCGCGCGCCAGATGCAGGACACGTTCTTCGTCGACCCGGTCGCGCGCCACCTGGTGCTCCGCACCCACACGAGCCCCGTTCAGGTGCGGTCGATGCTCGAGCGCGACCTGCCGATCTACGTGCTCTGCCCGGGCCGGGTGTACCGCACCGACGAGTTCGACGCGACGCACCTGCCGGTGTTCACGCAGTTCGAGGGCCTCGTCATCGACAAGAACATCACGATGGCGCACCTCAAGGGCACCCTCGACCACGCCGCGCGCGTGCTCTTCGGACCCGAGGCCAAGACGCGTTTCCGCGCCAACTTCTTCCCCTTCACCGAGCCGAGCGCCGAACTCGACCTGTGGCACCCCACCTTCAAGGGCGGGGCGCGCTGGATCGAGTGGGGCGGCTGCGGCATGGTGAACCCCAACGTCCTGCGAGCCGCCGGTATCGATCCCGAGGAGTACTCGGGCTTCGCGTTCGGCATGGGCATCGAGCGCACGCTCATGTTCCGTAGCGACGTGCAAGACATGCGCGACATGGCCGAGGGCGATGTGCGCTTCAGCGAGCAGTTCGGAATGGTGGTCTGATGCGCGTCCCGCTCTCCTGGTTGCGCGAGTACGTCGACGTGCCCGCCGAGGCGACCCCCGAAGACGTCTTGGCCGCCCTCGTCTCGGTCGGCTTCGAAGAAGAGGACGTGCACCGCTTCGAGCTGTCCGGCCCCATCGTCGTCGGCGAGGTGAAGGAGTTCATCCCCGAGCCGCAGTCCAACGGCAAGACCATCCGCTGGTGCCAGGTCGACGTCGGTGCCGAGAACGGGGGAGTGCGCGGCGTCGTCTGCGGTGCCGGCAACTTCTTCGAGGGCGACAAGGTCGTGGTGACCCTGCCCGGCTCCGTGCTGCCCGGCCCCTTCCCCATCGCCGCACGCAAGACCTACGGGCACGTGTCCGACGGCATGATCGCCTCGGCGAAGGAGCTGGGGCTCGGCAGCGAGCATTCCGGCATCCTGCGTCTGATCGACCTCGGCATCGACGCGCCCGTCGGAACGGATGCCATCGCGCTGCTGGGTCTCGACGACCTCGCCGTCGAGATCAACGTCACCCCCGACCGCGGTTACGCCCTGTCGCTGCGCGGCGTCGCACGCGAGTACTCCCACGCGACCGGTGCCGACTTCCGCGATCCGGGCATCGGCCATGACGAGGCCGTCGCGCGCACGCCCGACGGGTTCTCGATCTCGGTCGACGACCAGTCGCCGATCCGCGGACGTGACGGCGCAACCGAGTTCGTCGCCCGCATCGTGCGCGACGTCGACCCCTCGCGGCCGACGCCGCCGTGGATGATCACGCGCCTGTCGCTGGCCGGCATCCGTTCGCTGGGGGTGCTGATCGACATCACCAACTACGTCATGCTCGAGCTCGGCCAGCCCATCCACGGCTACGACCTCGACCGGCTGCAGGGCGGCATCACCGTGNGCAGGGTGAGAAGCTCGAGACCCTCGACGGTCAGGTCCGCACGCTGAACGCCGAAGACCTGCTCATCACCGATGAGTCCGGCCCCATCGGCCTGGCCGGCGTCATGGGCGGCGGCCCCACCGAGATGAGCGATGCGACGCGCAACGTCCTCATCGAGGCGGCGACCTTCGACCAGGTGTCGATCGCGCGCACCGCCCGCCGGCACAAGCTGCCGTCGGAGGCCTCGCGCCGCTTCGAGCGCGGCGTCGACCCGCTGGTGCCGTACGTCGCCGCCGAACGCGTCGCGTCGCTGATGGTCGAACTCGCCGGGGGAACGCTCGACACCGAGCTCGGCGGGTCGCTGTCGTCGACCTACCGGCGCGAGCCGATCACCCTGCCCGCGGGCTTCGTGTCGGGCCTCATCGGGGTCGATTACACCGACGAGGAAACCGTGTCGGCCCTGCGGCTCATCGGCTGCGCCGTCGAGCAGCGCGACGGCGGCTGGTCGGTGACCGCGCCGTCGTGGCGCCACGACCTGACCGACAAGTGGACGCTCGCCGAAGAGGTGGCCCGCATCGAGGGCTACGACCGTATCCCCTCTGTGCTCCCGACGCCGCCGTCCGGGCGCGGCCTGACCGCCGCCCAGCAGGGTCGTCGTCGTGTGGCGAACGCGCTGGCCTCGGCCGGGTTCGTCGAGACCCCGTCGTTCCCGTTCACCACCGAGGAGCAGAACGCGCTGCACGGCTCGCCTTCCGGCGACCGGCTGCCGAGCGTCAAGCTCGCGAACCCGCTCGACGGGCTCGCGCCGTTCCTGCGTCGCTCGCTGATCCCCGCGCTGCTGCAGGTCGCCCACCGCAACGTCTCTCGCGGCATCGTCGACCTGGCGCTGTTCGAGGCCGGCACGGTGTTCCTCCCGAAGCCGGGCGTGCAGTACGGCACGCCGTCCGTGCCGCCGCTGGCCGTGCGCCCGGATGCCGCGACCCTCACCGCCCTCGACGCCTCGATCCCGCCCCAGCGCCGACACGTCGCCGTACTTCTCACCGGTCACACCGTGCCGAAGCAGCCCGGGCAGCCGGCCGTCGCGGCCGACCTCGCGGATGCCGTCGACGCGGTGCGCGTGCTGGCCGGGGCCGCCGGCATCGACATCGAACTCGTGCAGGCCCAGCGTGCGGCCCTGCACCCCGGACGCACCGCCCGCGTGCTCGCCGCTGGGCACGACATCGGCTACGTCGGTGAGCTGCTGCCGACCGTCGCTGCAGCGGCCGACCTGCCCGGCCGGGTGCTCGTCGCCGAGCTCGACCTCGACGCGATGCTCGAACTGGCGCAGGCGCGAGTGGTCGCGGCATCCCTCTCCGGATTCCCCGCCGCGACGCAGGACGTCTCGCTCACCGTTCCGCTCGACGTCGCCGCCGGTGCCGTGCGCGCGGCGCTCATCGAGGGGGGTGCACCGCTCCTCGAGGGCGCACGTCTGGTCGACGACTACCGTGGGCCGGGGCTGGCCGAGGGGACGAAGAGCCTCACCTACGCGCTGCGCTTCCGCGCCGCCGACCGCACTCTGACGGCCGCCGAGGCGACCGACGCGAAGCTCGCCGGGGTCGCAGTGGCCGCGGAGCGTTTCGGCGCCGCCATCCGCGACTGACGCGTCCCCTCCGAAGCGCCGCCGACTCCTGTCGCGCGGCGCTTCGGCGTTCCCGGCGCCGGCGTCGATTTGCCCGTCCGCCCGCGAGGCCGCTACCCTCGCCACATGTCGTCGATCACCGTGCGTACCGAGGAGCTCTCCGTGAGCACCGGTGGCGCGCGTCGACGTCGGGTCACGCGCCGACTCTCGGCGACCTCGTAAACCCGCCGACGGTCGGGCATGCGGGCGTCGCCGCCCCGGTTCACGCTGATTCAGCACACGTCCCGACTCGTAAGGTAGAACAATGACCCTCTCGGTCGCCGTCTCCGGCGCTTCCGGCTATGCGGGCGGCGAGATCCTCCGCCTGCTCGCCGCCCATCCCGACATCGAGGTCCGCACGGTCACCGCGCACTCCAGCGCCGGTCAGGCGCTCGTCGCCCACCAGCCCCACCTGCGCTCGCTCGCCCACCTCGACCTGCGGGCCACGACCCCCGAGGTGCTCGCCGGGCACGACGTGGTGTTCCTCGCCCTGCCGCACGGGCAGTCGGCGCAGTACACCGACGCCCTCGCCGACACGCCGTTGGTGATCGACGCCGGCGCCGACCACCGGCTCACCTCGCCCGAGGACTGGGCGGCGTTCTACGGCGGGGACCACCCCGAGCCGTGGGCGTACGGGGTGCCCGAGCTCACCGTCGGGGGCGTCAAGCAGCGAGAGCACCTCCGCGGTGCGACGCGCATCGCCGCCCCCGGATGCAACGCCTCGACCGTCGCCCTCTCGCTCGCCCCGGGGATCGCCGCGGGCGTGATCGATGCGGGCGACATCGTCTCTGTGCTCGCCGTGGGCCCGAGCGGCGCCGGCAAGGCCGCCAAGACCAACCTGCTCGCGAGCGAGATCCTGGGCACCGCGAATCCGTATGCCGTCGGCGGAACCCATCGGCACATCCCCGAGATCCGTCAGGCCCTCGCCGCGGCGGGTGCGCCGGCCGACGGCATCCGGATCTCCTTCACCCCCGTTCTCGTGCCGATGTCGCGCGGCATCCTCGCCACCTCGACCGCTCCGATCCGGGGCGACGTGACGGATGCCGAGATCCGTGCCGCCTGGGAGGCGGCCTACGCCGACGAGACGTTCGTCGAGCTGCTGCCCGCGGGGGTGTTCCCGCGCACGGCCGACGTGCTCGGGGCGAACGTCGCCTCGCTCGGCCTCGCCATCGACCGCGCGGCGAACCGTGTGATCGTCGTCGCAGCCGTCGACAACCTCGTCAAGGGCACCGCCGGAGCCGCGGTGCAGTCCATGAACATCGCCCTGGGCCTCGCCGAGGCCACCGCCCTTCCCCTGAACGGAGTCGCCCCGTGAGCGTGACCGCCCCCGCCGGATTCGAGGCGGCCGGAGTCGCCGTCGGCCTGAAGTCGACCGGCGCGCGCGACGTCGCCGTCGTCGTCAACCGCGGTCCCCTCAAGGTGGGGGCTGCGGTCTTCACCTCGAACAGGGCGAAGGCGAACCCCATCCTGTGGTCGGAGCAGGTCGTGAAGGACGGCGTCGTCGAGGCGGTCGTGCTCAACTCCGGCGGGGCGAACTGCTTCACCGGTGCGTTCGGCTTCCAGACGACTCACCAGACCGCCGAACGCGCCGCCGAGCTCCTCGGTGTCGGGGCGGGAGATGTGGTCGTCTGCTCGACCGGCTTGATCGGCACGGGCGACGAGGTGTTCCGCGCCAAAGTGCTCGACGGCGTCGCGAAGGGTGTCGCCGGGCTCTCCGCGGGCGGCGGCGAAGACGCTTCTCTCGCGATCATGACGACCGACTCGAAGCCCAAGCGGGCCGTCCACGCCGGCGACGGGTGGGCGATCGGCGGTATGGCGAAGGGGGCGGGCATGCTCGCGCCCGGCCTGGCGACGATGCTCGTCGTCATCACCACCGACGTCGTGCTCGACGCGTCGGAAGCGGATGCCGCGCTCCGCGCCGCCACGCGCGTGAGCTTCGACCGGTTGGACTCCGACGGGTGCATGTCGACGAACGACCAGGTCACCCTGCTGGCGAGCGGTGCGAGCGGCATCCGCGTCGACGCCGACGAGTTCACTGCCGCACTGACCGCGGTGTGCGACGACCTCGCCACCCAGCTGCAGGGTGACGCCGAGGGGGCCAGCCACGACATCACGATCCGGGTGACGAACGCGGCATCCGAGGACGACGCCGTCGAGGTGGGACGCTCCATCGCCCGGAACAACCTCTTCAAGGCCGCGATCTTCGGCAACGACCCCAACTGGGGACGCGTGCTCGCGGCGATCGGCACGACCGAGGCGGAGTTCGACCCCTACGACGTCGACGTGTGGATGAACGGGGTGCGCGTCTGCACCTCGGGCGGTCCCGACCGCCCTCGCGAGGACGTCGACCTCACCCCCCGCGCGACCGACCTCGTCGTCGACCTGCGCGTCGGGTCGGCCACGGCCACCATCCGCACCAACGACCTCACGCACGATTACGTCCACGAGAACAGCGCCTACTCCTCATGACCCACGTCGATCTCCAAGACACCGATCCCGCCGAAGCCAGCGAGCGGGCGGTCACGCTCGTCGAGTCGCTGCCGTGGGTGCGCAAGTACCGCGATCAGGTCGTGGTCGTGAAGTACGGCGGAAACGCCATGGTCAGCGAAGAGCTGCAGGACGCGTTCGCCGCCGACATCGCCTACCTCCGCTACGTGGGCGTCAAGCCCGTCGTCGTGCACGGCGGCGGACCGCAGATCTCGTCGATGCTGAACCGGCTCGACATCCCCAGCGAGTTCCGCGGCGGCTACCGCGTGACCTCGACCGAGGCGATCGGCGTCGTGCGCATGGTGCTCACCGGCCAGATCAACCCGCAGCTGGTGGCCAAGGTCAATGCGCACGGACCCCTCGCGACAGGCCTCAGCGGCGAGGACGCCGGCCTGTTCGGCGGTCGTCGCCGCGGCGTGATGGTCGACGGCGTCGAGCACGACCTCGGGCGTGTCGGCGATGTCGTCACCGTCGACCCGCAGACCGTGCTCGACCACCTCGCGGCGGGTCGCGTGCCGATCGTCTCGAGCATCGCGCCCGACCTCGACAACCCGGGCACGTCGTTGAACGTGAACGCGGATGCCGCAGCGGCCGCTCTCGCGACGGCGCTCAACGCCAAGAAGCTCGTGGTGCTGACCGATGTGCCCGGCCTCTACGCCGACTGGCCGAACCGGGACTCGCTCGTGTCGCACCTGACCTCGACGGAGCTGCGCGCGATGCTGCCGAAGCTCGAGTCGGGCATGATCCCGAAGATGCAGGCGTGCCTCGACGCGGTCGAGGGGGGAGTGCCCACGGCCGCCATCATCGACGGACGCGTGCCGCACTCGGTGCTCGTCGAACTGTTCACCAACAAGGGAATCGGAACGGAGGTGGTCGCATGACCATCGCAACCTGGCAGGAAGACGCCGGACGCGACCTCGTCCGCAGCTTCGGCGACCGCATGGCCCTGTTCGTGCGCGGTGAGGGCGCGTACGTCTGGGACAGCGACGACAAGAAGTACCTCGACTTCCTCGCGGGGATCGCCGTCAACGCCCTCGGCCACGCGCACCCGGTGTTCGTCGAGGCGCTGACCGCGCAGGCGTCGACGCTCTCCCACGTGTCGAACTACTTCGCCACGCCGCCGCAGCTCGCGATGGCGGCGCGCCTCAAGCGGCTCGCGGGCACGGGGGAGTCGGGCCGGGTGTACTTCGGCAACTCCGGCGCCGAGGCCAACGAGGCGGCGTTGAAGCTCGCCCGCCTGCACGGCCGCGGCACGGATCGCACCCGCATCCTCACGCTGAAGGGCGGCTTCCACGGCCGCACGATGGGCGCGCTCGCCCTGACGGGCAAGCCGGCGCTCCAGGCCGACTTCCTGCCCATGGTGCCCGGCGTCGAGCACATCGACGCGACCATCGACGCTCTCGATGCCGCGATGGACGAGCGCGTCGCCGCCCTGCTCGTCGAGCCCATCCAGGGCGAGGCCGGGGTCGTGGAGCTCCCCGAGGGGTACCTGCAGGCCGCGCGCGAGATCACCGCGCGCCACGGCGCCCTGCTGATCGTCGACGAGATCCAGACCGGCGCCGGCCGTACCGGTGCCTGGTTCGCGTTCCAGCACGCCGGCATCGTGCCCGACGCGATCACCGTGGCGAAGGGCATCGGCGGCGGATTCCCCATCGGCGCGCTCATCACGTTCGGCGCCGCGAGCGATCTGTTCTTCCCCGGTACCCACGGCTCGACCTTCGGGGGCAACGCCCTGGGCACCGCCGTCGGCGGTGCGGTGCTCGAAGAGATCGAGTCCGCCGGTCTCGTCGAGAACGCCGCTCGTCGAGAGGCTCAGCTGCGCGAGGGAATCGCCGCGCTCGGCTCGCCGCTGGTCGCGGGCGTCCGCGGTCGGGGCCTGCTGCTCGGCCTCGGGCTCACCAGCCCGGTCGCCAAGGCCGTCGTCGCCGCGGCGCAACAGCACGGCCTGATCGTGAACGCCGCGAACGACGACACCATCCGCATCGCCCCGCCGCTGACGATCGCGGATGCCGAGGTGGCCGAGTTCCTCGACCTGTTCGGCACAGCCCTCGCCACCGTCTCCGATGCCCTGATCCTCGAAGGAGCCCCCGCGTGACCCGCCACCTGCTGCGCGACGACGACCTGACCCCGGCCGAGCAGGCCGAGATCCTCGACCTCGCCATCGAGCTGAAGAAGGACCGCTGGGCGCAGAAGCCGCTCGAAGGCCCCCAGACCGTCGCGGTGATCTTCGACAAGTCGTCGACCCGCACGCGCGTGTCGTTCGCCGTGGGCATCGCCGACCTGGGCGGATCGCCGCTCATCATCTCGACGGCCAACAGCCAGCTCGGCGGCAAGGAGACCCCCTCCGACACCGCGCGCGTGCTCGAACGTCAGGTGGCCGCGATCGTGTGGCGCACCTACGCGCAGGCGGGTCTGGAGGAGATGGCGCGCGGCACCCGCGTGCCGGTCGTCAACGCGTTGAGCGACGACTTCCATCCGTGCCAGCTGCTCGCCGACCTGCTCACGATCCGCGAGCATAAGGGCGACCTGAAGGGGCTCACCCTGTCGTTCTTCGGCGACGGGCGCAGCAACATGGCCCACTCCTACGTGCTCGCCTGCGTCACCGCCGGCATGCACGTGCGGGTCGCGGCCCCCGCCGACTACGCGCCCCGAGCCGACGTGATCGCGGATGCCGAGCGCATCGCCGCCGAGACCGGGGGATCGATCACCCTCTCGACCGACCCCGAAGCCGCGGCATCCGGAGCCGACGTCGTGGTCACCGACACGTGGGTGTCGATGGGCAAAGAGGAGGAGAAGATCGCGCGCATCCGCGACCTCGGCGGGTTCAAGGTCACGACCGAGCTCATGACGCGGGCCGCGGACGACGCGATCTTCATCCACTGCCTCCCCGCCGACCGCGGGTACGAGGTCGACGCCGAGGTCATCGACGGACCGCAGAGCGTGGTGTGGGACGAGGCCGAGAACCGCCTCCACGCCCAGAAGGCGTTGCTGGTGTGGCTTCTGCGTCAGCAGTGACGACCTCGCCGATCGGTCGTGCCTGGTCCCGTTTCGACGGGCCGGGCCGACTGGTCGGCGTGGATCTCGCGCGCGGCCTCGCGGTGCTCGGCATGCTGGCCGCGCACCTGCTCGACACCGAGCGGCGGCTCACGCTCGATCCCGACACGTGGGTCACCCTCGTCAACGGACGTTCGTCGATCCTGTTCGCGACCCTCGCGGGCGTATCGATCGCGCTCGTGACCGGCGGGTCGCGGCCGATCGGACCGGAGCGCCGCCCCCGCGCGGGCGCGCGATTGGCGTTGCGCGGGGCGATGCTGTGGGTCATCGGCATGCTGCTGGTGGCCACCGGGGTGCCGGTGTACGTCATCCTGCCCGCGTACGCCCTGCTGTTCGTGCTGGCCGTGCCGTTTCTGGGGATGCGCGCGCGGGGACTGTTCCTCACCGCGGGGGTGCTCGCCCTCGTGATGCCGTGGATCCAGCCGGTGCTCGACGCGGCACCCCTCTGGGCGGGACGCGCGGGAGCGGAGATCTCCGCGGCGGTCGGGTGGAACTATCCGTTCACGGTGTGGATCGCGTTCCTGCTCGCCGGGATGGGCGTCGGGCGGCTCGACCTGCGTCGACTGGACGTGCAGGCAGCGCTGGTGACGGCGGGCGGGGCCCTTCTGCTCGCGGGCTACGGCGCGGCGCTCGCGACCGCGCCGGCCGTCGCCGGTCGCCCCTATCTGGCGACCGTGCTGACCGCCGAGGACCACTCCTCGGGGCTGTGGGAGGTCATCGGGTCGGGCGGGTTCGCCGTCGCCACGATCGGTGTCTGCCTGCTGCTATGTCGTACGCCGCTGCGGTGTGTGGCCGTGCCGCTGCGGGCGGTGGGGTCGATGCCCCTCACGGCGTACGTGCTGCAGCTGGTGGTGTGGGCCGTCGTCGCCCTCGCCCTGCTCGGTGACACGGGCGACCTGTACGGCATCCGCGATGCGGGGCTCTTCCTGCCTCTCACCCTCGGCCTCCTCGCCGGGTGCACGGTATGGGCGCTGACCCTCGGGCGCGGTCCGTTGGAGGGGCTGATCGACGTCGTGGTGCGTCTCGTCGTGGGACGGGATGCCGCTGTCCGCCCCCGCGTGTCGCATGCGGGCTCGGACGACGGCGTCGGCTCGGACTCCCGCTCCGAGTCGGGCTCCGGCCGGGGCTCGGGCTCCGGCACCGACCCCGGATCCGGCGGTGTCGGCGGCCCTCGGTAGGCTGGGAGCATGAGTCACGAGAGCGGTCAGACGACGAACGAGGGTGCCCTGTGGGGCGCCCGTTTCTCGGGCGGCCCGTCTCCCGAACTGGCGGCGCTGAGCCGCTCGACCCACTTCGACTGGGATCTCGCGCTCTACGACATCGCGGGTTCGCACGCCCACGCGGCGGCCCTCGAGGCGGCGGGGTACCTCACGGCCGATGAGGCCCGCACCATGCACGACGGTCTCGACGAGCTCGCTGCCCGGGTGCGCGACGGTTCTCTCGTCGCGGCTCCCGGCGACGAAGACGTGCACGGCGCCCTCGAGCGGGTGCTCATCGAGACGGTGGGCCCTGCCATCGGCGGCAAACTCCGCGCCGGTCGCAGCCGCAACGATCAGATCGCCACCCTCGTTCGGCTCTACCTGCTCGACCACGCCCGCACCATCACGCGCGAGGTGCTCCGCCTCGTCGACGCCCTCGTCGCTCAGGCCGAGGCGCACGAGAGTGCCATCATGCCGGGCCGTACGCATCTGCAGCACGCGCAGCCCGTGCTGCTCGCGCATCACCTGCAGGCCTATGGCTGGGCGTTCACGCGCGGTATCGAGCGCCTGCGCGACTGGTCGGTGCGCGCCTCGGTCTCGCCCTACGGCGGCGGCGCGCTCGCCGGCGCGACCCTGGGTCTCGACCCGCAGCTCGTGGCCGACCACCTGGGACTCGCCCGCCCCGCCGAGAACTCCCTCGACGGCACCGCCTCGCGTGATGTCGTGGCCGAGTTCGCGTTCATCACCGCCATGATCGGCGTCGACCTGTCGCGGTTGTCCGAAGACGTCATCCTGTGGAACACGCGCGAGTTCGGATTCGTCACCCTCGACGACGCGTACTCGACCGGGTCGAGCATCATGCCGCAGAAGAAGAACCCCGACATCGCCGAGCTCGCTCGCGGAAAGGCGGGCCGGCTGATCGGCAACCTGTCGGGTCTGCTCGCCACGCTCAAGGGTCTGCCGCTGGCGTACAACCGCGACCTGCAGGAAGACAAGGAGCCGGTCTTCGACTCCGTGCGTACCCTCGAGCTCGTCCTGCCCGCATTCTCCGGCATGATCGCGACGCTCCGTTTCCACACCGACCGCATGGCCGAGCTCGCCCCGCAGGGGTTCTCCCTCGCCACCGACGTCGCCGAGTGGCTCGTGCGTCAGGGGATCGCGTTCCGCGACGCGCATGAGATCTCGGGCGCTCTCGTGCGGGCGTGCGAGGAGCGCGAGATCGGGCTCGAAGACGCCGATGACGCCCTCCTGGCATCCGTGTCGCCCTCGCTCACCCCCGCGGTGCGCGAGGTGCTCACCATCGAGGGCTCGGTGGCGAGCCGCACGGGGGCGGGCGGCACGGCTCCTCAGCGCGTCCGCGAGCAGCGCGAAGACCTCGTGGCCCGCGCGCAGGCCGCCGCCCGGCTGCTCATCGACTGAATATCAGCTATTCACTTATCAAAATGAATAGATAAGCGATAGGCTTATGTCGTGACCGTGGCCGTGATCGCCGACATCGTCGCCTCCCGGCGGCTCCACGACCGCGCCGCCGCGCAGCGCCGCATCGCTGAGGTCGTCGATCAGGTCGACACCGATCTGCCGGTCGCCGTCCACGTGCTGACCGCGACGGTCGGCGACGAACTGCAGGGCGAATACGCCCGCCTCGACGACGCCCTCGCCTCGCTGCTGCTGGTGCGCCTGACCCTTCCCGACGACATCGACTGCCGCTTCGGCGTGGGGGTCGGCGAGGTGCGCCCCATCGAGCTCGACGACCGCACCGTGCCCGAGGGGCCCGCGTGGTGGGCCGCGCGGACGGCCGTCGAGACCGTCGAGCGGATGCAGCAACGCGCCGCGCCGTTCGCGCGCACCTGGATCGTCGCCTCCGAGGGAGAAGATGCCGCCATGGCCGATACCGTCGCCGTCGCAGGCGCCTACGCCCTCGCGCGCGATCAGCTCGTCTCGGCGATGAGCGAGCGGACGCGCCGACTCACCGCGGGGCGCTGTCTCGGACGGTCGCAACGCGAACTCGCCGAACGCGAGGGCATCAGCCAGTCGGCGGTGTCGCAGGCTCTCACTGCGGCCGGGTCGGCCGCGCTCGTCGAGGGCTTCGCCGTGCTCACGCGGGGAGTGCGCGCGTGAGCGTCGCCGGGTCGGATGCGCTTCTCGCGGGGTTCGCCGTGCTGATGCGGGGAGTGCGCGCGTGATCGCCGCAGGACTCCTCCTGCTCGCGGTCGGCGCGGTCGATCTGCTCCGGCAGATGATCCGCGCCCGGCGGTGGATCGCCTACGCGGTCGCCGCGGCCCTGCTCATCGTCGTCGCGGCCGGTGTCGACGCCGTGATCGCCGGACTACTCGCCGTCGCCGTCGCCGCGATCTGGACCTGGGTCGTCCCCGAGCACGGTCCCGCCCGCGCGGGACTCTGGCCGGTCGCGCTGCTCGCTCTCGCCGCCGTCGCGTGCGTGGTGGTCGCACCCGGCCGCGCGCGTCCCGGCATCCTGGGTCAGATGTGGGCCTCGTACCGCCCGATGGATGCCGTATCGATCGACGTGGTCGTGCTGGTGGTGGGATGCCTGATCTTCCTACTCGAGTCCGGCAACGCCGTGGTGCGCATCGCCCTGCGTTCGGAGATGGGCGCGGGCGGGACGTCCGACGAGACCGCTGCTCCGACGCTCAAGGGCGGCAGGCTCATCGGGCCGCTGGAGCGCATCCTCGTCTTCGCGCTGACGCTCGCGGGTGCCTACACGCTCATCGCCGCGGTGCTCGCCGCGAAGGGCATCGTCCGCTTCCCCGAGATCTCCCGCGACGGCGAGGGCGGCGACCGCGCAGAGTACTTCCTCATCGGCAGCCTGGTCAGTTGGGTGACGGCGTTGGCAGCGGCGTTCCTCGTGGCGTGGGGCATCGCGCCGGGGTGAGCGCGGAGACCGAGGCGGCGGGGAGGCCCGGCTCGTAGCGGCGCCGGGTGGGCGGCATCCGGGGTCCGACACCCCCGCTGATACCCTGAACCGGTGTCTGCCTCGATCGACGCGGCGCCCGTGAGCGCCCTCGCACCCGCCAACGATCCGACCTTCGACAACGTCTGGGACGAGCTCGTCTATCGGGGGCTCATCCACGTGTCGACCGACGAGGGCGAGCTGCGCGAGCTGCTCGGCGGAGACCCGATCGTGTACTACTGCGGCTTCGACCCGACCGCGCCGAGCCTGCACCTGGGAAACCTGGTGCAGCTCCTGACGATGCGCCGCCTCCAGCTCGCCGGGCACCGTCCCCTCGGCCTCGTCGGCGGCTCGACCGGCCTCGTCGGCGACCCGCGCCCCACGGCCGAGCGCACGCTCAACACGCGCGAGACCGTCGAGGAGTGGGTCGGCAAGCTCCGCGCCCAGGTCGAACGCTTCCTCAGCTTCGAGGGTGAGAACGCCGCCCGCATCGTCAACAACCTCGACTGGACGGCGCCGCTGAGCGCCATCGACTTCCTGCGCGAGATCGGAAAGCACTTCCGCGTCGGCACGATGCTGAAGAAAGACGCCGTCAGCGCGCGCCTGAATTCCGAGGCCGGGATCAGCTACACCGAGTTCAGCTACCAGATCCTGCAGGGCCTGGACTACCTCGAGCTGCATCGCCAGTACGGCTGCGTGCTGCAGACCGGCGGCAGCGACCAGTGGGGCAATCTCACCAGCGGCACCGACCTGGTCCGCAAGGTCGAGGGCGTCTCGGTGCACGCCATCGGCACGCCGCTCATCACCAACAGCGACGGCACGAAGTTCGGCAAGAGCGAGGGCAACGCCATCTGGCTCGATGCCGAGATGTGCAGCCCGTGGGTGATGTACCAGTTCTGGCTCAACACCGACGACCGTGACGTTGTGGACCGCATGAAGGTGTTCACGTTCCTCACGCGCGCCGAGATCGAGGAGTACGCCGCGCTGGTGGAGGCCGAGCCGTTCCGCCGCACCGCGCAGAAGCGCCTCGCCCGCGAGGTGCTGACCACCGTGCACGGCGAGGAGGCGACCGAGGCCGTCATCGCGGCGACCGAGGCGCTGTTCGGCCAGGGCGATGTGACGGCACTGGATGCCGACGTGCTCCGCACCGCGCTCGAGGAACTGCCGCATGCGACCGTCGCCGCCGGGTCGACCGTGGTCGAGGCGCTCACGGCCACCGGGCTGTCGTCGAGCCTCAGCGACGCGCGCCGCGCGATCGCCCAGGGCGGCGTCTCGCTCGACGGCGAGAAGGTGACCGCTGACGACGCGATCGTCACCGGCGCCCTGCCGGGCGGCGTGTCGGTGCTGCGCCGCGGTAAGAAGACGCTCGCGGGGCTGTTCCTGAGTTGACATGCCGTTCACCGTCAGTCACGCGGTCGTCGCGCTCCCGTTCCTGCGCACGCCGCTCGTGCCGGCGGCCGTCGCCATCGGGGCGATGACGCCCGATCTGCCGTTGTTCCTGCGCGGGATCGTGCCGTCGTACTCGGTGACCCACGATCTGCGGTGGTTGCCCGTCACGATGGTCATGGCGTTCGTGCTGCTCCTGGTGTGGCGCTGCGTGCTGCGCCCCGCGACCCGGGAGGTGACGCCCCGCATCGTCGCCGACCGCCTCCCGGCGGTCTGGGATGCCGGGGCCCGCGCGGGCGTTCGCGAGACGCTCGGCGGGGGAGTCGTCGGCATCCTGTGGCTCGTCCTGTCGCTGGCACTGGGCGTGATCACGCACGTCGCGTGGGACTTCTTCACGCACGAGGGTCGGGCGGGGGAGTCCCTGTTCCCGGTCCTCGAGCAGCAGTGGGGGCCGCTGCTGGGCGTGAAGTGGTTGCAATACGGCTCGGGGGTGTTCGGACTGGCGGGGCTCGCGATCTTCGGGATCTGGTGGTGGTCGCGGCAGACCGCGATGCCCGTACGGCGTGTGCTCCCGGATGCCGTGCGCGTGGCGTGGTGGGTATCGCTGCCCACCGCCCTGGTCGTCGCGACCCTCGTCGCGCTCGCGGTGCACGGGGGTTTCGACGCCGACTACACGCCGACCCACCTCATCTACGGCGTCCTGGTGAAGGTCGCCGGCGTGTGGGGCGCGGCGACGCTGCTGCTCGCGCTGTTCGTGCAGGCGCTCCAGCGGCGTGGAGTGCAGCGGGGGTTCGGGTCCCTCCGCCGGGCTCAGGGACCGGGCAGCGGTGGCTGAGGTGCGTCTCGGGGCGGTCACAAGGTCAGTGATCCGCGTCAGGTCAGTCGATTGAGGCTGATGTGCGCTGAGGTCGTGCGAATCGCTGAGGCTGTGCGCGCGGCGGGCGGGTCGCCGTACCGCGGAAGCGTCGGCGAGTGAGCGGATCCGACCGCGGGCTCGCCCCGCCCGCGGGTCACGCCGGGCGTCCGAGCGGGCGGCGGTTAGACTCGACGACGTTATGACGAAGGCGGGAGACTCGGTGTCGGCGAGCACGAAGGGCACGAAAACGGGCACGGACGAGGTCATCCTCGGACCCACCGGACGCCCCTACCAGGGGTTCCCCACCCCGAAGCCGCTCGACGGACACGGTCCCGCCCGCATCATCGCGCTGTGCAACCAGAAGGGCGGCGTCGGCAAGACGACGACGACCATCAACCTGGCCGCCTCCCTCGCCGGCTACGGCCGTCGCGTGCTCGCGATCGACTTCGACCCGCAGGGTGCGCTGTCGGCGGGTCTCGGCATCCAGACGCACGACGTGCCGACGATCTACGACCTGCTGCTCGACACCAAGCGCGACCCGCGCGAGGTGATCGTCCCGACCCGCGTCGAGGGACTCGATCTGCTCCCGGCCAACATCGACCTGTCGGCGGCCGAGGTGCACCTCGTCAACGAGGTCGCCCGCGAGACGATCCTCGCCCGGGTGCTGCGCAAGGTGGCGGCCGACTACGACGTCATCCTCATCGACTGCCAGCCCTCGCTCGGTCTTCTCACGGTCAATGCGCTCACGGCGGCGCACGGCGTGCTCATCCCGCTCGAGTGCGAGTTCTTCGCCCTGCGCGGAGTGGCGCTGCTCGTCGAGACCATCGACAAGGTGCGCGACCGCCTCAACCCTGCGATCGAGCTCGACGGCGTGCTCGCGACCATGTACGACCCCCGCACGCTCCACTCGCGCGAGGTGCTCGAGCGGGTCGTCGAGGCGTTCGGCGACGACGTGCTCGAGACGGTCATCGGTCGCACGGTCAAATTCCCGGATGCCTCGGTCTCGGGCATGCCCATCACGGAGTTCGCGCCCGAGCACGCCGCCGCCCAGGCCTACCTGCGGTTGGCGCGGGAGCTGGTCGCCCGTGGCGCCGTCGCCTGACGACACCTTCGCCGACCCCGCCGGGTCCGGTGGCTTCGACAGGCTCAGCCACCTCTCCGCGGGAGGCTCCCTCGCGACGCAGGTCCCGGAGCCTCCGGCGCAGGTCCCCGAGCTTGCGACGCAGGTCCCTGAGCCCGCGACGCAGGTCCCTGAGCTTGTCGAAGGGACCGGCACGGACGGCCCCCGCTTCCGCGTCTCGCTCCCCGTCTTCGACGGACCCTTCGACCTGCTCCTCACCCTCATCTCGCGGGCCGAGCTCGACATCACCGAGGTCGCGCTCAGCCGCGTGACCGACGAGTTCATCGCCTACCTGCGCGCGATGGGACCCGAGGGCGACCTCGACGAGGCCTCCGAGTTCCTCGTCGTCGCCGCCACCCTGCTCGACATGAAGATCGCCGGCCTCCTCCCGCAGGGAGAACTCGTGGATGCCGAGTCGGTGGCGCTCCTGGAGGCGCGCGACCTTCTGTTCGCGCGCCTGCTGCAGTACCGCGCCTTCAAGGAGGTGTCGGCGTGGTTCGCCCGCTGCCTGCAGCGCGAGGACCGCCGGCACACCCGCAACGTCCGCCTCGACGAGAAGTACCGCAGCGCCGTGCCGGAGTTGAAATGGACCCTCAGCGCCGACGACTTCGCCGCCCTCGCCGTGCTGGCGTTCGCGCCGAAGCAGATCCCGACCGTGGGCCTCGATCACCTGCACGCACCCCTGATCAGCATCCGCGAGCAGGCCGCCATCGTGGTGACCCTCCTCCGCTCGGCGGGCACCCTGAACTTCCGCGACCTCGTCGCGGGCGTCACCGAGACGGGGGTCGTCGTCGCGCGGTTCCTGTCGATCCTCGAGCTGTACCGTCACGCCGCGCTGTCGTTCGAACAGCTGGAGCCGCTGGGCGAGCTGACCCTGCGCTGGACCGCCGAACGGTGGTCGGAAGACAACCTCGCCGCCCTGGGAGCCGACTATGACCGCTGATCCCACCCCCGATGCGAGCGCGCCGGGCGGCGCGACCGCGCCGGGCGACGCGACCGCGCCCGGCGGCGACACCGCACCGGGCGGCGACGCCTCGCCGGCTGACGCGACCGCGCCGCGCGACGCCGTGCCCGCAGCCTCGGCGAGTCCCGCCCGGCGCCCGAGCGATGCGGCATCCGTCGCGCGTCGTCTCGAGGCGATCCTGCTCGTCCTCGACGAACCCCAGAGCCTGGTGAGTCTCGCGGCCGCGGTGGCGGCGCCCGTGCCCGCCGTCCGGCAGGCGGTCGAGGCGCTGGTGGCCGACTACGACGGCGAGACCGGCGGACCGGTCCGCGGTTTCGAGCTGCGCGAGGTCGGCGGCGGGTGGCGCCTCTACGTGCGCGAGGAGCACGACGACGTCGTCGCCGAGTTCGTGAACACGCAGGCCCCCTCGCGCCTGTCGCAGGCGGCGCTGGAGACCCTGGCCGTCATCGCGTACAAGCAGCCCGTCACGCGCGGGCAGGTGGCATCCATCCGTGCCGTCAACGTGGACTCGGTCATTCGGACCCTGCTCTCGCGGGGGCTGATCACCGAGGTGTTCACCGACCCCGACACCGGTGCCATCCACTACGGCACCACCGACCAGCTGCTGGTCAACCTCGGCATCAACTCGCTCGACGAGCTGCCGCACATCTCGCCGTTGCTCGACGACGGCTCGGACGGATTCGACGGAGAGGTACTGAAATGAGCGACGCTTCTACAGGCTCAGCGACCACGGGCGAGGGCTCGGCGAGTGATGACGGCATCCGTCTGCAGAAGGTGCTCGCCAATCGCGGGGTCGCCTCGCGCCGCGTGGCCGAGAACATGATCGTCGAGGGCCGCGTCCGCGTGAACGGCCTCGTCGTCACCGAGCTCGGCCGCCGCATCCATCCCGAGTCCGACCTCGTCGACGTCGACGGCACGGCGATCCAGCTCGACGAGACCAAGCGCTACGTCATCCTCAACAAGCCCACCGGGGTCGTGAGCTCGATGAGCGACGATCGCGGGCGTCCCGATCTGCGGCAGTGGGCCGACGAGTGGGAGGAGCGTCTCTACAACGTCGGACGACTGGATGCCGACACCAGCGGTCTGCTGGTGCTGACAAACGACGGCGCTCTCGCTCACGTGCTCGCCCACCCCTCGTTCGGGGTGACCAAGGTGTACATCGCCAAGGTCGAGGGGCAGGTGCTCCCGCAGACCATCCAGCGGCTCCTCAAGGGCGTGCAGCTCGACGACGGGCGGATCGCGGCCGACAAGGCGCGGCTGCTCGACTCCTCGCGCGGTGAGAGCCTGGTCGAGTTGACGCTGCACTCCGGCAAGAACCGCATCGTGCGCCGCATGATGGCGGAGGTCGGTCACCCCGTGGTCGAGCTCGTGCGGCGGCAGTTCGGACCCCTGCACCTGGGAACTCTCCCGGTGGGAGCTGCGCGCGAGTTGACTACAGTAGAACGTGGTGCCCTGCTGACGCTGTCTCGTCGAGACGGCGACACTCCGACGGAGTGAGCCTCCGGGGCGTCTTGCGGCGCCTGGCGCACCGCACAGGGCAGCAGGAGACCCGATGAGCGAACCGAACGGAACGTCCGCGCGCGCGGCCGGTCCCTTGGCGACCCGCACGAGCGGAACGGTCCGCGTCGTCGGCTCGGGCCTGCTGGGCGCGAGCATCGGCCACGCGCTGACGGCTCTCGGCGTCGACGTTGTGCTCGTCGACGCGTCTCCGTCGCAGCTGCGCCTGGCGATCGACTACGGCGCCGGCCGCGCCGAACACCCCGACGACGCTCCGTCGCTGATCGTGGTGGCCGTGCCGCCCGACGTCACGGCCGACGTCGTGCAGCGCGAGCTCGGGGCGTACCCGGATGCCGTTGTCACCGACGTCGCGAGCGTCAAGCTCGAGCCGCTGCGCACCCTTCGTCAGCGCGGTGTCGACCTCACGCACTACATCGGCTCGCACCCCATGGCCGGACGCGAGCGCGGGGGAGCGATCTCCGCCCGCGCCGACATCTTCGTCGGACGCCCCTGGGTGGTGTGCCGCGACGGCGAGACCTCCGCACACGATCTCTCGCTCGTCGAAGGCCTCGCCCTCGACCTTGGCGCGAGCCTCATCGAGATGACCCCCGAAGAGCACGACGAGTCGGTCGCCCTCATGTCGCACGTGCCGCAGCTGGTCGCGAGCCTGCTCGCCGGCCGCTTCGTCGAGGCCCCCGACGGCTCCCTGCGTCTCGCAGGTCAGGGGGTGCGCGACACCACCCGCATCGCGGCATCCGCTCCCGAGCTGTGGGTGCAGATCCTGGGCGCGAACGCCGCTCCCGTGGTCGAGGTGCTCGATCAGCTTGCCGCCGATCTCGGCGACGTCGCCGACGCCCTGCGCGACCCCGATGCGCCCGGGGCCCGACGCACGGTCGCCGACACCATCCGCCGCGGCAACGAGGGCGTGGAGCGCCTGCCCGGCAAGCACGGGCAGAACCGTCGTTTCGACACCTTCGTCGTCATGGTCGACGACACCTCCGGCCAGCTGGGTCGCCTTTTCGGCGAGCTCGGCGACCTCGACGTCAACGTCGAAGACCTGCGCCTCGAGCACTCGCCCGGAGCCCCGTTCGGTCTCGCCGAGATCAGCGTCGTCCCCGATGCGGTCCGTCGGGCCGTCGACGGGCTCCAGCAGCGCGGATGGCGGATTGCGAGCACCACCCATGACTGACCTTCCCACCCCGTCCCTGACCAAGCCCGCGTTCGACGCGGCGGTCAGCCCCTCCGCCGAGGGCTCTGCGCCCACGGGCGCGGCATCCGGAGCCCCCGTCGTCGTGGCCATCGACGGTCCCGCCGGCAGCGGCAAGTCGAGCGTCTCGAAGGCCGCCGCCACGCGGCTCGGCTACGGCTTCCTCGATACCGGCGCCGCCTACCGCGCCCTCGCCTGGCACGCGCTCGAGCACGGGGTCGACACCTCCGACTCCACCGCCGTGCTCGAGGTGTTCGGCGACTTCGACTACGCCATCTCGCTCGACACCCGCGACCGGTGGGTGCGCGTGGGCGGGGTCGACGTGACCGCCGCCATCCGGGAGCCCCGCGTCACCGACGCCGTCAGCGGTGTGGCGCGCGTGGCCCCGGTGCGGAAGGCCGTCAACGACCTGTTCCGCCGGCTCGTGGCCGCAGCTGCCGTCGAGGGCGTCGTGGTCGAGGGCCGCGACATCACCACCGTCGTCTATCCCGACGCGCCCGTACGCATCCTGCTGACCGCGGCTCCGGAGGTGCGGGCCGCGCGCCGCAGCAAAGAGCTCACGAACCAGGATGCCGCCAAGGTCGCCGCCGCCCTGCACAAGCGCGACGCCGCCGATTCCACGGTCGTCGACTTCCTCACCGCCGCCCCCGGCGTCGAGGTCGTCGATTCGACCCACTTGAATTTCGAACAGACCGTCGACGCCGTGCTGAGCGTCGTCGACTCCACGATGGGAGCCCGCGATGGGCGTTGAAGACGAGTACGAGGGCGGGCCCGACCAGCTCGCCGAGAAGATGGAGCAGCTCGACGAGGTGCTCGCCGAACAGCGGGCCGAGGCGCTGCGCGCGGGGCTGGAGGACTTCGACCTCGACGAGGAAGACGCCGAGCTCCTCGCCGGTCTCGCCTCGGGCGAGGGGGCGATCGAGTTCCTGCCCGCGCTGCCGGTGGTCGCGATCGTCGGTCGCCCGAACGTCGGCAAGTCGGCGCTGGTGAACCGCATCCTCGGGCGCCGCGAGGCCGTCGTGGAGGACACTCCGGGTGTCACGCGCGACCGCGTCACGTACAAGGCCGAGTGGCTCGACCGCCGCTTCTCGCTGGTCGACACCGGCGGCTGGGAGCCCGACGCGAAGGGCATCGACCGCTCGGTCGCCGCCCAGGCCGAGGTCGCAATCGACCTCGCCGACATCGTGCTGTTCGTGGTGGATGCCACGGTGGGCGCGACCTCGACCGACGAGCACGTCGTGAAGCTGCTGCGCAAGAGCGGCAAGCCGGTGTTCCTCATCGCCAACAAGGTCGACGACGCCCGCCACGAGCCCGAGGCCGCAGCCCTGTGGAACCTCGGCCTCGGCGAGCCGCACCCCGTCTCGGCCATCCACGGTCGCGGCGTGGCCGACCTGCTGGACGCGATCATGAAGGTGCTGCCCGAGATCTCGGCCGTGGCGCGGTACGAGATCGGCGGGCCGCGTCGCGTGGCCATCCTCGGCCGCCCGAACGTCGGCAAGTCGTCGCTGCTCAACAAGGCCGCGGGCGAGGAGCGCGTGGTCGTCAACGAGCTCGCCGGCACCACCCGCGACCCCGTCGACGAGGTCGTCGAGCTCGGCGGCAAGCTCTGGACCCTGGTCGACACGGCCGGCATCCGTCGTCGTGTGCACCTCTCGCAGGGTGCCGACTTCTACGCCTCGCTGCGCACCTCCACGGCGCTGGAGAAGAGCGAGGTCGCGGTCGTCGTGATCGACGTGTCGCAGCCGATCAGCGTGCAGGACCTCAACATCATCGACCTCGTGCTCGAGTCGGGCCGCGCGCTGGTGCTGGCGTTCAACAAGTGGGACCGCCTGAACGACGACGACATGGAGAACCAGGATCGTCGCCGCTACCTCGAGCGCGAGATCGAGCAGGACCTCGCGCACGTCGCGTGGGCCCCGCGCGTGAACATCTCGGCCCGCACCGGTCGCCACCTCGACAAGCTGGTGCCCGCTCTCGAGCAGGCGCTGGAGTCGTGGGACACCCGCATCCCCACCGGAAAGTTCAACGCGTTCCTGTCGGAGCTCGTGGCCGAGCACCCGCACCCCCTGCGCGGTGGCAAGCAGCCCCGCATCCTGTTCGGGACGCAGGCGGCGACGCGTCCGCCGACCTTCGTGCTGTTCACGACCGGGTTCCTCGACCCGGGCTACCGCCGGTTCATCCAGCGCCGCCTGCGCGAGATCTACGGCTTCGAGGGCACCCCGATCGTGCTGAACATGCGCATCCGCGAGAAGCGCCAGCGCTGACCCGCGTCGCGAACGCCCCGGTTCCCCTCACGGGAGTCGGGGCGTTCGCGTGTGAACGCAAGGGCACGGGACGGATGCCGAGACGTCGGTACAGTCGGGCGACGGAGCCGCCGCGGCATCCGGGATCCGTACGGGAGACACCTCATGAGCCACGTCGCACCACCCCTCGACCAGCCGTACTACGGGGCGCCCCTCGGCGCGGCCGTGCGTCGCTTCTTCGCGAAGTACGCCACGTTCCGCGGCCGGGCGAGTCGCAGTGAGTACTGGTGGTGGGTTCTCGTGGGCACCGTGGTCGGCGCGGTGCTCAACGCGCTGCCGACCGTGACCGACGGGGTACGCGTCGAGGCCGACGGGTCGTTGACGGTCACCGGTCCGCTCGGCGTCATCCTGACGTTCGTGTGGGTGATCTGGGCGGTGGCGACCTTCATCCCGACCCTGGCCGTGCTCGTGCGTCGACTGCACGACGCGGGCCGCAGCGGGTTCTGGATCTTCATCGGGCTGGTGCCGGTGATCGGCGTGATCGTGCTCTTCGTCTTCACGGTGCTCGGCCCGCGGCCCGAGGGGGCGCGTTTCGATCGGTGAGGGGCGACGCGGGACCTGCGCGACCGGGTCGGGGTGACGGCGATGGTTGCCTCCTTCCGTCCGGGTCGAGGAGGGCACAGGGCTCGCGCCAGCACTCCTGCGCCGTTCTGCGCGGCCCGATGTGACGTCCGTCGACGCCCGCGTGGTGCCGGTGTGCGAGGCTGTCAGCGATGACCATCGAACCTCCCGCCCCGGATGAGCCGCGGCGTCCGCAGGGGCCGCGCGATCCCGGCGACGCGTGGGTCGTCGCGCCCACCGGTGAGAAGTACTGGGGCCGTTTCGGTGCGGCGGGACTGCTGGCGCTCGACGCCGAGCGGGGCGTGCTGCTGCAGCACCGCGTGTCGTGGAGCCACTTCGGAGACACCTGGGCTCTGCCCGGCGGCGCGCGCCACGAGGGGGAGTCCGCTCGTGACGGCGCTTTGCGCGAGTCCGGCGAAGAGGCGGGCGTGCCCGAGGATGCCGTGCAGGCACGCTTCGAGAGCGTGCTCGATCTCGGCGTCTGGTCGTACACGACCCTCGTCGCCGACGTCACTTCGCCGTTCGAGCCGGTGATCAGCGACCCCGAGAGCGTCGCGTTGGCGTGGGTGCCCGTCGACGAGGTCGATGCGCTGCCCCTGCATCCAGGATTTGCGTCCGCGTGGCCCGCGTTGCGCGCGGCGCTGGGGGTGTGCCCCGCGATCCTCGTCGACGCGGCGAACGTCGTGGGCTCGGTGCCCGACGGGTGGTGGAAGGACCGCGCGGGAGCCGCCGGCCGTCTGCTCGAGCGCCTGTCCGCCCTGGCCGAGGGGGGAGTGGATGCCGAGGAGCTCGGGCTTCCGGCGACGCGGTGGTTCCCCTTCGTCGGCGCCGTGCTCGAGGGGGATGCGCGCGCCGCGGACGTCGACCACGACCTGGTGGCGGTGTGGCGCGCATCGGGTTCCGGCGACGATCAGATCGTCGCGGTGACCGAGAAGCTTTTGGGAACGTGGGACCCGGTCATCGTCGTGACGAGCGACCGGGGGCTGGCGGCGCGGGTCGAAGCCCTCGGAGCCACGGTGCGCGGCGCGGGCTGGCTGCGCGACCAGCTCGGCTGAGGGACCGTATCGCCCCAAGGCCCGGTGGACAGCACGTCATGGAGCGCGGCCGAACGGGTGGCCGTCGGGTGCGATGACTCTTCGCCTCCGCAGTGGCCGGTCTTCGGTCGACGGCGTTCGTATCGGCGACGAGCGCACCCGTGAGATCGGATGCCGCGGGCTCGCTCGTGAAGCCCACGTCGCGGTAGGGGAAGGCGCCCGCGGATGACGCAGGTGCCCCACCCGCGGAGGTGTGCGCCGCGGCCTCCCGCGCGGTTTCAGTCGCTGTCGCGCCCGCGGAGCTTCTCGATCTCGCGGCGGTCGCGTTTCGTGGGGCGACCGGCGCCGCGGTCGCGGACGGGCACGAACGGCATGCTCTCCTTCGACGGCGGCGGGGGAGTGCGGTCGTCGACCGACTCGGCGACGAGCGCCGCGCCGACCCGCTTCGCGATCGTCTTCTTCACCACGAGGATCCGGTCGAACCCCTGGATGCGTACGCGCAACTCGTCGCCCGGCCGAACGGGTTGCGCGGCCTTGGCGCGTTCGCCGTTGACGCGCACGTGTCCCGCGCGGCACGCGGTGGTCGCGGCCGACCGGGTCTTGTAGACGCGGATGGCCCACAGCCACGCGTCGACGCGCGTGGTGGTGCTGGCATCCGTCATGTGGGGTCCCCGTTCGGCGAACCTCCATCGTAAGTCGGCGGGTCAGGTGCGGAGGGTCAGCGCGACGAGCGCGTGGTCGCGTTCGGGTCGACCGGGGTGAGCCCGGCCGGTGCGGCGCGGAGCGTCAGCCCAACGAGCGCGCGGTCGGGATCGGGCCGACCTGAGTAAGCCCGGCCGGTCAGTCGCGGAGCGTCAGCGCGACGAGGGCGCGGTCGGGTTTGGGTCGGTCGACGACGGTGAATCCCGCCGCTTCGAAGACGGGCAGGATGCCGCGGAACAACTGATTCGACGACTTCTTCGCCGCGGTCGGATCGAGCGGGTAGCCCTCGACCACGCGGGCGCCTCCCTCTCGGGCGGTGGCGACCGCCGCATCCAGGAGTCGGGCCGTCAGGCCCTTCTTGCGGTGCTCGGTGCGGACGACGAAGCACGACACGGCCCACACGTCGTCGGCGTCGAGCGGTTCTTCGGTGGATGCCGTCACGTCGCGGGTGCGCACCAACCTGGGCTGCGTCGCGCGCGGTCCGACCCGTACCCAGCCGGCGGGCTCGCCGTCGATGTAGGCGATCAAGCCCGGTGGGCGATCCCCGGCGAGCTCGGTGCGGAACATCTCGGTGCGGTCGTCGATCGACGCCTCCTTCCACGGGCCGTTGGGCAGCAGCCACCACTGACACTGGCACTCGGGACCGTCGCCGCTGTCGAGCGCCGTCTCGGCGTCGTCGAATCGTTCACCGGTGGCGGGGAGGATCTCGATCGTCATGTCCGAGACGGTAGCGAGGGGCTCCGACATCGGCAATGCACTGCTCCGCCAGCCCTCGTCCGGCCCGCACACGCCCGGGGCGGCGCTGGTTCGCGAGACGCGCGCGGAGCGGCTAAGATAGACGAGTTGCCCGCTCGCGGGTAACGGGATGTGGCGCAGCTTGGTAGCGCACTTGACTGGGGGTCAAGGGGTCGCAGGTTCAAATCCTGTCATCCCGACCAATTGATTGTTACTCAAACCATTGGACAAGTTGTCCCTTGGGTTGGTCGACGAAGAAGAGCCTTCCGCGGAAACGCGGGAGGCTCTTTCGTTTGTGGTGGCGGTATTCGCCTGCCAGTCGTGCAGTGCTTCGTTGACGTCGGTGCGGACGGGGCGGATGTGGATGCCGTCGTCCTCGACGTAAACGATGAGGCGCCGGAAGAACGCGGCGAGGAGGTCGCGGCGGGTGTTGCCTGCGAGGCTGCTGTAGAGGTCGCCGGGGTTCTCTAGGAGGTCCACGTATGCCAGTACTCGTTCGGCTCCTGATCGGAGGTGGGTCTCGGTTCTCGTGAGGCGTTCTTTGATGGAGGTCAACACCCCGACCGCTACGCCTGCGTCCGCCAATGGACTCGGCTACGGTCCGATCAAACCCCTCGCGGTCAGACTCAACGAGTCGACCCGCACCCAGCTGGACATCATCGCTCAGCTCAACGACCGGACCGTCACCGATGAAGTTCGGCTCGCCGTCGAAGCCTGGATCGACAAGACCAAGGCCGACCCAGCCATCCAACGCCGCGCACAAGACGTCCGCGACGAGATCGAACGCGAGGCAGCGGGTAAACGCGACGCCATCGCCGCGATCTTCGACGCCACCTCGGCGCCAAAGACCGCGCGGGCCAAGGCTCCTGCAGCCTGAGGCCCACCTCCAACCCGGGCGGCCGGCTTGAGCGACGTCCAANCGCCCCGACCCACCTCCCCGCTCACGATCCGCCACCTCGTTTGTGCCAAGCGATTCCACGAGAACCATTCCGGTTCCCGGTCGCACGCACAAAGGAGAAGAACCATGGTGCAGGGCATCATCATCCCGTCAGACAACAGCGCCCCTGTTACCTCTCGGACGTTCGAGTCGCTGGAGGACTACCAGCGGGTTGTCGGCGGCTGGATTGAAGCAGTCGACATCCCGGACCTCGGCGTCACGATGTACGTCAACGAGGAGGGGCTCATCCGCAGCCTGCTGTACAACCGGCGCGCGACGTTCCTGTGGCGGTTCCACGTTCCGCAGGCCCACGACGCACGCCTCTTCGGCGATGTCGCGATGGTGGGACTGGCGGACAACGAGGGCGAGAACACGGACTTGCCGAGCGAACTCGCCCGGCGGTTGCTCGAGCCCGGCATCTACCGGGTGCGAACGCGCGACCATGGCAACAGCCACTGGTGGGAGGAGCTGGTCGACCGCGACGACTACATCGAGACGGTGATCTGGTCGGCGCTGCTGGTGGAGATGTCGCCCGCGCTGGAGGTGCGGATCGAGCGCGTTGAGGGCGTCGACAACGAGAGCAGCGCGCCTTGACAGAGGGCGGTGGTCGCCTACGACCACCGCCCTCTTTTACTTTGAGAACGCCAGGAGATCGAGGCTCAGCGAGCCGCTCTTCGCGCCGATGCTTGACGTAACGCGTGATGTCCATGAAGTTCCCGTCGGGTCGGTGTAACCCACCGGCTGCAACGTGACAGCGGGGCTTCTCGCAATCTAAGAGCGGGCCATGCTCACCCTCCGTTCCCTCATCCGCACTGCGGAGTCTTAGGGGCTACCTCCGTCGCTGACGTGCTGCCCCCGCCTGCGCTGCAACGCGCAATTGCTCCAGGAACGGCTCCGACAGCATCCACCCGTCCGAGACGACGACGATAAAGCGCGCGATTGTTGTCCTCTGCTGTGCGAGCGAGCGGACGTTGATCCAGTGGTCGGAGTTCACAAGCTTGTCAGCGACCTCGTCGAGCTGGTTCCCGAGGTCATTCTCTTGTCGCACAACCTCGACAGCCGCCTCTTGCCGACCTCTCGGCTCATAACCGTCAGGCGCCCTTGATCACCGCAACCACTTCCGGCAGCGTTGAGTCGTCCTCAAGATCGTCATGTCCCGCGGCCCCGACGCCTGACAGAGTGGCGGTGACATAGTCAGGAAGTCCGTCCCTGAGCACTACCGCGTCGTCAATGGGCTCGCCCGAATGAAGCTCAAACAGCCTGCGGAGATCTTCGTCTGACACCCTGAGCGAACCCTGGGCGGCAGGCGACTGTGAGGGATATGGAGTGCCGCTTCCTGGGTTGACTCCGCCGGGGCTTCCGCCATCGCCAGCGCTCCCGCCACTTGTCGGATCGCCTCCGTCAGAGGCTCCACCGTCGCTAGAACCATCACCTCCATTTGTCGACCCGCCAGACGGCAATCGGAGCAAGTCCGACCAGGGCATCGAAATCTTGGCAAAGCGCGAGACTTCGTTCATGCCGCGCCTAACGTGGGCCTTCCGAATTCGTCGCACTTCGGCTGTTCGGACGACTGCGCATCCGAACAACTCCGCGTCCCGGCCGGATGGAAAAGCGATGTCCGTACGAGGGCGAGCCCAGCCGTTGTAGAAGAGGTGGAAGGGCAACGTACTGTTCTGGGCAGCGTGCCGGATGAGCGTGTCGTACTGCTTCTCCTTTGGCAGCGCGCCCTTGTGGCCGAGCGCTTGGTACTCGGGCTTCTTCCGGCCGAGATAGACCCGCTTCGCCTGGATGCTGAACCCAACCGCGTTGCCGGATGCCGACTGAACCCACAGCTCGAGGTCTGCCCCGCTTGCCTTCTCGTCGTGCGCACGCACGCGTTCCACGAGAAGCGGCAGTGATTGTTCGCGGACCAACCGCTTCAGCGCGAGCAGGATCGTATGGGTGATCGTGACCTCGCCCCAGTCCACATCGAGGTCGTGCGCGTCGACGAGCGATGCCCAGGTGCTGCGTGACAGCTCGTCCATGAGATCGGTTACAGGAGTAAGGTCCACGGCCACATACTGGCAGGCTGCAGGCTCGCCTACCCGCCTCGGCGCCAGGTCGGGAACTCGATCAGATCCGTCCCCTCACCCGGATGCGGGATCTGCGGTAGATCCTCCCGGCGGCCGCACGCCGTACACACGTACGCCTGCGCGACGCCCCCGCTTGACGACGCCGCAATCCGCACAGCGTGGCTCTGCGGCCGCAGCGATTGAGTCGAGTTCCACCCGGCCCGGGGTAACGGTGCGACGCGAGAGTCCGGCATGTCGCACCAGCACTGACCCCGAACCACGGGTGCCAGGCACGATGACGAACTGCTCGTTCAGCGCCCGCTCGATGTCATCGGCCATCTGGCTCCCAATACGTGGTGCGCGGACGAGGAGCCTCGACTCGATTCGCTCATGGCCCGCGGCGCGAAGCGCTTCTGGTGACGCATAGTCCTGAAGAAGGTCGAGCATCGCCGGATGCGCGAGTCGTGGCCCGACCGCTCGCTCCAGCGCTGGGTGGATCTTGGCTAGCAGCGCTCGGTAGTGGTTGCTCGCGCCGCTAATCTGGGTGACGAGGTCGTCGTCGAAGGTGCAGAGCACGCACAGCTCAGCGACGCTCTCCTCCTCGCCGGTAATTGTGCAAAGCACGTGCGGCAGCGACCTGGCGGCGTGAGCGATGACGAACGCATCGCGCTGATCCGACTTCGAGTGTCCGACATGAAGATCCGCGATCCGTCGCACCGCGATGCCGGGGGTGCGCGACCAGGCAACGGGGCCTGAGTGTGCGCGGCTCCGTCGACGCGACGGCCCAGATATCCCGGATCGCGGACTCACTGAGCGGGACCGAGGCTAAACGAACTCGATGTCTTCCTGCATGAGGTCCCATACCTGCTGGCGCGCGGCGGTGAAGTCGAACGTCCTCCCCGCGGCCGTGTTGGCGACGTCGTACAGGGGCCAGTCGATCAGCGAACCGTATCGCGCCGAGTAGATCGCGATGCTCTGGATCAAGTACGCGTCGGAGTAGTCAAGCAGTGCGTAGCCCAGCAGCTGGTGGACGTGCTCCGGCTTCAAAACGTCCGGACGGTCACCTGCCTTGGTCTTGGGCGCAAGGTTCGACTTCACATCGACGAGCAGGCCGCTTGAGATGATGTCCGCCTCCGCCGCGATCCGCTGTCCCTTCCCTAGCTTGGACAGGTCAAAGAGCGGGCCGAACACGGTCGGCGGCGCCAGCTTCGACATGAGGCGTGATTCGAGCAACTCGCGCAGGGCGACGAGCTCGGCCACGGCTTCGGGCGGCGCCTCCGTCATCATCAGAGACGCAGAGAACTCCCGCGCGCGCGCGAGTTCCGGGATTCGCGGTGCGATGGCAGCGCCCGCGCGGTAAGCCGATACGCACAGTGCAAGTCCCCAGGCGGCCCTGGCCTGCGTCTCTCGGTCGGCGTCGTTCGCAAGCCCGACCAGTGCCGCCAGCTCCTCGCGGTAATCCTGGTTGAGCGGAAACAGCAAGGCAGCTGACGTCGGTAGCTCGTTCGGTTCGGCGATGAGCCGGGGGATGAGATCGACTGCGGTCCCGATCAACGTGGGGCTGGCTCCGGCACTATCCACGACGAGAGCGTCTGCGCGGGACTTGTAGTCCGCCTGGATCGGCTTGAGGTTCGGAAACGTCGCCCGCAGGTAGCCTCCGAGCGTCGTGTTGGCGTCTTTAAGGTCCTGACTGAAGGTGCCGCGCGTCACGTACATGCCTCAGACGTTATCGCCGCTCGCCGACACGCTCCGATCAGTCACGGACGCTGAGCGGCAGCGCGAGCTCGTCGGACATGCGGTCGAGCTCTCTCAGACCGGTTCCGTCCACTTGAAGCGTCTCGAGCACCCACGACGCGAACATCGCGGCCATTGCGGTGAAGTGCGCGGTCTGGCGTTCATTGGGATCAATTGCCTCGCTCAGCACCGTGAACTGTTTGTCGTCGTCAAGGTCTAGGAACGCCGCCACCGTGTCGCTCGTCACATGGACGACTTGGGATTGCTTCAGGTACTGGGTAGCGAAGACTGCGTTGTAGTCGATCTGCTCGATCATTTTGGATATCCGAAGCAGCCGCTTCCCCTCGCCCTCCATGGACAAAAGAGCCTCGTCGAGCTCGTCCTGAGGCGTATTCAAGAACGCGCTCACCGCGCGGAAGGCTCGCCTGCTGGTATGGCGGTACCCCTCAACGAGCTGGTCAGGACCGCTCTCTTCAAAGTGCGCCCACTGCCCCGTGAGCGCGTGCTCCAGCGCCTGACGAGCGACGGCGACGGCCTCGCGGGACCGACCCGCCCGGCACAGGACGACGTATGCGCTCGCGTATCGGATCGCCTGCGCGCAGATCGGGTAGACAGCCTGGAATTCGAGCTGGTGTTCTTCGGCGATCTCAAGTGATTGCGCATCGTGCAGCCACTGTTCGCGCTTCTCGATGAAATCTAGCCACGCCTCAATTCGGACAGCTGACGGCGGCAAAGTGGTCACGCCACAAGTATCGGGCTCATCCCCAACTAGTGGCTCGTACTGGCCATCTCGGTGGAGGAGCGGCGGTCCGCTACGTCAGCGCCGTGCCCTGAGCGATCGCGCAGCAGTACGCGCGCAGTTCGGACAGCTGCGGCACCGCGGCAGGGTTGTCCCTGAGATTCAGGAGTGGCCGATGCTTGCGGATGAGCGCGACTTCTGCCACGTGGACGCCCTCCCCGAACGCAACCCACGAGACCTCGAGGTTGGCGTTGATCCACTCCACGATTGCAGCTGTGTCCGCGGGGGAGAAGCGGTAGTTGCGCTGGTTCGCTTTGCCGACGATCGAGCCCACTAGTGGTCGGTACCCGAGGACTGCCCCGATGCTCCGGAAAAACGTGCCGTGACCGCGTCCGCGCAGCTCGTTACGTAGGAATCGCTGCTGGAGGGTTTGGCCGGTGGCTTCACCGAGATAGATCAGGGTTGATTCGCGCTGCTCGGCGACGGCGCGGTAGGGCTCAGGGATCACGTCCAAGCTCCGCGCTCTGATGGCGTAGAGCCCGAATTGGTTCAGCACCTGCGCGTCGATCTCGCGGGCGCTTCGGAATCGGTGTGGGTCGAGCAACGCGCGCTCGAGGTCGTCCAGCCTCCGATGGTCGGTCGGAGCGGGAACGGTCAAGCGCGTCGCTTCGGCGGGAGAACTTGAGGTGGCTTGAGGTGCCAGCGTTACTGCCCCGCGTCCAAACAGCCCGATTCGTCCGTCGGTCACTTCAAAGATGTGACCGTAGTTGCGCGCACGCGCGCTCACCTGCGTCGATCCGACCGGCTTCTGGTCGGCCCGTTGGTACAGCCCTCGACAGTTGATCTCGTCGGCCACCGCGCGCGGCGTGAGCGGCGTTCCAGCCGTCCGAAGTACTTCCTGCATCGCTGAGTGAAGCGTCATGAGACGTGCGTCCCGGCTGTCGATGCGTGCGCATCCACCCGGGCGACGATGTGCTGGAAGATGTTGTCGACGTAGCGTGGCTTGACGCGGTGCTTGACGCCGTCGCGCATTTCTTTCACAAGCTTCTTGACCGAATCAGAGTGCCTTAGGTCGCCGCCTGCGACGAAGTAGGCGCGGAGCCAGGCCTCTGGGTCGAGAGCAAACCCCTCTTTGGCGAAAGTACGCACGAGCTGCACGACGGTGTCCTTTCCGTAGCCAGAGCTCAGGCCGTTGTACTGCTCGCCGATTATCATCGTTGCCGCTTCAACCATGAGCGGGTCAGGCGCTGATGCTGCCTGCCCACTGTGGAGGTTGAGCGCGCCGTGCGCATCGAGCCAGGTGCGCACTTCATCCGCCTGCCACCAGACGAGGACGAACACTTTCTCGAGTCTGCCGTCGTCGACGAGTTCCCGCAGGGTCTCGACGTCTTCCCGCTGTCGCGGATGAACGACGATGACGCAGCGCTCGACGACGGTGTCGGTGTTCCGGAGCTCGCCAAAGTTCGCGATGCTATGGACGCATCGCTCCGAACCCTCCGGAGCGATGTAGTCAGCAACTTCTCGCTCGAGGTTTCGGGTCGACTCCTTGAAGCGCGTGAGATCCGGGACGGCAAACAGGTACGGCGCTGGGCCAACCCAGTCCCGGATCACCTTGCTCTGCGGCACCATGGCGGTGGCCTGTTGCGCCCAGTCGGCGCGGATCATATAGGCGAGCTCTCCCATGAGGCTCAGTGTGACAGGGCCCTCGGGCACTGACCGCTCACCATTGGTATGTCGTGGGAGTCCGCATGCTTGCGATCGCGATGATCATCCGGCGCGTCAAAGCTGCAGTGGCGTCGCGAGTGTGCATCGCAAACGCACATCGTGGCAACGGCCCCCATCGCTCTCTCGTGGGCCTAAGAACCCACGACTCGCAGATGTCTCCGCGCCGCAATCGACTTAGACGGGTCCTTGGGGTGACGCGCCAAGATGGAGTCATGGCACACCAGATCGTAGCTCCGACCTCACGGCGCACGGCATACGTGCTGGGAGCCGGCTTCTCGCTCGCTGCGTCGTCGGAGATGCCGATCACGGACGAGCTCGGACGCCGTGCTGCGGCTCGTCTGGACCTCGACGACCTTCCAGCGTTCAGTCCCATAGGGATCACGTTCGAGAATTGGCTCACGTGGCTCGCAGAGCGGCAACCGTTCCACAGCGAGGCAGAGCACCTGCAGGACAGCGCTAGGTTCGCCGAGTTGTCAGAGGCGATCGCGATCGAGGTCGCGGCAAGTCAGCTGTTGGCGGATACCGCGGGGTTCCCACGCTGGCTCGGCGAGTTCGTCGACCTGTTGCACTGGGCGCAGAGCGATGTCATCACACTCAACTACGACACGATCGTCGAGACGACGATCGACAAGAGTCCGCGCTTCGACGGTGACGAATCGATCAGGTCGGCGGATGTCGTCACTGGCTTTCCGAACGGGCGTGGCACGCTGTTCGGATCTGGTCCGTACTTCCAGGACCGAGGGACGTTCTCGCTGCACAAACTGCACGGATCGATCGATTGGTTTGCTGTGCCTGGGGATCGGACCGGGGCCACCCTCGAGCGAATCCCACCGGTCGAACGACGTGGCACAGCCGCTCACCGCGCCACTATTGGCGGTCGCGAGGTCTTCATCGTCCCGCCGACGTCTACCAAGAGCACCTACTTCGACAACCCGAAGACGCGGTTCACCTGGCAGCAGGCCCGAGATGGGCTGCGCGAGGCAGAGCGTGTTGTGCTCATTGGGTACTCGCTTCCGCTCACCGATACAGCGCTCGCACGGTTGTTCGTGACGACCATTGCCAATGGCACTCAAGAGGTTGTGGTCGTCAACCCGGATGCTGACGGTGTCGCTAACCGGCTGGTGGCCCTTGGCGTCGACCGAGCACGCATCCGCACGTACGAGGGTTATGACTGCGTTGCGGACTACGTCAGCACTGAGGTCGAGGCGGCGACGCGGGGGCTGGTGGAGTACTTGGCGTCGACATCACCCGACAGTCCCGTCGCGGTCGGCTGGGGCTACAGCGGCTGGGGCGCGATTACCGAGGCAACACTAGATGCTCCGGGTGGCACGCTGCGCCTTTGTGTCGACCGCGTCGATCAGCCGCTCGCGACGGTTCTGTACCCCGGCACGACTTCAGATGACCCTAACGCCAGGCCCACGATGTCGTTGGGGCAGGTGCTTGCGCTCGGAACGCCGTCGGCGATTGTTGTAGAAATAGAGGGTCGCGAGTGGCGCATCTGCACGCGCGCTGTGCCCGAACCAGCGCAGGAGTCGGATTGGATCCTGCTAAGCCCGATCGGTCATCAGCCCGACCGACGTCCGTAGCGACCGTGCGTTGTGGGATGGACAACGCGTATGGACTTTTCTGACCGTTCCTTAATGATCACTCGTCCCCTCCTCGTTGGGCTGCGATGTAGAGGATCCCACCCAGGGGTCATCCATCGCTTCCGATGGGGAGGGCTCACGATGAGTGAGAACGAACCACCCGAGGTGCCGGCAACGGCTCTCGGAGCTGTCCGCCCGTTGTCCATACGGATCACGGACGGGTTGCGGGCGCAGCTGGACATGATCGCCCAGCTCAACGACCGCAGCGTCACCAAAGAGATACGTCTGGCGTCGGAGGCGTGGGTGCAGACCTCGAAGTCTGACCCCAAGGTGCTCCTGCGTGCCGAGACGGTGCGTGCCGAGATCGAACGCGAAGCCCAGACGAGGCAGAGCGCGATCGAGGCCATCTTCGGCGCCGCGGATTCCGGAGTGAAATCTCCGTAGAGTCGCGGCAAGGCTCCCTCCCCGTAGCTGGGGGATCGGGAGAGGGGCGGCTGTCCCGGGCATCGAGTGCTTTCGCGCACTCTGCCCGGGCGGCTGCCCGAAAACAGCACCTTCGACGATCACCCGCTTCGTTGCTGCACCGCGGCTTGCCAGAGAACTAACGAGTTCTCGGCCGCGACAACAGTAAGGAGGTGGGTGCGATGGTCAAGAGCATCGTCATCCCGCACGACGCAACCCGTTCCCCGCGCCTGCGACACCTAGCCACGACCAGCGAACTCCAGGCTGCGGTCAACGGCTGGCTCGAGCCAATAAGGCGCTGTAAGCAGCGCAGATGGGGAAAACGTGGCTGGCAAGCGCTGAGTCGTCGACATTCTCGTCAGTAGGCTCGGGGCATGCCTCACCCGTTCGACGCCCTTCCGAAGCGCCTTTGGGACGCTTCGGCATCCTCCGCTCGCTACGCCGTCAGCCACTACGCAGATGCGGATGATCAGGTGCTCATCCGCGCTGCGCTCTCGTTAGGCCATGCGGCAGAGCAGCTGATCATGGCGTGCCTCGCAACCATCGACACGGCCCTCTTGGCGGACGGAAAGATTGCGACCTCGCGGTACGCGCTGTCGAAGGGGAACGCGACCGGCGCGCTCAACATTCATACGCTTCGGACAACCACCTGGGGCGAGGGGTACTCGGTGCTGCGCCAAGTGGACCCAAAGCTGGGGGAGCCACACGACATCAAGTTCGTGATGGAAACGCGGAATGCGGCCGCGCACATCGCGATGGTTGATTCCGCGGATCTGGCCGAGGCCGTCGTAAAGCTCGCGCACACTGTGGGATTGCTCCATGGGCTGCTGCCGGGGTTCGTCGAAGACGACTACTGGGGACCGACACACCTTCCCGTCGTCACCGGCCTTCGCGACGCCCGCGCGGACAAGGTCAAGTTGGAGCTCGACGCCAAGCTCCTGGCGGCGACCGAGTATTCCGCAAGTCTCTTTCCGGCGATGAGCGAAGCCGACCGTGAGACGGTGCTGATCACCATGGAGGCTCGGAAGCCGACCCGCACGGTTTCTGGCCGCGACGGCGACGTGTGGGAGCGTCACCCGTGCCCCGCCTGCAACCGCTCCGGGTACCTCCACTACGCACTCGAGCATCAGGACGATCATGAAGAGATCCCCGAGTATGACAGCGACGGACATGTCGAAGGCGTCTACGTCGAGGTGTCAGTCGAGTGGATTCCGCTCGCGTTCGAGTGTCCGGTCTGCAACCTGGACCTGGACGAAGATGAGGTAGTTCTCGTAGACGGAATCGACGCGTTCATCGCCGAGGACAAGGTGGTGCTGGACCGAGACGAGATGCGTGCCTACTACGGCTACGACGAGGCGTGCGAGTTCGAGCGCTGGAGGTAAGCAAGCGCGGGGGAGCGGTCCTCTAGCAAAGAGCGCAGCTGCGACTTCCCCGCGCCCCGATCTGTTCGCTTGACTTCGGACCCCAGCGGTCACACGGTGGCTGCATGGGTTCAGTGGCTGGCGCGGCGGACGTGTTCGAAGATCAAGGCGTGCTTTGGAAGCAGCGCCCAGGCGGCACCTCGACTTTCGAGGAGCTCCTCGAGGCTCGCGCGTTCTTCATCGAGACGCACCAGGATGCGCTGTGGAACCCATGGGTGACCGAAGACAACGAGGCGGAGCTCGATGCCGCGATGGTGATCATCCGCGAGTGGACACGGGCTGAATCACATTTTCGGCAGTGGACCGCCGACGAGACCGATGCCTACCTCGATGAGGGCCGGCGCACCCGAGCGGCGGAGCGCACCGAAACGGAGGCGCGCTGGGACCGTGACAAGGATCGGTTCGATCCCGAGCTTTTCGCCGCGCGGCGTGCCCTCCTCGAGCAGGAGTCGTTGCTGGTGCACTTCCGAAGTGAGCTGGAGGACTACCAGTCGGGTCGACGATTTCCGGCCGTGGCCTTGGAGCGACGTGAGAAGGAGATTCTCGACCTGACAGTCAAGCTCGCCCGCTGCGAGGAGAGCATCGCTCTGCTCTGCGAAACCGTCGTCGACCCCTAACTTGTGGTCGACGCGCAAGGCAAACTGCCACGTGACCGTCGCGAAGCGAACCTGTTCTGGTTCAAGTTCGATCGCGAGCGCGAAGTGCGTGCGCTTCGGGATCGATTGCCGGGTCTTCGAGTCGAGTTGAAGGCCGCTACTGACAAAGCAGAGCGCAAAGACCTGCGCGAGAAGATCGCTCGCGACGTCGTCGAGCTCGCCCACTGGCTGAGCATCGCGTCTCTCGCTCCGGAAGAGATGTGCTCCGAGTGCCCGACACCCCTGGTCGGGCATGGCTGGGTGTCGATCGGGCTGCATGGGGCTCGCCCGTGTCCCGCGTGGCCGGGTTGGGCCGCGCGCATGACCAAAGTCCGCGCGATGTTCGCAGAGATGGTCGAGCGCAATCGACAACCAGCTCCTCCGCCACCACCGAAGCCCGAGCCGATCGCGGTGATTCCGTCGGGGCTTCCTGTGTCTGAGGTTGTCGCCCGACTCAGCGAGCTTCATCCGCGTACCCTCAGGCCGTCGTGAAGCGTGGACGCGCGAATCGGTGGGAGCTGTGGCCAGCCGATTGAGCATGGCCTACAAAGAACCGCGTTGGCCTGTGCAGGATCTGTGCAGCGGATTGACTGACCGTTGGATGCGGCGACTGCTGATGGGTTCACTATCGGGATTGGCGTTGTCCAGCGAGCTATCCCGCGCTGCGCGAATGCGTGAAGGTTCGGGCGATGTAAGCGCCGAAGCGGGCAATCTTCCTCCACTCGGCTGAGATGACGATCACGAGCAGGAACGGTCCAAACCACCAATGCGTGACGACGTTCACAACGACGGCGTTTCAGAGGATTTCGAGCGCGGCCCAGCGGCCGTCCCAGATCAGGTGATGCCAGTCGATGTCCATTCGATTCCCTCCGTTCTCGAAGCGTAGGCGGGACAGCCGACACCGAAGGGCGGGCGCGAATGCGCGGCGGGAAAGTCGACGCTCGCTATAGTGCGCCTATGACCCCGCGTTGGCAATGGATGCTCTTCGTCGTGTGCCTCACGCTGCTCATTCTTGGCGCGCTGGTGTACATCGGTGTGACGGTGAAGTCGGAGTGGTCGACCTTTGTCCCCGACCTGATCATCGGCGTTGTCGGGGCGGCAGTGATTGGCCTTGTGCTTATGGCTCTCCAGCAATCAACTGACCGACGTCGCTCCCATGCCGCCGACGTCAACGCGGCGTACAACCGACTGCTGGATGCGCTCACGCCACTTCGCACGCTTGACGTCGCGACTGGTGATGCGACGCAAGTGAGCGAGATGCGGACGCGCATGCTGCAGCTTTACGAAACGGTAGACGAGGCGGACGATCAGGCGACGTTCGGGAAATGGATCAATGCCGAGGGGCAGTTGTGCCTGTTCCAAGCGCTGAGTTCCCTCGAGGCACTCCGCGCCGTGTCCGACAGGTCCAACGCTGAGGCCGTTCTCAAGGCGTCTGCGCCATTTCACCAGTGGGTCGCAGAGTTCACGCACAACCTCCGTTTCTGGCGGACAGGCAGGCTTGAGGAGTCCGTGATGCGAACGCAGGCAGAGTTGATCGAGGTGAAGCTGCGAGAGGAAGGCGTCTGGCGAGAGGACGAGACGTCGTGGCGAGATGATCCGACCGACGGCTCGCAGTCGTGACGAAGTTGACGAGAGGAGGCCGCGGTGCCACTCCGGCCAGGGCCGCTGTCAGGCACACCACAGCGACTCGAATTCGCGATGAGGATTGATTCCGGCCATGGGGCATGTTCGGCGCTATGCCTCGGGTGGCTATTCTGATCGCAGCGGATGTTGAGAAGGGGTCAATGCGGTGTCACAGCTCACAATCGAGGGATTGTCGCGGCTTCAACAGCTCGAACTGGAGGAACAGTTTGGAGATGAGGTCCGCGTAGTCAAGGAAGCTCAGGCCGGACTCCATTCGATAGAAGTTGGTATCGGGCTCATCGTCGTCGTGCTCGGATACCCCTTGGTGCGAGCCATCGGCGGCATGGTTTCAAGAGACCGTGTCAAGCTGAAGTATCGGATCGAACGCACCGACGGCTCGACGGAGGAAGGCTCCATCGAGTGGGACGTCGCTTCGTCGGCTACACAGGCAACCGGCGCAGAGCTCGGCAAGTTGATCAAGGAAATCGAACAGCAGTCTGAGCCCGGCTGACGTGCAGGGCATTCACTCAAGCTTTGTCGACCTGCTTTCAAACCGTGCGTTCTTGCGCGAGGTCGAGCTCGATGAGGAACTGGCAGAGTTGGCAGTGGGTGCGGGGAACCCCAACATCATGCCGATTTTTCTTCACGAGGCGGCGCACTTCTCGTCGATGAGCCGGTGGCTGGGCACCGCTCTGACTCTTCTGTGGTTGAGGGCGAGTTCAACGGTTCGCGACCGCCCGGAGTCTCAACGGGCAGCGGATGCAGCGCGCATTGCCGCGTTCAGCAATTTGATGAGGCCCTGGCTTGAGGGAATCGCCTGTTACGCGCAATTTGATGCGACTCCGGGGGGTGCAGAGTCACTGTCGTCGGTCGGGCAGATGTTCCTCTCCAACTTCGTCGCCGAGGACCTTCGCGCGAAAGCAGCTCAAAGCGGTGGCAGCATCAGCGACGACGACCTGTCCGAACTTATCGCGCAGAAGCTCGCGCGAATGCGATTTGCCAAGCAATCTGTCTCAAAGAAGGCCGATCTCCTACTCTCACCGCTGCATTTCGCCGATGGCGGATACCTCGCTGGGTACTTGTGCGTGAAGGCGTTCGCTGGCATCTGCGAAAGCGCGAGTGGTCTGGCTTCGGACACCGACCTCATGCTCAGCTATGTGCAATCCGTTGTTCTTGAAGATCCTGGCTTGATCGTTGCTCTTCTCCGAACGAGTGATGATCGCAGGGAGGCTGTGAGCTTCCTTGCCGAAAAGGTTCGTGATCGAATCGCTTTCGTCTCCTCACAGGACTTCCGGAGTGCCGTCCCGGATGACCTTGCTCGCTTCGATCACGACCTAGCCACAGGTGGTCTAAGCAGTGATTTCGCTCAAAGTCGGCACGTCTGGGACGCGGACGCGGTGGAAGCTGCCGCCGACCTCCTGACGAATGAGTTGCAGCAGGCGATGGTCGACCCACTCGGACATGACGCACTGCTTATCCGGAACGTGTTCACCGTCGGGACGAGCGCGGGCACGGCGAAGGTTGACGCGTCGGGAACCAAGATGATCTTCGACTACGGCAATGACAAGACTGAGGAAAAGACGCTGTTGGTGCCGCTCGATCCTGGCGAGCACGCGGGCAGCTTGACTTTCATGATTGTCGCGCCCGAGCTCAGCCCGGCCGTGTCCATCGAGGTGGGTGGACGCGTCGTTTCCTTGACGGCCGACGAGCGGATTCTGAACGGGCCAGTTGGTGCGCTCCTCCGGGATCACTCATTCGACATAGATGGGGCGCTTCGGCTCTTGGAGGCTCGAGACCTGAGGCTGATCGAGCTAGAGCTGCCGGGTGCCTGGGGCCTCTTTCGGCCGGCAGGCATCGAGGATTCCCCGGCGACTTGGAACTCGTATCTGGAGCTCGCGCTCTTCGTCGCCCGCGACCGAGCGCGCGAGCTGTTCGAGAGCATGTGGGAGACGGGCGTGTGGAACTTGCTCGGAAAGCGACGCGAACTTGTGCTCGCACTCGTCCTCGTGTCTACCTCTTCAAGCAACCACGACCACGATCTGATGGCTAGGGCCTGGGACGCGCACGGCCTCGATGGAAGTCACCTGAAAGACATTCTCAATGTGTCGAACAACGCGCCGATTTACGGCGGAGCCATTCTTTCGGTGGCGCTACTAGACGACCGGCGTCGGTTCCATTCGATGTTCTAACCACCAGTCGTCTTTTCTTCGATTCAGTGGCCCGGAGAAGTTGCTTGCAGATCCGTAGTCGCCGTCGCAATCATCAGTCAACCTCCGAACTAGCCTTCGTTGGCAGTCGAAGTAGTATCCCCGCGGCGATGATCGCCACCCGCATGGTCTCTTGGTTGATGCTCAGGTTCGCCGCCACCTGCGATAGCGACAGGCCAGATTGATAAGGCGCGCGGCTTCACCCACCTGCTTCTTGGAGAGTGGCTGCAGACGCACGACCACGTTCCTTTCGCGGAGGATGCCAATGATCGTCGACTTGGCGGCGTCGAACTCCTTCGCGAGCTGCGTCGTGGTGTCGCCGACTTCGTAGTGCGCATCGACTTCGTACCGCGCATCGTCACTCAAACGATTCCAGCCGCGGTTGACTGCAAGCCGCTGCATTCGCTCAGCTAGTGGCTGCAGACCGGACTCATCGACAATCACCGCGACGAGGGTTAGGTGCGGCTAACTGCGCACGCTTGCCGAGGGATCCCGTCTCATCGATGTCCACAAGTTCAGCCACCTCAGAATCCTGACAGAGCGATCAGACTCGCCGTCCGGCGGATCTCAGTACGTTGCTAACTCCCCGAACGCGATGCCCGACTACATTGTAAGCGTGACCACCCGCTCCGACTGGAGAAGTGACAAGATGCAAACCCCTCGATTGAAACAAGCTCATGGCTGACGCCGACATAGATTGGGCAGCCCTGTACCAGAAGCATCGCAACGCGATGTATGGGGTTGCCTACGAAGTGCTGCGCGGAAGCGGGCGTGTGGACCTCGCCGCCGATGCCGTGCAGGAGGCGATGGTCTCGCTCATGAAGTCGCCGCCCGCCGAGACTCCACGTAGCTGGGAACCGCTGCTCGTGGTCACTGCCGAGCGGCGAGCACTCGACATGGTTCGATCGGCCGCTGTGGTCCGCGGCTTCGAGTTCTCCGAAGAGTTCTTGCCGGGCGAAGTGGGTTCTGGCGAAGATGAAACGCTCGAGCGTCTCGAGAAGATAGCGCGGGCGCGACCCGTGATTGCACGTCTTGATGCCCAGGAGCACTATGTCCTGGCGCAGTACATCGTGCTAGACCGCCTGCGTGGTGATGTCGCAGCAGAGCTTGGTGTCACGCCTGCCCGAGTTAGTTAGATCAATACGAGCGTCTTGTCGAAGATCAACGCAGCGATACAGGAAGGAGGGTGATGATGAGCTCAGATGACAAAGACGACGAGATCGCGCAGATACTCGACGCGCGGGCTGGCCAATCAGCGCTCGCTTCGAGTGCCGCGAGTCTTGAAGGGCGACCAGATCTCCGGGGATTGGTGGAAGCTGCTGACCTGGCGTGGTCCAGCGCGCAGGGAGCGCCAGCGCTCGAGGACGACCCGGTCGCTGCCGTGCTCGGTCTCGTACCGGACCCCGAGATTGAACTCGACGGTCCAGCGTTCGTTGCAGCTCGTAAACGAGCGGGGCTGACCGTGAGCGATTTGGCGCTCCGGCTCACTGCACGCGGCTGGGATGTCACGAGCAAGGAAGTCTTCGCCTGGGAGAGCCAACGCAACGCGCCGAAGGTTCCGGCGCTTATCAATGCGCTGGCCAATGAAGTCGGGACTGACCCTGATCGACTTAGAAGACGGTCGGGGGAGGATCCGGAACGCTCCAAGCTGGCAGCCGTCATGTCGTCGGCGGCGTTCAAGAATCTCGCGGAACGTTGGGCACGCCTTCAGGGCACCACGATTGCGTTGGCGTCGTCAGCGCTTGAGTCGCGCATGCTCGCGGCGGTCCACCGCGGCGGCGCTCCCGAAGCGGAAGTCCTGCTCGATTCGCTCGAAGCGATGGTGAGCGCTGTGGAAGAACCTGGCGGCCAATGAAGCTCGGGCCCTGGGTTGATCGTGCGGTGGCAATTCTGGACGCACCCACACGGGAGCAGTTCGCTCTCGACCCAGTGGCTGCTCTCACGACGCACCTCGGTCTTAATGTCCGCGGCGTCACTTCGCTCTCAAGTAGCCGCGACGATGGCGGATTCTGTGACGGGATGTCGTTTCTTGAAGACGGCGTCATTCTCTACGCGCCGACGCCCAACAGCCGCCGGCAGAATTTCACGCTCGCCCATGAACTGGGCCACTGGATCGTCGAGCAGGATCAAGGACTGTTCGATTGGATCGCAGATCAGTCGGACGCCGCGGCTCTACTCGAGACGGTCTGCGACCAGATTGCCCAGCGCCTGCTTCTTCCCGAGGAGCTGATAAACGACGTCGTTGGCGCGAGCCTTGTGCGTGCTCAACACGTTCAGGATCTTTTCGACGCCAGCCAAGCGAGCTATCAGGCCTGCGCTATCGCCATCGCGAGGCGTATCCGAGGACTCGGTGCAGTGGTCCTAATCAACCGTTACGACGGTGAAATGAACCACGCCAGCATCCAGCCCGATCCCGACGATGGGTGGCCCCAGGTCTACCCGTGGCGCGGACAAGTGCCGCCGGAAGGCCACGCGCTCCGTTCCTTTGCGCCCGGCACGAACTTCACCAGACGGATTACGTGGCGCGATACCTGGAACAGAACGGCAGAGTTCTACGCGGATGCCATCGCTGATGACCGGCGGATCATCGCTGTTCTTGCGGGGGATGACGTCTGGGAGGTCGAGCCGACGTACACGGTCCAGCCCCGCGACTTCGACCGCCGCCCGCTTCTTCAGATCCAGTGCTGCGGAAAGGACCGCTCATTCTGAGGCTACCCCTGCGATACGTGCGGACGAGGGTTCTGCCCGGTCTGTAAAAGGTGCAACTGCGATCGAGCCGCAAGAACTGAGGAGGCCTGCCAGGGCGACTGCTTCCAACTGTTCCAGCGTCATCGTTGACGGCTTTTGCGAGAGCTGCCGCTAACTCAACGCCCCTGTGCTCCGACTACTTGGTGAGGGGCTGATGGTCAGCCCCGGAGATGGAGCCGGAAATGGCGAAGAACACTGGAAACGGCCACCGCATCGGAGCCGTCAAGGGACGTAGCGAGTTTCAGGTCGGAAAGACCTGGTTCAAGCGCGACACCGCGACGGGTCGAATCATGAACGGCAGCCCCGATCAGCACAAGGGCGTCCGCAACGAGAAGTGACTGAGTGGAGTCGGCGCCGCGCGCTGTCACCGACTCCACTCACCACTGCCTTCATCTCACCCTCATCAAGAGAAATGAATGAATCATGGCAGATCGACGAATAACACACTCCCGCAAGCACCGTGATGGCGACATCACGGCTATCGGCACACCGGGCCAGTTCTGGTCGCCCCGCGCACAGGCAGACGCGATCAGCGACATTGAGCTCCACATCCACACGTACTTCGTCCAGTGGCCGGAGAAGCGCACGGAGATCCGTGTCGTGAACGGCGCGCACGGCAATCACCTCCGCACCGATCGCGACAACACCACCCGCAACAACCTGGATGACCTTCCGGACCTGTGACGACCCGCCCAGACACGTGAAGGACCGCCCCGCAAGGACGGGCGGTCCTTCACTATTTCTACGAAGGGGTCGTCGCCTACGCGATCTTCGCCTTCGTCGGTTCGCGGAGGGCGACACCAGCCCGGATGATCGCCGTCCGCATAGTCTCCTGATTCACGCTCAACTGCGCTGAGATCTGCGACAGCGACAGTCCCGATTCGTAGAGTCGCGCAGCCTCGTTCACCTGCTCACTTGGAAGTGGCTGTCGGCGGACCACAACCTTCCGTTCGCGAAGTATGCCGATGATCGTGGACTTGGCGACGCCGTATTCCTTTGCGAGCTGCGTAGTGGTGTCGCCGGCTTCGTAGCGCGCAGCAACTTCGTCCCGTGTTTTATCGCTCAAACGGTTCCAGCCCCGCTTGACTCTTGGTTGGAGCTCGCGCGGAGAATCCCCGGTTGAGCCCAGAATCTCGCGGATCTGGGTAGGCGTAACCGGGGCCGCTGAATTATTGGAACAGAGGTGGATAACCCCGACAGTTGAGGCCCGAACTTCCGCAGAATCGCGGGGGTTCGGGCCTCTTGTCGTTCCGGGCGGCAGACGGTGGACGACGGACGCGGGAATCTTCGTGACCAGGTGAATGTGAGTCCACGTGGGCGGTCGGCGTGAACGATCGGGTCCACCGCCCCTTACCCAAGGAGAATGCGGAGACCACCGCCTCCGCGGTGGACGAGCGGTCTGCTCGCGCCCACCTATCCGGCTTGGACGGTCGCGCGTAGAGTCCAGACATGGACGGCAACTCGACACACGACGACGATGAGGTCGCCCTCGAACACTGGGATGATGACGGCGGCAACGAGGCGATCGCTCCCTTGATCACGGCGGTATCGCGGGCGCGACCGCCGCGTCAGATCGCGCACTTTCCCCCGCTCTGACCCCGGTGCTCAGCTCCTGAACCCGACACCGGAGGAGAGGACTGTCGCGCCGTGCTCGGGCGTCGCGCGCCGCGCCCGCTTTCCCGGCCCAGGACCGCTTCGCCGAGTTCGGCCGCCGGATTCGTGTGACATCGAGCCGGCCCCCGCCCGAGCCCCCCTCTGCTACGCCCGCGCCGCCGGATCCGTGCCGGCCCCCGCCCGGGCCCCGATCTGCTGCGCCCGCGCCGCCCGATCCGCGTGCCCCAGGTCCCGCTCCGGCGCGATCCGGTCGCGCACGCGGCGCTTCAGCTCGACGATGTCGGGGAAGCCGCCGTCGCTCTTGCGGGACCACACGCGCTCCCCGTCGGCGTAGACCTCGAAGATCCCGCCGGTGCCGGGCTCGAGTGTCGCGCCGCCGCCCATCAATTCGCTCTGGAACGTGGTCAGCAGCTCTTGCGCGATCCAGGCCGCTCGCAGCATCCACGCGCATTGCGTGCAGTACACGACTCGAATGGTGTGCGTCATGAGACCCTCATCTCTTCGTGCCCCTGCTGGTACCCGTGCGACGGGCGTTTCGGCGTGTTCGTCCAGACGACGTGTCGCCGCCGACCTCACTCCAGGGAGATGCTCCCGGTCGCGGGGTGCTCGTGCGGCATCCTGTCACGGTCGAAGGTGATGTCGGTGTAGCCGTGGGGCGTGGGGCGCCCGTCCTCGTCGACGCTCACGAAAACGAGCCGTTCGATGGTGAGGATCCGTTTGCGCGTGATCATGTTGCGCACGACGGCGCGCATCGTGAGCGACGTGCGACCGAAGGTCGTCGCCGTCAGGCCCATCTCGATCAGGTCGCCCTGCAGCGCGGATGCCTCGAAGTTGATCTCCGAGATCAACTTCGTCACGACGCGGTAGTTGCCGAGCTGGATGATCGCGTAGATCGCCGCTTCCTCGTCGATCCAGCGCAGCAGGCTGCCGCCGAACAGCGTGCCGTTCGCATTCAGGTCTTCCGGCTTCACCCACTTGCGGGTGTGGAAGTTGATGCCGTCGTCCGAGGGATGCCACTGCGGTTCCGTCACCCGATCCACGCTACTCCCGGGCGTGACTTCTGCGCGGCGAGGGCTCCACGCGGGAGGGGGCGGAACCGCCCGCCCGTTGTCACCGCACGGTCAATCGCATCAGCACCGAGTCCCCGTGAACGGCATCCCGTTCCCGCTCCCCGGTGTCGACGAACCCGAGCTTGTCCAGCACGGCGAACGACGCGGCATTCCAGGCGCGCACCGTCGAAGCCAGGCGGTCGTAGCCGAGAGACGCCGCCCGGTCGACGATCAGCCGCGACGACTCCGTCGCGTAGCCGCGACCCCAGAACGCACGGAGGAACTCGAAAGCCAATTCCGGCTCCCCGGGCGTGCCGACGCTGTTCGCAACGAGACCGCAGTAACCGACCGGGATGCCGGATTCCCGAAGCTCCACGACGCACAGACCCGGCGCGGGCTCCGGCCGGTACGTGCTCAGCCACTGCTGCATGTCGGCCAGGGTGGGGTGACCGTCGGCGCTGATCCGCCGCCGGGCGGGGACCCGCGGGTCGCGCTCCTCCCACAACCGGCGGTGGAAGGCCGCGTCCTCCACGGCCCAGGGCCGAAGCCGGAGACGTTCCGACTGCATGTCGTGCATGACGGCGATATGCGTCAACGCGCTCACGGCGTCGGCGCGTACTCCGGACACAGATGGATGCCGGAGAGCACGACGACCGCGCTGGCCTCCGGCTGCGTGATCGCACCGCCCGACATCGAGTCGAAGACCTCTTTCGGAGTGAGGCCCTCGTCGAACGCCTTGCAGACCGCTTGGCCGAGGTCGATCCACAGGCCGGGGTTGGACAGATCCGTCTGCGGCAACTGTTGGCGGAGGGCTCGGAAGTACGCGGACTCCTGCGCGAGGACGTCTTCGGTCACGGAACTCGTCTGCGTCGGCGCCGCCGAGGCCGATCGCGACGGCGTGACAGGGAGCGCGCCGCACCCCGAGAGCATTGCGGCCACCAGGATCGCGGCCGCCGTGGCACCGATCTTCCTCATGCCGCGAGCGTAGGCCAACACCCGCCCCCAGGCGAGGGGGTAGCCCCCGCGGGCGTGGGTCGAGGGAAGGTCGGGATGCCACGGCGTGAACGGGATTCATGAAGGGCCCGAGCGGGTGCCGTGCCCGATCAGCCCAACAGGTCCTCCACCGCCATTAGGCGCTTCGCCGGCGTTCCCGTGATCTCGCGGACGAGGAGGTGCCCGCCGACGAGGTCGGGGTCGTCGACGAGCTCGAGCAGCACGTCGTTCATCGTCTGGCGCAGCTTCAGGTGCTCGTCGTCGGAGACGTGGATCGGATCCCGCGCGGTGAGGGGGAGGACGACCAGCACGTCGACGGTCCGCATCGCGGCGACGACGCGAGCGACGGCCTGCCCACGCACCCCGTCGTCGAGGGGGCGGCCCGACAGCTCGGCCAGGGCGAGTAGGTAGGCGAGGAAGTCGAGGGGTCCGCGTTCGGCGATGACGTCGGTCGCGGTCTCCTCCGTCAGCCGGTCGGCCGACAGGCGGAGCTGCGCAGTGAACATCGCCGGGGAGGGCACATCCGAGGCGTCGTCGAGCAACTCGAACGGATCGGGGAGGACCGTGAACCGCGGATGCCGCAGCGCGACGTCCGAGATGAGGGTGCTCTTCCCGCTGGCGTGGGTCCCCGACACGACGATGCGCACGCCGCGAGACTACCGGCGTCGAGCGCCCACGCCCCCGCGCCGAACCCCGAGCCCGAGACCCGAGGTCCCGGGCCGGAGGCGCTGAGACGCGGCCCCTGGGCGGCGGGACCCTCAGTCCTTGAGCCCCGGCGCCCGAGTCCCTCAGTCCCTGAGCCCCGACCCCGCCGTCAGCTCCCCGGCCGCAGGGACGCGACGAAGTCGAGCTTGTCGAGCACGGGCTCCGGGATGACGAACGGGTACAGATCCGCCTTACCCATCGAGCGGTTGACCATGTTGAGCGCGGTGGACAGCGGTATCCACGTGTCCGTCACGAACGCGCGGAAGGAGGGGGAGTCCTGGATGCCGCCCGTCCGCGCGAGACCGTAGATGTGCGCGGTCTCGACCGTGTCCGTCATGTGGAGGAAGTGCGCCCACGTCTCGGCGAAGTCCTCGTAGGGGTGCATGGTGGCGTAGGTGGAGATGTAGCGCTCCCACCAGTTCGCCGGCGGCCCCTGAGAGTAGTGGCGGTCGATCTCGGCCTGGTAGTCGGCGGTCTCATCGCCGAACAGGCGGCGAGCCTCGCCGATACGGTCGGTGCCCTCGACCAGGCGCCACTCCATGTAGTGACCGACTTCGTGACGGAAGTGACCGAGCATGGTGCGGTACGGCTCGCCGAGCTGCTCTTGCACACGCACGCGGTACGCGTCATCGCTCTCGGCGAGATCCATCGTGATCACCCCGTCGGCGTGGCCGATCGTGACGTTCTCCGCGACGCTCGACAGCAGGTCGAAGCACAGGCCGTACGTGGGGTCCTCGCCCTTTCCGACCACCGCGAAGCCGAGGCGGTCGAGGTCGACGAGCAGCCAGCGTTTGGCGCGTTCGGCGACCGGGAACTGCGAGAGCCCCTTGGCATCCGCGTCGTTCGGACGCACTCGCGTCAGATCGCAGGCCGAGCACTGGCCGCCCTCGAAGCGCGCGAGCCAGGTGCACCCCGACAGGTTGAGGTTGCGGCACACGTGCCAGACCAGCCCCGCGGCATCCACGTACCGGCCGTTGCCGTCGACCGGCACGATGTCGGCCTCATCGCGCGAGTAACCGAGACCCGTCCCGCACGACAGGCAGACGGAGTTCTCGAAGTAAAGGGCATTGCCGCACACGCGGCATCGGAAGGCTTTCACGTGTCGAGACTGTCATGCCCGGGGCGCAGCGCCCGGGCGGTTGCATCGGGTCGCCGCGTCGGGGTGGCGGAGGCCGTCACCGCGGCGGGGGATCGTTCAGCAGCGACACTTCGCGCACGTCGAACAGTCCGCGTCGAGCGCGCACCATCGACACGCCTCTGCGGCGCAGCGCGTCGGCGAGGTCGGCGGTCAACGCGCCCTCGGACGACTTCTGCCACCCGCCCTGCAGCGTGTAGGTGTGCGTCACGGTTCGGGGTCGGGACATGAGCACCTCCGGCCCGAAATCTAGCCTGGATGGTGTCGATCCGGGCGGAATGTTCCTCGAGCGTCACGCGCCGTACGCCCTGTCGTAACGCGGCCCGTCGCGCCCCGATCCCGCGGGGTGGTCCCCCGCGCACCGCGTGAGGTGGGCGGAGCCCTCCGCGGATAATGGCGGGATGACCACGGCCCGCATCATCCTGCTGTTCGCGCTCGCCGCCGTCGCCGAGATCGGCGGTGCGTGGTTGATCTGGCAGGCGGTGCGGGAGAACCGCGGGTGGTGGCTGGCGCTGCTCGGCATCGTGGCGCTCGGTGCGTACGGGTTCATCGCAGCCCTGCAGCCCGACGCGCACTTCGGGCGCGTGCTCGCGGCCTATGGCGGCGTGTTCGTCGCCGGGTCCCTGGCCTGGGGGATCGTGATCGACGGCTTCCGTCCCACGGTGTGGGACTACGTCGGGTCGGCGGTCGCCCTCGTGGGAGCGGGGATCATCGTGCTCGCCCCGTCAACACCTGCGCCCTGAAGTGCCCCGAGCGTACGCTGGCGTACATGACCAACGTGCCCGGAGACGTGGACCGACTGCATGCCGTTATCACCAAGATCGATTCGGATAATCCGCTCAAGGTGCCCTTCAGCTTCAATCAGGGGCACATCAGTCCTCGCCTGGATCGGCTCGAGGCGAAGCTGTCGTACATGGCGGACTACATCTCGTACCTCGAGCAGCGGATCGAAAGCCTAGAGGCTCAAGTAGTTAGCTAGGTGAGATGTTAGGCAGTGTCAAGAGCTTCGTCCTCCGCGGGGGCGTGCGCGACACTCGACAAATGAAGAACGACACCGCGCCTCACGAGGGCATCGCCGACGATTTCGCCGCCATCGACACCGAGCGTCCCTTCGGGTCGTACCTCTCGGTGATCAACGGGGGAGCGTAATCGCCCCGAACCTCCGTGCGAGGTTCACCACGACAGGGTCGGATGCCGAAAGGCTCCGGCCCTTCGTCGTGCCGGCAGCAGATGCCTCCGGTCGACCCACGCCGGTCTGACCACCGCGCGCCCGCGGGCTGCACGATCTCGCGCCGACGTCCGCCGTAGCATGAGGGATCCGCCGCCCTGACGAGATGAGACCCATGCCCGAGCTCAGCAAAGACACCACCCTCTGCATCTCCCTGTCGGGGCGCCCGTCGAACATCGGCACGCGTTTCCACAACTTCCTCTACGCCGAACTCGGCATCGACTTCGTCTACAAGGCGTTCACCACCACCGACATCGCGGCGGCGATCGGTGGTGTGCGGGCTCTCGGCATCCGGGGCTGTTCCGTGTCGATGCCGTTCAAAGAGGCGGTCATTCCCCTCGTCGACCGCATCGAGCCGTCCGCCGCGGCGATTGGCTCGATCAACACCATCGTCAACGACGACGGGGTGCTCACCGCCTCGAACACCGACTACGAAGCCATCGCGAGCCTCATCGAGAGCCACCGGCTCGACCCCGCGGCATCCGTTCTCGTGCGCGGCTCGGGGGGAATGGCCAAGGCCGTCGTCGCCGCCTTCCACGGCGCGGGTTTCACCGATCTCACGGTCGTCGCTCGGAACCCCGAGGCGGGGCCCGCGCTCGCCGCCGCCTACGGTGCGCGGTGGGTGGATCGTGACCCCGAACCCGGCGCCCGCATCATCGTCAACGTGACGCCGATCGGAATGGACGGACCGGATGCCGAGGCCCTGGCCTTCTCGCCCGCGCACGTCGCCGCGGCCGAGACGGTGTTCGACGTCGTGGCGTTCCCGGCGGAGACGCCGCTCATCCGCGCCGCCCGCGCCGCGGGGAAGGGCGTGATCACGGGCGCCGAGGTGATCGCCCTGCAGGCCGCCGGCCAGTTCGCGAGATACACCGGCGTCACTCCCACCCCCGACCAGGTGACGCGCGCGTCGGCGCACTCACGCGCGTAAGGGCGGGGAGCGGGAGCGCATCCGCGGGTCTCGAAGCGCGGACCCGCGTGGACAGCCCGGGTCGCGATCATTCGTAGCGCAACGACTCCACCGGGTCGGCCCGGGCCGCGCGGGCGGCGGGGAGGCTGCCCGCCAGAAAGGCGATGGCCATGATCGCCACGGTCGTCACCAGGATCGACACCGGATCGAAGGCGATGAGCTGCAGGCCCGGCAGGTCGCTGAAGAGCGTCTGCCCGAGTTGCGCGCTCACGGCCGTTCCCACCCCGATGGCCACGACCGCACCGATGAGACTGCCGAGCAGGCCCAGCATGACCGCCTCGAGGCTGAAGAGCGAGAAGACCCGGCCGCTGCCCATGCCCATCGCCTTCATCAGGCCGATCTCTCGTGTGCGCTCCTGCACCGACATGAGCAGCGTGTTGACGATGCCGAAGCTCGCCGCCAGCAGCGCGATCACCGCAAAAGCATTCAGCACGAGCACGATGCCGTCGATCGCCGCCTTGAAGGTTCCCAGCTGATCGGAGACGGTCTGGCCGGAGTACCCGGCATCCGTCAGGGCGGTCTTCACCTGGTCGACCTCCTGCGCACTCGACGAGGTCAGCGTCACGCTCGCGCTGGCGTATCGATCGAGCTGGTCCGCGGGTACCCCGGTGTTCTGCGCCGTGAACAGCGCGTCTTCCAAGGCGGGGTTGGTGGTCAGCGACGTCGTGGAGGCGAAGGCGCCCTCGGTCACGCCGGTGATGGTGGCCTCGACGAGATGCTGCGTGCGCACCGGGTCGGAGACGGCGACGGTCAGCGTCGCCCCGACGGCGTCTTCGGCGCCGGTGAAGCCGAGGGGAGTCACGAGCGACTCGGGGATCGCGGTCTGCAGCGCCTCGGCCGATCCGTCGGGCGCGCTGCCCGACGCCAGTTGCGGGGTCTGCCCGCCGATGAGCGAACCGGCGCTCGCGACGTACCGCTCGCCGTCGTCGACCTGGACGTAGTCGATCTGAACGGCCTTGGCCGGCGTGACGGAGGCGACGCCCGGAAGGGCCTCCAAGGTCTGGACGTCGGCATCCGTCAATGCCGACACGGTCGCGGTGGCGCCCGGGCGGCCCGGGTTCGTGTTGGCCGACGACACCGCCTCGGGGTCGTATTTCTGTGGCTCTCCGGATGCCGCGTCCCCGGTGCCGGTCTTGGTCACCGTCAGCACGTCGGCCGCGCCGATCGACGACACCGTGTCGTCGATGAATCGGTTGATGCCCGTGCCGAGGCCGTTGGTGAGCGTGAGGGTGAAGGCGCCCACGAAGATGGCCAGCACGGTGAGGATCGTGCGGGTCTTGGAGCGGAACGTGTTCGCGGCCGCCGTGGCGACCAGATCGGTGGTCTTCATGCGGCGCTCCGCTCTTCGGCGACGATGACGCCGTCGCGGATGAGTACCCGGCGGTCGCACCGGGCGGCGAGGTCCTCGTCGTGGGTCACCACGATCAGGGTGATGCCGTGCTCCCTGTTCAGGCGGAACAGGATGTCCTCCACGACCGCGCCGGTCGCGGAATCGAGGTTGCCCGTGGGTTCGTCGGCGAAGATCACCCGGGGGTCGTTGACGAGTGCGCGGGCGATCACGGCGCGTTGCTTCTGGCCGCCGGAGAGGGCCGTCGCCTTGTTCCGGGCCTTGTCCTGCATGTCGAGCTCCGTCAGCGCCGCGAGTCCACGGCGGCGCCGCTCCGCGCGCCCCACGCCGGCGATCTTCAACGGCAGGACGACGTTGTCCAGCACCGAGGCGTTGGGGGTGAGGAAGAACTGCTGGAAGACGAAGCCGAACGTCTTGTTGCGCGTGCGGTTGAGGTGACGGCCGCGCAGGGTCGCGGCATCCGTCCCCTCCAGACGGACGAAGCCGCTCGAGGGGGCATCCATGAGGGCGAGAAGGTGCATGAGCGTCGATTTGCCCGAGCCGCTCTTGCCGACGATCGCGAGGCTCTCGCCGCGGCGGATGTCGAGGCTGACGCCGCGCAGCGCGTCGAAGCGCGCGGATCCACGGCCGTACGACTTGTGCAGGTCGGTGACGGAGAGAAGCGGGGGAGGAGATTCGGATGCCATGCCCTCACTGTCGCTCGCGAGGTCGGTGCCCCGCGTCGCTCCCGCGGGGTGGCCTCCTCCCCCCGTGGGGGTATTCCACGGATGCCCTGCGCGGGTGATCCCGACCGCGCGCGGGCGGTCCAGACTGGGGTGATGCGACCCGACCCGGCCACGGACACCCCGCCGCGCCTGGTACCCCCGGGGCGCGCCTGGCTCGTCGACGTGGTGATCGCGGTGCTCGTCGTCGTGCCGTCGTTTGCTCCGGTGCCTTTCCCGGAACTGCGTCCGGGGAGCCCGCTCGTACACGTGCTCGTCGTCCTGCCGGCGCTCCTGCTGCCGCTGCGCCGCCGGTGGCCGCGCGTGACGCTCGTGGTCTGCATCGCCCTGTATGTCGCGGCCCTCGCCCTCGGCACCCTCGCCCCCGGTGCCGCCCTCGCCGTCGTGATCGCGGCCTACTCGATGGCCGACCGCATCGGGCGCCGTGAGGCCGCGCCCGTCGCCATCGCCGCGGTCACCGGACTCGTCGGCGCCAGCATCGTGGTGACCCAGACGACGGGTCTCGACACCCGGTTTCTCCAGGTCGGGCTGACCGTCGCCCTGGCCGGTGCGTTGGGAGATGCCGCCCGCTCCCGCCGCGCCTACGTCGCGGCCGTGCTCGAGCGCGCCCGGCGGGCCGAGCAGACGAGAGACGCGGAGGCACGGCGTCGCGTGAGCGAGGAGCGCCTGCGCATCGCCCGCGACCTGCACGACGCCGTCGCCCACCAGATCTCGGTCATCAGCCTGAACGCCGGCGTGGCGAGCTCCGCCCTCGAGACGCGCCCCGACAAGGCGCGCGAGGCCCTCTCCACCATCCGCACCGCCTCCCGCGACGTGCTCGCCGAGATCGGGTCGATGCTCGCCGTGCTGCGCACCCCCGACGACGTCGACGGCCGCGACCAACCCGGACTCGCGCGCCTCGCCGACATCGTCGAGTCGGTGCGCGTCGCCGGGTGGGAGGTGGTCGTCCGTGACGACCGCGACCCCGCCGATCAGCTGCCCCTCGGCGTCGACATCGTCGCGTACCGGGTCGTGCAGGAGGGGCTCACCAACGCCCTCAAGCACGGCACCGCCCGCCGTGTGCACGTGCTGCTGCGCCGCGAGGGGGACGACATCGAGATCGTCGTCACGAATCCGCTCGATCGCGCGGAGTCCGGGACACCGCCCTCGCCCTCGGGTTTCGGACTGATCGGACTGCGCGAGCGGGTCGAATCCGCGGGTGGTCTGCTCGACGCGGGTCCCGCCCCCGGCGGCTACCGCCTCGCCGCGCGTCTGCCGGTGCACGCCCCGCGATCGGCGTCCCGGCCCGGAGGTGCCCCGTGAGCCCGACCCGCGTCCTCATCGTCGATGATCAGACGCTCATCCGCGCGGCGGTGCGCGACCTGCTGGAAGCCGCCGGCATCGAGGTGGTCGGCGACGCCGCCGACGGGGAGCAGGCGGTCGCGCTCGCCGCGAGCCTGCGGCCCGACGTGGTCGTGTGCGACATCCGGATGCCGAGGATGGACGGCATCGAAGCCACCCGGCGCATCTGCGCCGACCCCGCCCTCACCGACACCCGCGTGCTGATCCTCACGACGTTCGAGGAGGACGAGTACGTTGTCGCGGCGCTGCGTGCGGGCGCGAGCGGGTTCATCGGCAAGGGCGCTGAGCCCGAAGAGATCGTGCGCGCCGTGCTCACGATCGACGAGGGGGGCGCCCTGCTGTCACCCGCGGCGACACGCGGCGTGATCGAGAAGTACGTGCGGCGCACCTCTCCCGCGTCGGGCGAGGCGCCGTCGTTGACGATGCTGACCGACCGAGAACGCGAGGTGCTGCGACACATCGGCCGAGGTCGGTCGAACGATGAGATCGCGGCATCCCTGGTCATCTCGCCCCACACGGCCAAGACGCACGTGAAGAACATCATGCTCAAGCTCGGCGCACACGACCGGGCGCAGCTCGTGATCGCCGCCTACGAGAGCGGGTTGCTCGTGCCGGGGCAGTTCTCAGCCGGCGAGGGGCGCTGACGGTGCGGTTGCGCGCGGGGCTCGGTCCTGCGCGCCCGGTGCTGCGTGCTGGGTCCCTTCTCCGCACGCGAACAGGCAGAGCCCCGGTCGGGTCCGTCCACGCCGTGAGACGCTCTCACTCGGCCGACTTCTCCACTCCCCGCGCGCGGATCTCCTCCAGGTCGAGGCCGGCCAGGATCTTCCGGGCGACGAGGTCGTCGATGGTGCCCTCGCGGCGCAGGCGCAGCAGCACCTCGCGCTTGCGGTCGAGGATCGCCAGACGCAGCCGTTGCGCCTCCTTGTGTCGGAGGAGCGGGGAGCGCTGCGTGACGTCGATGTCGTCGCTCACGGCGAGCATCTCGAAGGGCCCCGTCATCGGCCTCGTCGCGCCCGTTCCCACACCCGAGTCTGCACCGATCGCCGGGTCGGTCGCCCGTCCCGCGTCCATCATCCGGCCCTCGTCGGTCCCCCGTCCCGCGCCGAAGATCGGTCGCGGGAGCGCAGCCGCGGAGGGTGCGCGATCGTCGACGTCGTCGTCGGAGGCTCCCGGCGGGATGGGCCCGGTGGCCGACGGCGCATCGTCGTCGAGCGATGCGTCGAGCTCGGCGAGGTCGCGTTCCTCCGCCGCGCGCTGTCGGGCGACGGCCCGCGCGTTCGCGAGCTCGAGTCGCTCGTAGCCCTCGCGGCGGGCGCGATCGCGAACCCGGTCACTGACCCCGTGCTCGACGGCCAGCTCGTCGAGGGCGGCCAGCGCCGCACCCGAGATCGCGCGTTCAGCCAGCTCGTACTCCTCGATGGCCGCGTCGTCTTTCGGCAGCTTCGCCCAACGGATCACCACGGGCAGCAGCGGCCCCTGCACGAGCAGGGTCAGCACGATGACACCCGCGGTGACGAAGACGATGGCATCCCTCCCCGGCACGGGATCGCCGGCCGCGGTCACGGTCGGCACCGACAGGGCGATGGCGAGAGAGACGGCACCGCGGAAGCCCGAGACCGTGCTCACCACCCGCGAACGGTGCCGGAGCGAGCGCGTCGATGCCGCCGGCGGCCGCGAGAACGGCGAGAACAGCCACTGGAACATATAGCGCACGACGAACAGCGCCACCCAGGCGGCGACGGTGATGAGCAGCAGGATGCCGATCTCCGACGGCGAGATCTCGTGCAGCACGAGCTGCACCTCGAGCCCGATCAGCACGAACAACGCCCCGTTGAGCAGGTAGACGCCGAAGGGCCAGGTGGCATCCGCGGCCCGCCGGGAGAGGGCCGTGGTGATGCGCGGGGAGACCCAGGCCACGATGAGGCCGGCGAACACGACGGCGAGCACCCCCGACGCCTCGATGATCTCGGCGATGAGGAACGCCACGAACGGCACGAGCACCAGGGTGAGATTGATGGTGAGCGTCGATTGCATGCGGCGCAGGGCGAAGAACGCGAGGACGGCCACGGCGATGCCGGCGGCAGCCCCGCCGAGGTACGACAGCAGCACCATGCCCGTGATCTGCAACGGCGTGATCTGGTCGCCGAGGAGCAGAGCGACCGCGATCGCGTAGAGCACCAGGGCCGTGCCGTCGTTCGTGAGGCTCTCGGCCTTGAGCTTCATGAACGTCTTGGGGGGCAGGAGGCGGCCGAGGGCGGCGACCGCCGTGGCATCGGGCGGGGCGACGGCGGCGCCCAGCACGAGGGCGGCTTCCCACGGCACCCCCATCCAGGTGGCGACGCCGGCGACGGCGAAGGCGGATGCCACGACGAGCAGCGTGCTCATCGGAATGATGTAGCGAAGCGATCGGCGCACCGAGCGCAGCGACGTCGTCCACGCCTCGCGGAACAGCATCACCGGCAGGAACAGCAGCAGCACAGTCTCGGGCGGGAGCTCGATCTGCCGGAGCTGGGGGATGAACCCGAGTGCGAGGCCGATCACGAGCAGCACCAGCGGCGTCGCCACCCTGAGCCGCGGTGCCAGCACCGTACCCACGAGCATGGCGAGGCCCAACAGGACCGTGATCTCGAGTCCCTGCATTCGTGCCGCCTTTCGCCGTGCCCCTGACCTCAGCGTAGAGAGGGGGGTGGACATTCCCGAGGGTCATCGTTTCCAGCGTCGCGCGGCGAGCCCGCGGGTCGCGCTCGGCAGGGCCGTCAGCGCCCCTCCGCCCCCGCGATGGCAGCCCGGTCGAAGAGAGGGGCACGCCCGCAACGTGCTGAGCGGACTGAGCCGATCGGCATCCTCATTCGCCGCCGCGATACGTGCGCCAGGCCGCATCCAGGCGGCGGATGCCCTCCTCGAGCACGTGCGGGGCCGGGGTGACGGGGATGCGGATGTGGTCGTCGGCATCCATATCGGAGGCGAACTGCGCGGAGCCGGCGACCGATACCCCGAAGCCCGCCGCGTGCCGGGCGAATGCGCCGGCCGAGCCCGTCGGGAGGCGCGCCCAGAGGCACAGGCCGCCGCGCGGCGGTCGCCATTCCCAGTCGGCCAGGTGCGCGGAGAGCAGCCTCCCCGCGGCGACCGCGGCCTCGCGATGCACCGTGGTGAGATCCCGCCGCAGCGCCGGCGCCTCGGCGAGCAGGTCGAGCGCGAGCAGCTGCGCGGGCACGCTCGTCGACAGGTCGCTGCTCTGGCGAAGACCCCGGAGGCGCCGCACGAGCACCGGATCCGCGCGCAACCAGCCCACCCGCAGGCCCTCCCAGGCCCACTTCGACAGCGACTCGACCACGACGATCGGGGCGTCGGGTCGGAGCGCCGCGAGAGAGGGTGGGGTGACGCCGTCGAAGGACGCGTGGGCGAGCACGCGATCCTCCACCACGGTGATCCCGTGCTCGGCGGACAGCTCGGCGATGCGCTGACGCACCGGAGAACTGGTCTGGACGCCGGTGGGGTTGTGATTGTGCGGGTTCAGGGCGATCAACACGGGCCGGCGCACCACGATCGCCGCCTCGAGGGCCTCGACATCGATGCCGGAGGGGGTGAGGCGGATGCCGTGCACGAGCCCGCCGCGCCGGCGCACGGCATCCGTGAGTCCGGGCCAGGCCACCTCTTCGGTGAGCACCGTGTCACCGGGGGAGACGAGCTCGTCGACGAGCAGGCTGAGCGCCTGCTGCCCGCCGTGCGTGACGAGGATCTGCGCCGAGGTCGTGGGCGTGCCGTCGGCGGCCATCGCGGCGGCGATCGCGGCGCGGAGGTCCGCGAGACCGGCGGGGTCGGCCTCGACCGTGGTGGCGTTCAGCACGGGACGATGACGCTGCACGATGTCGACGGCCAGGGGCGAGATCGCGGGCACGGCGCGCAGCAGGTCGATGCTGGAGGGCAGGGTGGCGTACAGCGCTTCTCCGCGCCCTGCGGCGTGGCGTGCGGCGGTCGGGGCGGCGCCGGCAATGCGTGTTCCGCTTCCCTGGCGTCGATCCAGGATGCCGTCGTCATAGAGGCGTGCGTAGGCGCTGACGACCGTTCCGCGCGAGACGGCGACCGTGGCGGCGAGGGTGCGTTCCGAGGGGAGTCGGTCGCCGCCGCGCAGTTCGCCCTCGCGGACGAGGCGCGCGATGCCGTCGGCGAGGCCGGCCGCGAGCGTGGTGTCGGCGCTGGCCCATCTGCCCAGACGCTCGGCGAGGCGTTCGGCCGACACAGTGGCCGTGCGATGGTCCACCAGGGCGGAAGTGGCTCTGTCGACAAGGGTCATAGCCCCTGATTCTGGTCCGATGAGACACCCCGCTTCCGCCGAATCCCTGTTCTTCGGTCCACTGACCCGCGATTGGACCATCGCCGAGATGCTCGCGTGGATCGGTGCGGAGGACATCGGATGCCACGACGAGCGGCTGGTGGGGATCCTGGATGCCGTTCGCCGTGCGCTCGACCCCGGCGCCGCGCCCGTGACGGGACGCGTGGTGGGACTCGTGCGTCAGGTCGCGATGCAGGTGTCCGCGCAGCCCGCGTGGGGGGAGCGGAGGGTGGGCGAGGTGGTCGGGGTGTCGTCGGCGGAGGCGCTGGCTCGCACTGACCTGGCTTACGCTGACCTGGCTTACGCTGACCTGGCTTCCGCCGACGTGGTTTCCGCCGACCTGGCGAAGGCATGACGATCAATGCCGTGTCGACTCTCCGTGGCGCCTCGGTCCTACCCGTGAGCGCGACCGTCAGCGCGGGTCGTCGAAGTCCGACACGGTCGCGCTGAGAGGTCGCGACCACGCCGCTTCTCGGGAGAGCTGTCCCGTCGCGCGGAACGACTGAACCTGATGCGAATCGGCCAGGACGGTCGCGAGCTCCTCACGATCGGCGGAGACGAACCCGAGGCGCTGCCAGAACGGCCCCGAGCGACGACTGAACAGCCACGCCGTGGTCGCACTTCCGCCGGCCGCGTGGGTGAGCGCATGGGCGCAGCCGCGTCCGTCGCCCGGGAAGACAGCTGCGCCCGTCTCCTGCGGACGGAGCGGCGCGGTCCGCCGCGGAGGGGATGCCGCTCTTCTCGTGGGGGAGGAGCGGCGACCGGGACCGATGTCGGACCCCCTCGCTAACGTTGGATCATGGACATCGCGGCACCTCGCAGCACCCGGCAGCAGCCGGTGTGCACGGCGTGGGGCGTGCCGTGGCCCAGCGACGACGACCTGCGGATGGATGCCGACACCGCCTGGGCGTTCGAGGTCGGGCTCGTCGACCCCGGCGCCTTCGACGTCGAGACGGTCGACGTTCGCGATCTTGAGAGTTCTTCCGCGGCCCCCGAGGAGCTCGTCGACGAATTGGAGCGGACGGCGCGCGAACGGCACCGTGCGACGGCCGCGGAGTACCGGCTCATCCGGCTCGTGCTCGCTCGCGCGGCGGCAGACCCCGCGCCGTGGGTCGGTCCCGATCCCACTCTCGACCTGGCGTGGAACGACACACGCGGGCGTACGGTCGCAGCCGTGCGACGCGACCGACGTGACATGGCGGAGCGAGCCGCTGTCGCCGAGATGGCGACGAGACTCTGCGTGTCGGAGCAGACGGTGCGAGCGCGAGCCGCTCACTCCGACACGCTGCAGACGCGCTGCCCCGACGTCTGGGCGGCGTTCGTGGAGGGGTCCATCTCCGAGCGTCACGCGATCGAGTCGGCGCGTTTGGCGACCTCGCTTCCCGCCGCGGAGGCCGTACCAACCGCCGCGGCGACGGCGTCGCCGGATGAATTCGGACACGGCTCCGGCGAGGTCGACTCGGCCGACGATGACTGCCCTGCGGACGATGGAGCGCCGACCCCGGATCCCTCCTGTGCAACGACTCCGTCCGGTCCTTCGTCCGACGGGCATGAGTCGTGGCGGGCCTTCGACCAAGGCGCGCTGGATCGCGCGCTCCGCCTTCCGCCCGCCCGCTTCGTCGTCGCCGCTCGCTCCCTGCGAGAGCGGGTGCACAGCGAGTCTCTCGAGATCCGGCATCGACGCGCGACGCGTGACCGCGGCGTGTGGCTCACCGCCGAACTCGACGGTATGGCGATGCTCTCGGCCCTTCTGCCCGCTGATCGCGCCACCGCCGCGATGGCTCGGGTCGATCGGGCCGCCCGTCACCTGAGGGTCGCCGCCGACGAGGACCGGACGCTCGCGCAGCTACGAGCCAATGTTTTCACCGACTTCTTGACGACGCCGCCCACGCCGCTGACGACGCCGGCATCGCAGACGCATTCTCCGGCTGACGGGGTTGCCGACATCGGTGGATCGGTGTTGCCTTCTTCGGGGAGCGGCGGTTCGGTGGGCACTGGTTCAGGGAGCGGCGGTTCGGGGGCTCGTCGTTCGACGCCCGCTGTCCCGGCAGTCCGTGGTTCGACGCCCACCGCCCCGGCGGGACCCATCTCACCGACCGCGGCGACTCCGGCGTCGACACGTCCCGCGGCGGTCGTCGTGACCGTCCCCGCGCTCACCCTGCTGGGCGCGGGCACGGAGCCCGCCATCCTCGACGGCTACGGTCCGATCGACCTCGACACCGCTCGCCGGCTCGCGGGCGAAGCGACCTCGTGGGTCCGTGTCCTCACGCACCCGCTGACCGGCGTTCCGCTCGCGCTCGACCGCACGACCTACCGGGTGCCCACCGCCCTGCGCCGTTGGCTCGGGGTCACGTCACCCACGTGCGTGTTCCCCGGGTGTGGACGCTCCGCGCGGGACTGCGATCTCGACCACCTCACGGCGTGGGTCGACGGCGGCAGCACTGATGACGACAACCTCGCGCCGGAGTGTCGACATCATCACCGCCTCCGCCACGAATCCCGTTGGCATCCATCCCGCATCCCCGACACCGGCGACCTGCGCTGGACGTCTCCGCTGGGCGCGCAAATCGCGGAGGACCCCCCGCCGTTCTAGCGGCGTCTGCTGCGGTGCGAATCCCCAGGTGCACCCTGCCGCGCGCGGGTTCCCGTGACGGCTGCCGCGGTCCGGATCCCCAGGTACCCCGGGGTCGTTCCGCCCGCGACCCCTCAGCCCGCGACCCCCACCTTCGCCTTCGCCCACGACCGCCCGCGCGTGTCCTTGAGGATGTCGTACTCGACGTCCACGTGCGGTTCGATCGCGCTGTACTTGTCGTTCGGTGCGCCGATGACGAGCTGGAAACCGAGCCCGCGCCACGCACCGATGGCGCGCTTGGTGAAGTGCGCGTCGGCTTTGATGAGCGCCTCGTCGAGGAACACCGGCGCGTATCGCGGGCGCGCTGCGCCGGCATCCCCGAGCTGGTACCGCAGCGCTGCGCCGACGATGAACGCGATGAGCTCCTGCGATTCCCCACCCGATTTCTCACCGATGTGGTCGTACAGGGCGACGTGCTCGCCGGTCTCGGCGCGGAAGCGTTCGGCGCTGACCCGCACGTGGTTGCGCACGTCGACGAGGTCGGCGAAGTCCGGAGCGGTCGGTCGGATCCGGCCGATGAGCCGGGCCATCCGTCCGTAGACAGCCTCGCGCTCCTCGTCCGACCCGGCCGCGTCGATCGCGGCGCGCACGTCGCGCAGCTCCCGACGGAACCGGCGGCGCACCTCCGATTGACTCTCGCGCGGCACGATCTGCAGACGGTGCGCGTCGTCGTAGAACGGCAGGTCCTGCATGATGTCGTTGATCGGCGCGATGCGCTCGCGGATCTCGCGCATCGCCCGCGTCAGCGCCGAGTCGAGGTTCGTCAGGTCGTTTCCCGACAGGCGCAGCAGCGAGTCCCGCCACTCGGCCTCGAGTTCGTGCAGGCCGCTGGCTTCGAGGTCGGCGAGGATGCGCTCGAAGTCGCCGAGCGACTCGTCGGGGTCCGCGAGCAGGTTCGGACTCGGCCAGCGGTCGATGAAGGCGGTCAACGTCCTCCGCAGGCTGTCGCGCTGGTCGGCCCAGGTCTCCTGCGCTGCCCGTTGTTCCTCGAGCAGACGCTTCGACGCGGATTCGAGGGCCGCATCGAACCGCGCCAGCAGCTGAGACGGCGTGGCATCGGATGCGCCCGGCGCGACGAACAGGGCGTCGAGATAGGCGAGCTCGTCGGCCGAGAGGGCGATTCCCGCATCCTCCGCACGCTCGAGCAGGATCTGGGCGGCATCCACGTCGTCGGTGATCTCGGCCCATCGCGCGGCGAGCGCCTGCTGCTCGGTCTTGGCCCCGCCGATCTCCTCGCGCAGCCGCGCGGCGCGGGCGCGGGTCCCCGCGATCTGCTCCTGCAACTCCGCGATCCGCGGGTTTCCCGCGGTGATCTCGGCGATCGTCTCGGTCCAGCGTTCGAGGTCGCGGTGGACGGATGCCGTGTCGACCTGGTCCCACGTGAGGTCGGCGATCTTCTCGAGAGCGCTGCGCCGTTCGTCGAACGCGTCCAGGGCGGCCGCGGCCTCATCGACGGCGACCTTCGCGGCGGTGAGGTCGCGACGCGCCGTGACGATCTGCTCGCCGAGCTCGGTGAGGCGCACCCGCGACGAGAACCCGAGCACGCTGTGGCGGATGGACCCGCCGTGCGCCCCGCGCGACCCCTGGGAGCTCTGCCCGGAGATCGTGAGCGCCAGACGGTGCACCGACAGCTCCGAGGCGTCGTCCACGCACACGAACGCGAACTGCTGCTCGAGCCGGTCCTGCAGCCAGCCGGTGAAGGGGGAGCGGCGGTACTCCAGGCGTCCGGGCAGCGTCGCGGGGTCGAGGCCGGTGCGCTCGAGCAGTCCCGTCGACACCCCCTCGAACCGCAGACGTTCCGACAGACGCACGCCGTCGATCGCGGAGCGGAAGGATGCCAGGTGCGCGGCGTCCACCAGCAGCGTCGTCGCGAAGCCGCCGAGGGCGAGCGTGAACGCCCCGCGCCACGGTTCGTACTCGGTGCGGACGTCGACGAGCTCGGCGACGAACGGCAGCTCGGCGGCGGAGAGTCCGGCGGCGGCAGCCAGCGCCTCGCGCGCCTCGTGCAGACGCGGGGGGATGTTGTCGTCGCGCGTCTGCGTGCGGCGGTGCTCGGTTTCGAGCGCGTCGAGCTTCTGGCGCAGGTCGGTGTGGGTGCTGCTGGCGGCGACGAACGCGTCGCGGACGGCGGTCTTGGCATCCGCGTCGGCGAGGGTGCGCCGTGCCTCGTCGGCGAGGGCGGTGAATCCCTCGGCCGTCGACACCTCGACCGCCAGCACCGCCAGCGCCGCCTCGAACCGCTCGCGGTCGCGCTGCATGCCCGCCAGGCGCCGCTCGAGTCCCCGCAGCTCGCGCTGTGCGGCGTCGAGCCGGTCGCCGCCGGCCGCGCGCAGCACGTCGGCGAGTCCCTCGCGCTCGGCCTCGGCCGCATCGGCCAGCCCCTGCCGTTCGCGCACGAGCGCGTCGGTGGCGTGCGTGCGATCACGCAGCTCCGCCTCGACCGCGCCGAGCAGGTCCACGCGCCGTTGCGCGCGCCACAGCGATGCCCGCGACGCGGGGTCGCCGAAGCGCCCGAGCGCATCGATGAGGCGCAGCCGCTCGGCGGCCTCGTCGATGCGCGACCTCATCGCGCGGATGGGCTGCAGGGCCCGCACCTGCTGCCGCGCCTCGAGCATGCGGGTGCGCGTGGACTCGAGCCCGTCGAAGTGCGACACCACGGCGTCGGCGACCGCGAGGGTCTCGGGTTCTTCGAGCACCATCCGCTTGTAGAGGTCGTCGACCGTCGTGATCTGCTGACCGGCCTGGATGCGCGCGAGAAGGCTCATCGCCTTCGCCCCCGCCCCCGCCGCGCCGATGCCCAGCACCGCGTGCAGCCGCGCCGAGAACTCGCGGTCGGTCGCGAGGGTGTCCAGGCCCGTCGCCCGCACCGCGGCATCCGACAGGTGGGTGCGCGCGGCCGGCTCCAGCGCGCGCAGGTCGAATTCGCCGTGCACGCTCGCCCGCACCTTGACGGCGTCGTCGAGGGTGCGCGCCGCGGCCGGGATGTACCACGCCCGCACCGCCGTGAACCGGGCGCCGTCGTGGTCCGCCCACGTCATGGCGATGGCGGTCCACGTGTCGACGCCGTCGCCGCGCAGCACCCGCACCTTCGTGCCCTCGTCGGTGCGCGACTCGTCGAGCTTGCCGCGACCGTACGACAGGATGTTGCGCTGCTCCTGCCCCCGCGGGCGCCCCACCACCGCGCCGTTGGAGGCGCCGTTGAAGGGGGTCGTGTGGGGCATCATCAGCGCCACGTAGGCGTCCATGAGCGTGGACTTGCCCGATCCCGATCCTCCGCACAGCAGCGTCGCGGTGGGCGCGAAGCGCACCCGGTGCGTGCCGTCGTAGCCGCCCCAGTTGACCAGCTGCAGGTCCTCAGCCACCCACTGCTGCCCGCGGGACGCCGCAGGGATGAGCCCGAAGAGCGTGTCGAGCATGGTCATGAGAGGTGGTCTTTCTCGAGGGTGTCGGAGGAGAGGGATGCCACGGCCTCGCCGCCGGGGGAGTGCTCGGCATCCGTCATCGGACCCGCGGATGCCCCGGATGCCACGGCCTCGGGCTCGCGCGGAGCCGGCGTCGCGGCATCCACCGTCTGCTCGTCCAACCACTTCTGCAGGTCGCGGAGCGTCTCGGCGCTCAGCACGACCTCGATGAGGGGGCCGATGCGGTAGCGGCCCTCGGACTCCTCCTCGACGATGCCCTCGCGGTCCAGTCGCGCGATCGCGGTGCGCACGGCCCGCTGCTGACTGGCTCGCGTGCCGTCGGTCTCGGCGAAATACGTCAGCACGGTCTGCTCGACCTCTTCGACGTCGACACGCGCCGACGCGGCTCCCGCGGTCGTCTCGCGTTGGAACACCGTGCGCAGGTACACCAGCACCAGGGTCTCGGCGCGGGAGTACGCCTCGTCTTTGAGGAGGATGGGCACGTCGAGCTCGTCGCTGCGCACCTGCTCCTTGTACGCCACGCCCCGGGAGTGGTCGACGACGAGCCGCACGAACAGGTCGTTCAGTCGCGACTCGATCATCTGCTGATGCTCGAGCAGGAGCTTCCACTCGGCGGGTGAGGACTCCGCCAGCAGGAACCGGCGCTGGAGGATCCGCACGAGCACGCGCCGCACCTCGGCGTCCAGGATGCCGCGGTCGCCGGCGAACAGCGCGTCGGGGTCGTTCTCCATCGCGATGGGGGCGATGAACGCGGGGGTCTCGGCGTCGTCCAGACGAGCGTGCGGGGGGGCGCCGTCGCCCGCGGCCGGGGTCGCGGCGACGGGTGCGAGCGTGTCGACGTCAGTCATCGGCATCCCTTTCGTTGGTGTTCCCGGCGGTGACCGCGCCGAAGGCGAAGCGCCGGGTCGTTCCGTCGGGTCGTACGGCCTCCACGATCGACACCTCGTCGGTCTCGATCAGACCGCCCCGGTACACGATCTCGAGCAGACCGACGAGGTCGACCGGACGCCGGGTGGCCGCGTCGGCCCCGGCGAAGGCGGTCGCCAGGTCGAAGCCCGGGCCGAGGGTGTCGACGTACGCCTCGAGTTCGGCGTAATGCGGTCCGCCCCAGGCGCGCGTGTCGACGCCGGCGAACTCCACATCGGGATCCTCGGATGCCAGGGGCTCGGGCGCACCGCTCGGACGCACGTCGCTGAGCGAGCGCCGGAGATGCCCGATGTCGGCCAGCGGCAGCGTGCGCACGGGTTCTACGCGGCCGGGGGCGCGGGTCTGGCTCCAGCGGTGGAGCCCCGCCATGACCCCGCGCAGCAGGTCGTCGACCTGGCGGTCGCGGATGGGGTCGTGCGTGCGCACCTGCGCGGTGATCACGTGCGATGCGCGTCGCTGCGCGGTGAGCACCTCTTGCACCCCGGCCTCGACGCGGCGGGCGATGGCATCCAGTTCGCCTCGCTGCTCGGCGGTCATGAGCCTCGAGAACGGCTGGGTGAGCACGGCGTGCAGCTGGTCGGTCAGGTCGTCGATGTTCTCGGGGTCGCCGATCAGTCGCAACGCGCCCTGGAAGGCCCGACCCTCGGGGGTGGCCTGCATCACCTGGCGCCCGCGTTCGAGGTACTCGCGCAGCACCTCGCCGGTGGGGCGCACGTCGCGGCGGAGCTCGGCGACGACATCGCGCTGCATCGCGGCGATCGATTCGGCCACGCGCGAGAAGTCCGCCGGCAGCTCGCGGGCGAGATGGATGACGTTCTCGGCCTCCTCGAGCAGGTGCTCGTCGTCGAGCGGCTCGACGACGCCCTCCTCCAGTGCGGCGAGTTCGGCGTCGAGGGCTTCGCGCTCGGCGAGCAGCACCTCGCGGCGGCGGACGGGGTCGCTCTCGGCGTCGCGGGCGAGCCTTTCGACCGCATCGAGAAGCGTGCGCACGCGCGAGCGCGAGACGCGCGCCCGACCGCCGCCGGCGCGACCGGCGATCTCGAGGGCCCCCACGGCGTGCGCCGACAGGCGGTACACCTCGACGTCGTCTTCGATCTGCAGACCCAGCCACCCCACGCGCACCCATCCGCGGCAGATCTCGCGGGCGGAGCCGGCGGGGATGCGGCGGTCGTCGTCGCCGTCGAGGCCGGCGGCGCGCAGCTCGTCGATCGCCTCGGCCACCTCGACGTGCGCGTCGGCGACCGCGACGGCGGGACGGTCGGGCGAGAACAGCACCGACAGCACGGCCACGACGAACGGGGCGAACCGTCCGTGCAGCAGATCGAGCGTGGGGTTCTTGAACGCCGTGACCGAGCGCAGATACGCGGCTTCGGCTCGGGTGCGGGTCACTGAGGGAAGTCTACCGGCGCGCGGGGAGAGGCCCGAGCGGGTGGGAGGAGCCCCGCCGGGGGTGGTCACGCCGACCGGTCCACCTCATGCTGTGCCGCACGAGGAGAGCGCCACCTGCGACACCTTCTTCACCTCCCCGCCTTCACCGTGGCCGTCGAGCGTGCGAGGGCCTGCGGCACGGCCAAACCGGCGAGCTTGTCCAGCGTGACCGTGCCGGCGGGGTCGAAGGCGCCGAAGAACGGGGCGCGCCACGCATCCGCTCCGCCCCTGCACGGCGGCCGCGACACCCCTCGTCGGGGGTGCCGCGGCCCAGACGCCGGTCAGGCCCTGGTCGTCAGACCTCGGACCTCGGGCCCGACACCGTCTTGTTGACGCCCGTCACCGGCTGGTTCTCGTCGAACGAGGCGATCGGGCGGCGGAAACCCCGCGTGAGGATGACGAGGTACACCACGCCCAGGCTGGTCCAGATGAGACCGCCGATGAGCGCGTGCGCGTCGAGGTTGATCCACAGCAGACCCGTGAGGAGCACGCCGATCGCCGGCATCACGATGTACCGGAAGATGTCGCCGGGCGTCTTGCGCAGGCCCTTGCGGATGGCGAACCATGCGATGACCGAGACGTTCACGAACGTGAAGGCCACGAGCGCGCCGTAGTTGATGTACGCCGCGATCTGCTCGAGGGTGAACGAGATGGCCAGCAGGCTGACGAGGCCGACGATGATGATCGAGATCGTCGGGGTGTGCGTCTTGGGGTTGACGAAGCCGAAGATTCGACGCGGCAGCACGTTGTTGCGCCCCATCACCATCAGCATCCGCGAGACCGACGCGTGCGAGGCGAGCCACGACGCCAGTGTGGCGGCGAACCCTGCCGCCGTGAGCACGGCCTGCAGCACCGGGCCGCCGACCTGGACGCCGATCTCGGGGAGGGTGCTGTTCTCGATCGCCTCGGTCGGGAACGCCGACGAATCGGGGAAGCGCAGCTGCGTGACGTAGGCGGCGATGAGGAAGATGACCCCTCCCGCGACGAGCGTGAGGAGGATCGCCCGGGGCATGATCTTGGGCGTCTTGGCCTCTTCGGAGTACATCGACACCGCGTCGAAACCGATGAAGGAGAAGCACACGATCGTCGCGCCCGCCAGGACGGCGCCGAACTGCACGTCGTCGTGGACGAAGGGCGCGAGCGAGACGGGCGTCCCCGCGCCTGCTCCGCCCACGAGCTGCACCACGACCATGACCACGAACACCGTCATGACGAGGATGGAGAACACCAGGAGGATCATGTTGACGTTCGAGGTGCCGCGCATCGTCAGGTAGATGACGCCGGTGACGCCCGCGGTGAAGACGACGACCCACAGCCAGCCGGGGACGTCGGGGAAGAGCGCCTCCATGTAGCTGCGCAGGATCAACGCATTGACCATGGGCAGCAGCAGGTAGTCGGTGAGGGCGGTCCACCCGACGACGAAGCCGACGCCGGGGTGGATCGATTCGCGGGCGTAGGTGTAGGCGGAGCCCGCGCTCGGGATGACGCGCACCATCTTGCCGTAGCTCACCGCGGTGAAGGCGAGCACGATGAGGGCCACCGCGTAGGCCGCGGGGACGACGTTGTTCGTCTCCTCGGCGACGAGGCCGAAGGTGTCGAACACGACGGTCGGGGTCATGTAGCCGAGGCCGAGACCCACGATCGACCAGAGGCCGAGGGTGCGGGCGAGCTTTGCTGCCGAGCCGGACGTGGCCGCCGGGGCGGCGATGTTCTCGTTCGTGGCTCCTCCTAAGGGGTGCGGGGCGCGATCGGGTGTCGCGCGAGCGGGTGCGGGGCGCGATCGGGTGTCGCGTCCGTGGGGCTGATGTCGGGTACAGCACGCGGAGCACCGCTCGGAGTGGGAGCGGACGTGTCGGCCGGGGTCTGGCCGTGGAGCGGAACGGGTGAGGATGCCGAACGGGGTGGGTCCGGCATCCTCGGTCCTCAGAGGCGGTTCGCCGCCTCTGTGAGGGTGGCGCGGAGGATCTGTTCGATCTCGACGAACTCGGACGGGCCGATGGTCAGGGGCGGGGCGAGCTGGATCACCGGGTCGCCCCTGTCGTCGGCGCGGCAGTAGAGCCCCGCGTCGAAGAGCGCCTTCGACAGGAACCCGCGCAGCAACCGCTCGGACTCGTCGTCGTCGAAGGTCTCTTTCGTGGCCTTGTCCTTGACCAGTTCGATGCCGAAGAAGTATCCGTCGCCGCGGACGTCTCCGACGATCGGCAGGTCGAGGAGCTGCTCCAGCGTCGAGCGGAAGACGGGGGAGTTGGTGCGGACGTTCTCGAGCAGCCCCTCCTCCTCGAAGACGTCGAGGTTCTCCAGCGCCACCGCGGCCGACACCGGGTGTCCGCCGAAGGTGTACCCGTGCGGGAACGACGCGTCCCCGTGGGCGAAGGGCTCGTAGACGCGATCGCTGATGATGGTGCCGCCGAGGGGGGAGTAGCCGCTCGTGACCGCCTTGGCGAAAGTGATCATGTCGGGTTGGTAGTCGTAGGCCGACGCACTGAAGTAGTGGCCCAGGCGTCCGAAGGCGCAGATGACCTCGTCCGAGACGAGCAGCACGTCGTATTTGTCGCAGATCTCGCGCACGCGCTGGAAGTACCCCGCGGGGGCGGGGAAGCATCCGCCGGCGTTCTGCACCGGTTCGAGGAACACCGCGGCGACCGTCTCGGGCCCCTCGAACTGGATCATCTGCTCGATGCGGTCGGCCGCCCACAGCCCGAACTCCTCGGGCGTCCCGCCCCCGAATCCCGACTCCTCGGCGCGGTAGTAGTTCGTGTTCGGCACGCGGAAGCCGCCCGGGGTGACGGGTTCGAACATGTGCTTCATGACGGGCAGGCCGGTGATGGCGAGCGCCCCCTGCGTCGTGCCGTGGTACGCGATCGCACGGGAGATCACCTTGTGCTTCGAGGGTTTGCCCTGGGTCTTCCAGTACTGCTTCGCCAATTTGAAGGCGGTCTCGACGGCCTCGCCGCCTCCGGTGGAGAAGAAGACGTGGTTGAGATCGCCGGGGGCGAGGTGCGCGAGGCGCTCGGCGAGCTCGATCGCGGCGGGGTGGGCGTAGGACCAGAGCGGGAAGAACGCCAGCTCCTCGGCCTGCTTCGCCGCGGCCTGCGCGATGCGTCGTCGCCCGTGGCCGGCGTTGACCACGAAGAGCCCCGCGAGGCCGTCGATGTAGCGCTTGCCGGTGGAGTCGAAGATGTGGTGGCCCTCGCCCTTGACGATGATCGGGACGCCGGGGCCGTCGGTCATCACCGACTGACGGGAGAAGTGCATCCAGAGGTGGTCGCGGGCTTTCGCCTGAAGGGTGGAGTTCGGGTCGGTGTCGAGAAGGGTCATCGTGTTCCCCAGTTGTAGAGCTGACGGTGGAGCTTGAGATAAACGAACGTCTCGGTTGAGACGATGCCGGGAAGCGAGCGGATGCGGTCGTTGAGCAGGTCGATGAGGTCGTCGTCGCTCTCGCACACGACCTCGACGAGGAGGTCGAACGACCCGGCGGTCGAGACGACGTAGGTCACGCCGGGGAGCTCCGTCATGTGCGCTGCCGCGACGCGGGTGTCGCCCGAGACGCGCACGCCGATCATGGCCTGGCGCGCGAAGCCCAGCTGCAGCGGATCGGTGACCGCGACGATCTGCAGGATGCCGGCATCCTGCATCTTCTGCACGCGCTGGCGCGTCGCGGTCTCGCTGAGACCCACGGCCTTGCCGATCTCGGCGTACGAACGGCGCCCATCCTCCTGCAGTTGCTCGATGATCGCCTTCGACACGTCATCGACCACCGCGCTGCGTTCCGGAGAGAAGGACATGATGGGCGACGGTATCAGCGGTCAACCGCGGATGACAATGGTGATTTCCAGCTTCACGGGCCCGTAACGCCACGGAAACCGTCGCTGAACGCGGGGGCGCCGATGCTCGGCGTCGCGGCATCGCGATCTTTCGTGTCCCGCGGGGCGGGTCGGCATCCATCGCTCGCGCATAAGGTCCTCGAGGCCGCGGTGAGGGAAGCGCTGCCTACGATGCGCCGGTGACCACCGCTCTGCACCCCTCGCCGATGCCCACCGCCCCCGCCATGACGGCCGTCCGCCGGCCGCGCGGGTGGACGGTGGGACTCGCCGCGATCGGCGTCGTCGCCCTCGTCCTGACCGGGTGGCAGGTGTGGGCGGGCGCGCCGAGCGAGTACTACGCCTCGATCGCCCTGTCGATGAGCCGGTCATGGTCGAACTTCTTCTTCGGCTCGGTCGATCCGGCCGGCACCGTCACGCTCGACAAGATCCCCGGGTCGTTCTGGATCCCCGCCCTGTTCGTGCGCGTGTTCGGGTATTCGGCGTGGGCCGTGATCCTGCCGAACGCCCTCGCCGCCGTGGGCGCCGCCCTGCTCACCGCCGTCACCGCGCGCCGGCTCGCGGGCGTGCGGGCCGGGCTCATCGCCGGGGCGATCGTGGCGGTCACGCCGATCCTCGTGGCGGTGGCCCGCTCCAACCAACCCGAGACGTTCTTCGTGCTCGGCCTCGCGCTGACCGCGTGGGCCTCGGTGCGGGCCGTGCAGCAGCGCAGCCTCGCCTGGCTGATCGTCGCGGGCGCGGCAGTGGGACTGTCGTTCCAGTTCTACATGCTCGAGGCGTGGGCCGTGTGGCCGGCACTGGCCGCGGCCTACCTGTGCACGCGGCAGTCCTGGGCGCGGCGCGTCGGTCATCTCGCCGTGGCCGGGGCGGTGAGCCTGGGGGCGTCGCTCTGGTGGGTCGTGATCGTCTCGCTCATCCCCGCCGCCGACCGGCCGTACATCGGCAGCACGCTGTCGAACAACCCGTGGGAGATGGTCTTCGGCTACAACGGCCTCGGACGCTTCTCGGCCACGTCCGACAGCGCCGCGTACGAGTCGTTCACCCCGCCCTTCTCGGGCGACCCCGGTGTGCTGCGGCTGTTCAACGCCCAACTCGCGGGGCAGATCGCGTGGCTCGTCCCCGCCGCGATCCTCGCCGTCGTCGTGCTCTGGATGCTGCGTTTCCCGCGCCCGCTCACGGTCCTGCTCACGGTGTGGCTCGCGACGTTCGCCGCGATGTTCTCCGTCGTGGCGGGAATGCACCAGTTCTACACCGCGGCGCTCGCCGTCCCGCTGGGTCTCGTGATCGCCACGGCCCTGACCGCGGCGCACCGCGCGGGGAAGACCTGGCCGCAGATCGCGATCGTCGGTGTCGCGGGAGCGACGGCCCTCGGAATCGGCTTCGCCACCGGCGGCTACAGCGTCCCGGTGTCGATCGCCCAGGCCGCGGTCGCGGCGGTCGCGATCGCCCTGCTGCGGTCTCGTCGCCGTTCGCGCCCGACCACGATGGCGGCGCTCATGGTGGGCCTGCTGCTGACACCCGCGGTATGGTCGGCGGTCACCATCGCCTACCCGAGCTCCATCAACCCCGTGGCCGGCGGGGTGTCCGAGATCTCGAACGTCGGCGGCGGAGGCGGCCGCGGCGGCTTCGGCGGCGGGGGGACGCCGGGCGGCGCCGGCGGCACGCAGGGCTCGGGAGCCGTGCCCGGTGGCGGAGCGGCTCCCGGCGGCTCCGCGCCCGGAGGCGCCGCGCCCGGCGGCGGCTCCGCACCGCAGGGCGGTTTCGGGCAGGGCTCGCAGGGCGGCTCCGCCCAGGGCTCGGGACGGGACGGGGGCGGCGCGCGCGGAACGGGTGGCGGCTTCGGCGCCGGCGGCGCAGCCGACACCGCGCTGATCTCGTGGCTCGAGACCAACGCGAGCGGATCGACCTACCTGGCCGCGACCTTCGGTGCGCAGTCGGCCGCGCAGCTCATCGTCGCCTCCGACGGCGGTTCGTTCCTGCCGATCGGCGGCTTCAACGGAACGGATGCCGTGCCCACCCTCGACGACTTCATCTCCCTCGTGGAGTCGGGTCAGGTGCGCTACGTGATCGAGGGGCAGCAGAACCGCGGAGGGGCGGCAGGTCCCGGCGGACCATCGTCGACGGCGACCGCGACGACCTCGTCTCAGATCCGCGAGTGGGTGACGCAGAACTGCTCGATCGACGGCAGCGCCCCCTCGACGGTCTACGCCTGCAGCTGAGCCGAGCGGGTCGAACGGTCGGGGTTCGCGGCTCGCCTTGGCGCGTGGGGAAGTCCTGGCCCGCCTCAGCGCGCCAGGAACTCCAGACCCGCCTCGCGGAACGTCCGCGCACCGGGGGCGTTGACGTGGTGGCGGCCGGGGATGTCGGCGAACTCGCCGTGCGGCAGCAGCGAGGCGAGGTGCGCCGACTGGTCGTGGATCGGATCCAGTGTGCCCGTGGCGATCAGGACCGGCTGCTGCGGCGGCGAGGCCGGGTCGGGGTCGGTCTCGCCCAGGCGCATGCCCTCGGCGATCGCGACGAGTGCCCGCAGATCGTTGCCCGGCACTCGCTCGGCGAGCGAGACGTAGCGCAGGGTCGTGGCGTCCTCGACCGGGGTGCCGTGATCGAGGAACGCCCGGGCCTGATCGACCTTCAGGCGGGCGAGGGGGCGACCGTCGGGGATTCCGCCCAGGACGGCGCGGTCGACGTGCTCCGGTGCGTCGACCGCGAGCTGCCAGCCGACACGACCGCCCAGCGAGTAGCCGAGGTAGCGCACGGAGTCGAGCAGATAGGTGTCGAGCACCGCGACGAGGTCGGACACGAGGGTGGGCATCGTGTACGACGCGGCGTCGAACGGCTTCTCGCTCGATCCATGCCCGCGCTGGTCGACGGCCACCACGCGGAACCCGGCGCGCAGCAGGTCGCGCACCCACCCGGTGTTGACCCAGTTGTCGCGGGTGCTCGATCCGAAGCCGTGGACGCACAGCACGGGATCGGCGTCGTGGTCGCCCCAGGTGTACGTCGCCAGGCGCACGTTGTCGCCGACGATGACGTACTGCGGCGCGGGCATCTCGGTCAGGGCGGGCACGGCATCCATTCCTCCGATCCTGGCAGACGCCCGGCCGCTGCTCGGGGTAGTGGTCATAGTGGTCTCATGGGTTTCACGCGCGCCGAGTTGGAGTCGTTCCGGGATGCCACGATCCCCGACCTCGTCGAACCGGGGGTGCGGTTGCTCTTCGTGGGCATCAACCCGGGACTGTGGACCGCGGCGACGGGCACCCCGTTCGCCCGTCCGGGCAACCGGTTCTGGCCCGCGCTGGTGGCAGCGGGCGTGCTTCCCCGCTTGCCGCGCCACGCCGAGGAGCTGGGCGACGACGATCGGCGCATGATCTTCGATTCCGGCGTCGGGGTGAGCAACCTCGTCGCCCGTGCGACCGCGCGCGCCGAGGAGCTGTCGCGCGACGAGCTGCGCGCGGGGGCCGATGCGCTCACCAACCGCGTCGCGACGTGGCGTCCTCGGGTGGTGGCCGTGGTGGGTCTGACGGCCTACCGACAGGGATTCCAGCGCCCCCGCGCCGTCGCCGGCAGACAGGACGAGTCGATCGCGGGCGTGCCCACGTGGGTTCTGCCCAACCCGAGCGGCCTGAACGCGCACGACACGGTCGCCACCTTGGCTCGCGCCTACGCGGAACCCGCCCGCGCGGCGGGAGTGACGGCATGACGCCCGCGCGCCGTCGTCTCGTCGCGCTGGCGGCGCTGGTCGTGCTCGTGGCGGCTGGTCTGGTGGTCGCGAAGGTCCTGCCGTCGTCGGTGACCACCGACGTCGCGGGCGACGCCCTGTACGCCGCCGCCGTCTACACGGGCCTCGTTCTGCTCTTGCCTCGGGCGCGGCGGGTGATCCTCGGGGTCGCGGCCATCGCGTGGTGCGTCCTCGTCGAGCTGCTGCAGCTGACGGGACTTCCGGTTGCGCTCGCCGAGCGGGTGCCGCCGATCGCGCTGGTGCTCGGTACGGGCTTCGACGCGCGCGACCTGGTCGTGTACGCGAGCGCGGTGCTGGTCGCCGCCGCGGCCGACGCGGCCGTCGGTTCACGGGTGATCCACCGCGGGCGGTCGACGTTCGAGTCGTGACGTCTCGGACGTGAAGGAGTGATCCCACCCACCGAGGCGTGGGGGGAGTGTGCTCCCGTCTCGTGGGGGTGTGGGGGGAGTGTGCTCCCGTCTTGTGGAGGTGTGGGGGGAGTGTGCTCCCGTCTCGTGGAGGTGTGGGGGGAGTGTGCTCCCGTCTTGTGGAGGTGTGGGGGGAGTGTGCTCCCGTCTCGTGGAGGCGAGGGAGTGCCGCCGCCAGCTGGAGGTCGGGCAGAGGGCGCCTCCTCCCCAGGAGACGGTGCGCCGGGGGTGTCCGAGGCGCGGAGTAGGGTGACCGCGACGAGAGGAGGTCCGCGTGATCGTACGATTCGACGGCGACGTGTTCCGCTGGGAGGCCCGCAGCGACAGCGACTGGTACTTCGTCGCGCTCCCGCCCGAGCTCAGTGCCGACATCCGTGAGACGCAGACGTTCCGTCGGGGGTTCGGGGGCGTGCGGGTCGAGGCGACGATCGGCGGGTCGAGCTGGCGCACGTCGATCTTCCCCCAGGCGGGCGACGTCTACGTCCTTCCGCTCAAGCGCGCGGTGCGCGACGCCGAGGGGATCGACCCCGGAGCGAGCGTCGAGGTCGACCTCGACGTGCTGGACGCCTGAGATCGCGGATGCCCTGGGCCCTCGCCCCCGCGCTGACGGTGTTCGCCGTGCTCGGCGGCGTCCTCGCGGTGATCGACGCCCGCACCCACCGCCTCCCCGACGCCGTCCTCGTGCCCGGCGCCGGAGCGGTGCTCCTGCTGCTGGTCGGAGCCGCCGTGACGGTCGGGGAGCCGTTGCGTGCGGTGGGGGTCGCCGGAGGAGCGGCGGGGGCGTTCCTCGCCTGCCTCGCTGTGCACCTCGCCCGGCCCGACGCGTTCGGCGGCGGTGACGTCAAGCTCGCGGCGCTGTGCGGCGCGGTGCTCGGATGGGTCGGCCCCGAGGCGGTGGCATCCGGAATCGCGCTGGGCTTCGTCGCCGGCGGGGTCGCGGCGACCGGTGCGCTGCTCGCCGGCGCGCGCGGTGCGTCGATGGCCTTCGGGCCGTACCTGCTGATCGGTGCGTGGGCGCGCGTTCTCGCGGGCCCGTGACCGGGTGCGTCGCGAGCAAGCGGTGCGGATCGAGTGCGCCGCCCGGACCGGTCGGCGCTGTCTCGCTCGCGCGCCGCGGTCAACCCTGCGGGACCGTTCCCGACGCGTCGATACGCTGAACCCATGCTAGACCTCATCCGTCGCGTCACCGCGTGGGCGCTGTCGCTCCGCCTCGTGCGCGCCTTCCTCGTCTACTCGAGGGCGCGCGGTCCGAGCCTGGCCGACAGCGTCACGTACCGCACGCTGTTCAGCCTCTTCGCCGCGGTGCTCATCGGCTTCTCGTTCGCGTCCCTCTGGTTGGCCGGGAATCCCGAAGGGCTCAGCGCCCTCGTGCGGTCAGTGAACAGCGTGGTCCCGGGGCTCGTCGGGGAGAACGGACTGATCAAGGTCGAGGACATCGAGGCGCCCGCAGGACTCACGATCGCCGGCATCCTCGGCTCGCTGGGTCTGATCGGTGCCGCGATCGGCGCGATCGGGGCGCTGCGCGCAGCCCTCCGGCAGATCGCCGGCGTCACCACCGACGACACCCTCATCGTGTGGGTGCTCCTGCGTAACCTCGCCCTCGCGATCGGCATCGGCCTCGCCCTCGTGGCGGGCGCGGCGGTCACCTTCCTTGCCACGGCGGGGCTGACCTTCGTGCGGGAACTGCTCGGCGTCTCCGCCGACTCCTGGGTCACGGCCGTGCTCACGTGGCTGCTGTCGACGCTGGTCGTACTGGCACTCGATTCCGCCGCGATCGCCGCGGCCTTCGCCCTCCTGTCGGGCGTGCGCGCCCGGCGGGGCACGCTCGTCCGCGGCGCACTGATCGGCGGCGTCGGTCTCGTGGTCCTGCAGCAGTTGTCGGGACTGTTCGTCGGGGGTGCGAGCAGCAACCCCTTGTTGGCGACGTTCGCCTCTCTCATCGCCCTGCTGCTGTGGCTGAACCTCTCGAGCCAGGTCATCCTCATCGCCGGCGCGTACATCACGGTCGCCACCGAAGAGGACCACGATCGCGTGCGGGCGAAGTACGGGGCGGCGACGCTGATCCAGTTCCGGGTCCGGCGCGCCGAGAAGGCGATGAGCGCCGCCCTCGGCGAGCTGAACGCCGCACGCGAAGCCGAGGCGAAGGAGCGCGAGACCCTCGCCCGGACCGACCCTGAAGCGGCAGCCCGAGAGACCGACGCCGAACGCGACGCGCGGGTGAAGAGCGATGTCTGAGACACCGACCGGATCCGATGGCGGCGCCCCCGGACGGACCGCTCATGTCTGAGACCCGGGAGAAGGGCGAGGACCGCTCGGCCGTGCCCGTCGCACAGCGCACCGCCGCCTACACTGCCGACGCCGTGCGTGCCGCCGAAGCTCCCCTCATCGCCGAGGGCCGCCCCCTGATGAGGTGGGCGGCCGAGGCCCTGGCCGAGATCGCCGTCGTCGAGCTGCGCGGCGCACCGGGTGCCGTTCTCGTGCTCGCCGGCGCGGGCGACAACGGCGGCGACGCGCTCTACGCGGCCGCCGCCCTCGCGGGCCGCGCGGACCGGGTCGACGTGGTGCTCGTGCGCGACCGCGTGCATCGGGGTGCGCTGGATGCCGCGACCGCCGCCGGCGCTCGTGTGGTCTCGGCCAGCGACGTGTGCGCCCGGCTGAGCGGATACTCCCTCGTGCTCGACGGCATCCTGGGGATCGGCCGGCTGAGCGATCGACGCCTCCGCGGTTCCGCGCGCGCGCTCGTCGAAGCCCTCCTCGCTCTCCCGGAGCGTCCCCGGGTCGTCGCCGTCGACCTGCCCAGCGGGCTCGACCCCGACGAGGGGATGACGGAGGGCGCCGTTCTCCCCGCCGACGTCACGGTCACGTTCGGGGCCGTCAAGGCCGGGCTGGTGCTCGGCCGCGGTCCCGAACTCTCCGGTCGCGTGCACCTCGTCGATCTCGGGCTCGAGCCCGCGCTCCGCCGCGCGCACCCCGCTGTGACCGCGGCGATAGCGGTCGTGCGGGTGCCGGCGCGTCACCGGGTCTGACACGGGCGCTCGTCCGCGCCCGGGGCGGGTGACCGCGGTCGTCCGTGCCCGGGGCGGGCAACCGCGCTCGTCATTCCCCGGGGCGGGCAACCGCGCTCGTCTGTGCCCGGGGCGTGGGCGGGCAACCGCGGTCGTTCGTGCGGGCGTGGGCGGGCTATCGCGCGTACCGCTCCACGAAGGTGCGCAGCATGCGCGACGGCGCCGTGACGGGGGCGCGGCGCACGGCCGCGAGAGTGGTCTGCAGTTCGTCGGCGGCGAAGTAGCCGTATCCCGCGTAGGCGTGGATGCGCGTGACGATGCCGTCGACGTCGAGCTCGGGATGGAACTGCGTCGCGTAGACGTTCCGCCCCACGCGGAACATCTGCACCGGGCATGTGGGGGAGGACCCCAGCAGCACCGCCGTCTCGGGCAGAGTCGTGATGGCCTCCTTGTGCCCGACGAAGGCGGAGAAGCGGTGCGGCAGCCCCGCCGCCAACGGATCCCCGCGACCGTCGTCGGTGAGGGTCACCTCGACCACGCTGATGGGTTCGGCGAACGTGCCGTCGATGACGGCATCCAGGTGCGTGCCGAGGGTGCCGACGCCGTAGCACGCGCCGAGGAAGGGCACGTCGCGGGCGACGACCTCGTCGAGCAGCGCGGCCATCTCCTCCTCGACCCGTCGCTGGACCGACGACTTCTTCTCGAGGGCGTCGGAGGCGTTGAACGGGCTTCCTCCCACCATGATGCCGGCGATCTCATCGAGGTCGAGAGGTGGCATCGGCTCGCGCTCGAGGCGGATGCGGCGCAGGCGCTCGGGCGGCAACCCGGTGTAGCGGAGGAAGAGCGCGTACTCCTCGTCGGCCGGCAGATCCTCGGCGCGGGTGGCGAGCAGGACGAACGGGCGATCGCCGGGCAGGTCCGTCCATGTCACCCGAGCGATTCTAGGCGAGCACTGTCAAGGCGCCGGGCGGTGTCGGGGCCGCGGTCTACGCTGTGGGCATGGCTATCGCACGACTGACCGGAGGCCCGCTCGACGGGCAGGTCCTCCCGCTCGAGAACGACTCCGACGACACGCTGATCATGCCCTACAGCGAGGGGCAGCTGGTCTACCGCCGCCAGGGCGAACCGACGAACACCGGCGAGTCCGACGGCCCCACCGAGGCGGTCTTCGCGTTCGCGGAAGAGACCGAAGGCATCAACCCCGACGTCGACGGACGCGACGATTGAGCGGAGCCACCCCCGGCGCGTCCAGCGTCGAGGTCGAGGCCAAGTACGACGTCGACGACGCCACGCCGCTGCCGGAGTGGTCGGCGCTGCCCGGTGTCTCGCGGGTCGGTGACCCCGAGCCCCGCGATCTCGACGCACGCTACGTCGACACCGCCGACGCCGACCTCGCCCGGGCGGGCGTGGCGGTCCGGCGTCGCCGTGGCGGGCCCGACGAGGGGTGGCACGTGAAGGGCCCGGCGCAGGGCGCGGGGCGCAGCGAACGGCAGTGGCCGCTCGGCGACGTGGAAGATGACGAGTCCGATCCCGTGGTGCCGAAGGCGGTTCAGGATGCCGTGGCCTCGATCGCCGCGCCCCCCTTCACGCCCCTCGCGCGTGTGAGGAACGACCGCACGGCGTACGCTCTGCTCGACGCCGACGGCGAGGTGGTCGCCGAGTTCGTCGACGACCGCGTCCGGGCGCGCGACGAGCGACGTGGCGTCGAGTCGGCGTGGCGCGAGTGGGAGGTCGAGCTCGGCCCCGCGGCCCCCGGAGACGATCAGGGACGCTCGGCGTTCTTCGCCGCGGTCGATGCGGCGGTGTTCGCCGCGGGCGGTCGGCACGCGGCATCCGGATCCAAGCTCGCCCGCGCACTCGGTCACTGATCCCGGAGTACCTCCGACGGTGGCGCCGTTGCGGTATGTCGCCGGGTCACCGTGGCGCGCCGATGAGACGCCGTCTCGCTGGGTGTCGGACTTCCCCCCTCGAGAACGACAGAAGGCCCGACCGGTGTGAACCGGGCGGGCCTTCGTCGCTCTGTCGGTCAGAGGTTGATCATGTGACCCGTGAGGCCGTGGAACGCCTCCTGCAGGCCCTCCGACAGCGTGGGGTGCGTGTGGACGTTACGCGCCGCCTCGAGAGCGGTGAGGTCCCACTTCTGCGCCAGCGTCAGCTCGGGCAGCAGCTCCGAGACGTCGGGGCCGATGAGGTGGCCGCCGATGAGCTCGAGGGTCTCGGCGTCGGCGACGAGCTTGACGAAACCGACCGGCTCGCCGAGGCCGTTCGCCTTGCCGTTGGCCGAGAAGGGGAACTTCGCGACCTTGATGTCGTGCCCGGCGTCGCGCGCCTGCTGCTCGGTCAGGCCGAACGAGGCGACTTGCGGGTTGCAGAACGTCGCGCGCGGCATGTTGCGGTAGTCGCCCAGCGTCTGCGTCTCGGCCTTGCCGATCGTCTCGGCGGCGACCACGCCCTGCGCCTCGGCCACGTGGGCGAGTTGCAGCTTGGCGGTGACATCGCCGATCGAGTAGATGTGCGGCACGTTCGTGCGCATGTGGTCGTCGATCTCGATGGCGCCGCGCTCGGTGAGCTTCACACCGGTGTTCTCGAGGCCGAAACCGTCGACCTTGGGTGCGAAACCGATCGACATGAGCACGCGGTCAGCGTCGATCGATCCGGTCGAGCCGTCCTTCGCGGTGTAGGCGACGGTGACCTTGTCGCCGTGGTCGGTGACGGAGTCGACCTTGGTGGAGGTGAGGATGTCGACGCCGTAGCCCTTGTACTGCTTCTGGATCTCCTTCGAGACCTCGGCGTCCTCGTTGGGGAGGGCGCGGTCGAGGAACTCGATGATCGTGACCTTCACGCCGTAGTTCGTCATGACGTAGGCGAACTCCATGCCGATGGCGCCGGCGCCGACGATGACGATCGACTCGGGGAGCTCGCGGGTGAGGATCTGCTCCTCGTAGGTGACGACGTTCTCGCTGAGGGTGACACCGGGGAGGAGGCGCACGGTCGAGCCCGTGGCGATGATGACGTTGTCGAAGGTGACCTGCTCCTTCGAGCCATCGGTCTTGGTCACGTCGATCGTGTGGTCGTCGGCGAAGTAGCCGCGACCCTCGTACTCGGTGACCTTGTTCTTCTTCATCAGGTAGTGGATGCCCTTGACGTGGCCGGCGGCGACGCTGCGCGAGCGGTCGAACGCCTTGCCGAAGTCGAAGTGCACGTCGCCCGAGATGCCGAACAGGTCGGCCTTCGCGTGGAACGTGTGCGCGAGGTCGGCGTTGCGCAGGAGCGCCTTCGAGGGGATGCAGCCGACGTTGAGGCACACACCGCCCCAGTACTTCTCTTCGACGATCGCGACCGACAGTCCGAGCTGTGCGCCGCGGACGGCGGCGACGTACCCGCCGGGACCCGCACCAAGAATGACCAGATCGTAATGAGGCATGGTTCCAGCCTATCGCCCGGCGGTGGCGCCTCCGGCGGTGTTTCGTGGTCCTCGCGAGGCGAAGACGTACACCAGCACACCCGCCACGATCACCAGCGCCACGACGATGAGGATCCACGGCAACGGAGACGCCGGTGCCGCCGCGTCGACCGGGGCCGCGGGGGATTCGGTCGGCGCGGCGGGCGTCGCCGCCTCACTCGCCGAGGCGGTGGGGGACGCGGTCGCCGACGGCGACGCCGACGGTGTCGGGGTGGGGGAGGCGGTCGGGACGGAGAACGCGAACTCGCCGTCGATGGGGTGGCCGTCGCTCGACACCACGCGCCAGCGCACGGTGACGGCACCGGATGCCGGTCCGGCCAACGCCTGCGTCACCTCGGCGCCCGCGGCCTCGGGAGCGCCGTCGGTCAGCGAGGCGCCCGAGGCGTCGGTGACCTCGACCACCGTCGCGCCCGCGTCGGGGAGCACATCGGCGCTGAAGGACAGCGTGATCTCCGCCGGCAACGCCTCGAGCACCGCGTCGGCGGTCGGGTCGGTCGCGACCAGCTCGTCGTGCGCGGCGGCGGGAAGGGCCGGAACGAGGAGGGCTGCAGCGGCCAGGAATGCGGCGGCCAGCACGGCGGGAAGGGTGCGCCGACGCGGCGCCTGTGAGGACCTCATGCTCCGACACTAGTTACGGCATCCGAGGAGGGCCCTGGGAGCGGTGTCGCTCTTCGCGGGGTCGGAGCACGACGCGCACCGCCGCCCGGACTCGACACGGGCGTGCTCGGGTCGATAGGTTCGAGTGTCTCGTCGACCGCTTCGCGCCCCGAACCGCGGTGCCGGTGTCGGCGGGGCGAGACACATCACGCATCACCCTGGCCCGCTCGAGGCCGGTCGCCCTTCCGGGGTGATTCGGTCGGTTATGGTGAATGAGAAGGAGAAGCCGTGGACGAGACCAGCCGATTCGAGCGAGACGACATCCGGCGTGCAGGCGAAGCTGCCGCCGGTTCGCACGACACGACCCAGACCCACGACGCCGATCTGTCGTTCGTCCCCTTCGGCGCCGATCTGACCGAGGCCGAGGTCGAGGCGATCGGCGCCCTTCCCTCCGGTGCCGCCCTGCTCATCGTGCGGTCGGGGCCCACCACCGGCGCCCGCTACCTGCTCGACACCGACATCACCACCGTCGGCCGTCACCCCGAGGCCGACCTGTTCTTCGACGACGTCACCGTGTCGCGTCGCCATGCCGAGATCACACGCACGGGAACGGCTTTCGAGATCGTCGACCAGCGCTCGCTCAACGGCAGCTACGTCAACGGCGAGCGTGTCGACCGCGCCGCGCTCGTCAACGGCAGCGAAGTGCGCATCGGCAAGTTCCGCCTGAACTTCTTCGGTTCGCCGGTCGATCTGCCCGCGGCAGAGCACTGATGGCGGCAGCCCCGTCCCGTGGTCGTCAGACGGCTGCGGGGTTGCTGAGTATCGGGCAGGTGCTCGCGCGCCTGACGCCCGATTTCCCCGCGCTCACCTCCAGCAAGCTGCGGTTCCTCGAGGTGCAGGGCATCGTCTCGCCGACGCGGACCGAGTCGGGATACCGCAAGTTCTCGCCCGCCGACCTCGAACGGCTGCGTCTGGCTCTGACGCTGCAACGCGACCACTATCTGCCGCTCGTCGTCATCCGCGACTACCTCGCCGACCTCGACGCCGGCCGCAACCCCGCGCCGCCCACGTCCATCCCCTCGATGACGAGCGCCCCGCGCCGATACCGCCGCGACGAGCTGCTCGCCGCCGCAGGGGCCGGACCCCAGCTGCTGAACGACGCCGTGAGCACCGGCGTGATCGTCGGAGCCGAGAGCTACCCGGAGCAGACGGTCGCGCTCCTGCGGGCGCTCGTCGCCCTCGACAGGCACGGTATCGAGCCTCGCCACGTGCGGGCATTGCGCCAGAGTGCCGAGCGCGAGGTGTCGCTCGTGGAGTCGGCGTTGTCGGCGCTGCTTCGCCGCCCCGACGCGCCGTCGCGGGCGCGTGCGAGCGAGCTCGCCCCCGAGTTGGCGGCGCGTCTCGACGAGGTGCGCACCATGTTCGTCCGCGACGCCCTGGACCGGATGCTCTCCTGATCGCGACACGCCGCGCCCCTCGGAGCGGATGTCATTGCCGGGGAACCCTCGCTGATCTAGCGTGGAAGACATCAACCGAAGAGGAGGGACGCGGGCATGAACGCTGGCGACGCACTCGGTGAACCTCGGTTCGCCGCTGACCTCCTCTTCACCGACGGTCTGCCCGAGATGGACGACGACACCGGTTATCGCGGCGCCGTCGCCGCGCGTGCCGCCGGTATCACCTACCGTCAGCTCGACTACTGGGCGCGCACCGAACTGGTCGTCCCGACGGTCCGCGGCGCGAGCGGGTCGGGTTCGCAGCGCCTGTACGGCTTCCGCGACATCCTCGTGCTGAAGCTCGTCAAGCGACTGCTCGACACCGGTATCTCGCTGCAGCAGATCCGGACCGCTGTCGAGCAGCTGCGCGCTGCCGGCATCCGCGATCTGGCGGGCACGACGCTCATGAGTGACGGTGCCTCGGTGTACCTGTGCACCTCGAACGACGAGGTGATCGACCTCGTGAGCCGTGGCCAGGGCGTGTTCGGCATCGCTGTGGGCAAGGTCCTGCGCGAGGTGGAGTCGACCCTCGTCGATTTCGAGACCGCCCAGCCTGACGCGGTGGACGAACTCGCCGCGCGCCGCGCCGCCCGCACCGCCTGAGGCGTCACCGCCCGGTCTCCGAGCCCCTTCTGCCTCGGCATCCGGGGTTATCCGTCGTTCGTGGTCGTAACGCCCGTGTTGAATGCGATCGGCGGGGTGCCGCCGTGAGCCACGCGAACCGCGGGGGATGAGCGTCGACACAAACGGGCGCTGCAGTGAGTGAGGCGATCGGCGGGGTGCCGCCGTGAGCCACGCGAACCGCGGGGGATGAGCGTCGACACAAACGGGCGCTGCCGTGAGAAACGCGATCGGCGGCGGTAACGCGCTGGCGCGTTGGGGTGCTGCTTCGAGAAACGCGATCCGCGGGCGGAAACGCGATGGCGCGTTGGGGTGCTGCCGTGAGAAACGCGATCGGCGTGTGGAAACGCGATGGCGCGTTGGGGTGCTGCTTCGAGAAACGCGATCCGCGGGCGGAAACGCGTTGACGATGTGTGTCTTGCGGTGGATGCCGTTTCTCGTGTGCGTGAGGGGGCCGGATCGGCGGCTACGCCTGCGAGTCGCGCGGTCGTCGGCGACCCGCTGAGGATGACGGAGAGCGACTCACGGTGAGAAACTTAATCTGCGGGCGGAAACGCGGTGACACGTGTGGGTGCTGCTTTGAGAAACGCGATCCGCGGGCGGAAACGCGTTGACGATGTGTGTCTTGCGGTGGATGCCGTTTCTCGTGTGCGTGAGGGGGCGGAATCGGCGGCTACGCCCGAGAACCGCGCGGTCGGCGGCGACCCACTGAGGATCTGGTGACATACGTCGACTGGCCGTGAGAAACGCGATCCGCGGGCGGAAACGCGGTGACACGGCGGGATGCTGCCGCGAGAAACGCGTTCCACAGGCGGAAACGCGTCAACGATGTGTTTCTCGCAGCGGATGGCGTTTCTCGAGACCATGGGGGAGCGGACCGCAAACCCCTTCAGTCACGGATGCCGCGACCGATCCCACGGCCCACGAGCGGCGCGGCGCGCCGGTCCAGGTGGGTCGACGGGCGCGGCGTGGGACCGGAGAGGGGACGTTCAGGCCTGGGGGGCGTCGCCCGCGACGGGGATGCGGCCGGTGCGGACGATCCGGTCGAGCAGTGCGTCGAAGTCGGCGGCGAGCTCCTGCGCCGAATCGCCGGGCCACACGTGCAGCGGCTTCGCGGCACCCTGCGCCTGCTGGAGCGAGGTGCGCTCGGGTAACTGCGGGTTGAGCACGAGGGGGCCGAACATGTCGCGCAGCTCTTTGATGCGGAACTGGTGCTCGATCGATTGCGGGCGCACGCGGTTGACCACGACGCCGAGCGGCTGCAGGCGAGGGGAGAGGCCGCGACGGATCTCCTCGATCGCGCGGAGGGCGCGGTCGGCGGCGGCGACGGAGAACAATCCCGGCTCGGTGACGACGACGACGCGGTCGCTCGCCGCCCACGCGGTGCGCGTGAGGGCGTTGAGCGAGGGGGCGCAGTCGATGAGCACGAGGTCGTACTCGCTCTCGATGGTGGCGAGGGCCTCCTCGAGCTTCCAGACGTCGCGGACGCTGGGGTGCGGGCCGTCGAAGTTGATGGCCGACGGGCTGCCGATCAGCACGTCGATGGTGCCCGGATGCACCTTGGCCCACCCGCTCGAGGTGATCGCCTGACGCACGACCTTCTCTTTCGGGTTCGCCAGGACATCGGCGATGTTGAGACGGCCGGCCACCGAGATGTCCATGCCGGTCGACACGTCGGATTGCGGGTCGAGGTCGACGACGAGAGTGCGAACGCCACGTGCGAAGGCTGCGGAAGCCAGCCCGAGTGTCACGGTCGTCTTGCCGACCCCGCCTTTGAGTGAGCTGACGGAGAGTACGTGCACGAGAGTCCACGTTACCTTCCCCTAGGCTGTGAGCACATTCAGCCCCGCCAGATCGACCTGAGGTGCGCATGTTTTCGAAGATCCTGGTCGCGAACCGCGGCGAGATCGCCATCCGAGCGTTTCGCGCAGCCTACGAGGTAGGAGCCCGCACCGTCGCGGTCTACCCCTATGAGGACCGTGCGTCGCTTCACCGGCTCAAAGCCGACGAGGCCTACCAGATCGGCGAGCGCGGTCATCCCGTGCGCGCCTACCTCGACGTCGACGAGATCATCCGCGTCGCGCGCGAATGCGGGGCGGATGCCATCTACCCGGGGTACGGCTTCCTCTCCGAGAACCCGGAGCTCGCCGAGAAGGCCGCGGCTCACGGCATCACGTTCATCGGGCCGCCCGCCGAGGTGCTGTCGATGGCGGGCAACAAGGTCACTGCGAAGGAGCACGCGATCGCCGCGGGCGTTCCGGTGCTGCGCTCCACACCGGCCTCCGACGACATCGACGCGCTGCTCGCCCAGGCGGAGGAGATCGGCTTCCCGATCTTCGCCAAGGCCGTCGCGGGCGGTGGCGGGCGCGGCATGCGTCGCGTGGAGAGCATGGGCGAGCTGGCGCCGGCGCTGGCCGAGGCGATGCGCGAGGCGCAGAGCGCCTTCGGCGACCCCCGCATGTTCCTCGAGCAGGCCGTGCAGCGCCCGCGTCACGTCGAGGTGCAGATCCTCGCGGATGCCACGGGCGAGACGGTGCACCTCTTCGAGCGCGACTGCTCGGTGCAGCGGCGCCACCAGAAGGTCATCGAGATCGCTCCCGCCCCCAACCTCGACGATGCGGTGCGTCAGGATCTGCACCGCTACGCCGTGGCCTTCGCCCGCTCGATCGGGTACCAGAACGCCGGCACGGTGGAGTTCCTGCTCGAGACCGCGGGTCCTCGCGCGGGTGAGGTCGTCTTCATCGAGATGAACCCGCGCATCCAGGTCGAGCACACCGTGACCGAGGAGGTCACCGACGTCGACCTCGTGCAGTCGCAGATGCGGATCGCCGCGGGACAGACGCTCGCCGACCTGCACCTGCAGCAGGACGACATCCATCTGCGGGGCGCCGCGCTGCAGTGCCGCATCACGACCGAGGACCCTACGCAGGGCTTCCGCCCCGACACCGGAAAGATCACGACCTACCGCTCGCCGGGAGGTGCCGGCATCCGCCTCGACGGCGGCACCACGGCCGCGGGTTCCCAGGTCAGCCCGCACTTCGACTCGATGCTGTCGAAGCTGTCGTGCCGGGGTCGGGACTTCCCCGCGGCGGTCGCTCGCGCCCGTCGCGCGTTGGCCGAGTTCCGCATCCGCGGGGTCTCCACGAACATCCCGTTCCTGCAGGCCGTCCTCGACGACCCGGCCTTCGTCGCGGGCGACCTCAGCACGTCCTTCATCGACGAGCGCCCCGAGCTGCTGCGCGGACGCGAATCCAAGGACCGCGGCACCAAAGTGCTGTCGTGGCTCGTCGACACCACGGTCAACCGTCCGAACGGGGAGAACCCCCTCTCGATCGACCCCGGCGCGAAGCTCCCGCGCCTCGACCTCGCAGCGCCCGCCCCGGCGGGTTCCCGGCAGCTCCTCCGGCAGCTCGGTCCGGTCGGCTTCGCCCGTGCCCTGCGCGAGCAGACCGCCCTCGCCGTGACCGAGACCACCTTCCGCGACGCGCACCAGTCCCTCCTGGCCACCCGCGTGCGCACCCGCGACCTCGTGCGCGTCGCCCCGCACGTCGCCCGCCTGACGCCGGGTCTGCTCTCGGTCGAGGCATGGGGCGGGGCGACGTACGACGTCGCCCTGCGCTTCCTGGGCGAGGACCCGTGGGAGCGTCTCGACGCCCTGCGTGAGGCGCTGCCCAACATCGCCATCCAGATGCTGCTGCGCGGGCGCAACACCGTCGGCTACACGCCGTACCCCACGCAGGTCACCGACGCCTTCGTCGCCGAAGCCGCGGCATCCGGGGTCGACATCTTCCGCATCTTCGACGCGCTCAACGACGTGTCGCAGATGCGTCCGGCGATCGACGCCGTGCTCGCCACCGGCACCGCGGTCGCCGAAGTCGCGGTCTGCTACACCGGAGACCTGCTCGACCCGGCCGAGAGCCTGTACACCCTCGACTACTACCTGCGTCTCGCCGAGCAGATCGTCGACGCGGGCGCGCACATCCTGGCCATCAAGGACATGGCGGGCCTGCTGCGCCCCACCGCGGCGGCGAAGCTCGTCTCGGCGCTGCGCGACAGGTTCGACCTGCCCGTCCACGTGCACACGCACGACACCGCCGGAGGACAGCTCGCCACGCTGCTGGCCGCGTCCGCCGCGGGGGCGGATGCCGTGGACGCCGCCGCCGCGCCCATGGCGGGCACCACCAGCCAGCCGTCCTTGTCGGCGCTCGTCGCCGCCCTCGCGCACACCGAGCGCGACACGGGTCTCGACCTCGGAGCCGTGAGCGACCTCGAGCCCTACTGGGAGGCGGTGCGTCACCTGTACCGCCCGTTCGAGTCGGGCCTGGCAGGGCCCACGGGCCGCGTGTACCGCCACGAGATCCCCGGCGGGCAGCTGTCGAACCTGCGTCAGCAGGCGATCGCGCTGGGCCTCGCCAATGACTTCGAACTCATCGAGGACATGTACGCCGCCGCCGACCGCATCCTGGGCCGCGTGCCGAAGGTCACGCCGTCGTCGAAGGTCGTGGGGGATCTCGCCCTGCACCTGGCAGCGGTCAAGGCCGACCCGGCCGACTTCGAGCAGAACCCCGAGAAGTACGACGTGCCCGATTCGGTCGTGTCGTTCATGGCGGGTGAGCTGGGCGATCTGCCGGGCGGCTGGCCCGAACCGTTCCGCTCCAAGGTGCTCGCGGGCCGGGATGCCAAGATCGGCGTCACCCCGCTCACCGACGACGACACCGCCGCCCTCGCGGGGAATTCGGGCGAGCGACGTGCTCGTCTGAACCGCCTGCTGTTCCCCGGCCCGACCCGGACGTTCGAGGAGATGCGGGCGAACTACGGCGACCTCAGCGTGCTCGACACCGCGGACTACCTCTACGGTCTGCGCGCGGGCGGGGAGCACGTCGTCGAGATCGAGCGGGGCGTTCAGCTGTTCGTCGGACTCGAGGCCGTCGGCGACGCCGATGACAAGGGCATGCGTACGGTGATGACGACCCTCAACGGCCAGCTGCGTCCGGTGTTCGTGCGCGACCGCTCGATCGACGTCGAGGCGCGCCAGGCCGAGAAGGCCGACACCTCCAAGCCCGGCCAGGTCGCGGCTCCCTTCTCGGGCGTCGTGACGATGAAGGCAAACCCGGGCGACCGGGTGTCGGCGGGGCAGGCGGTCGCGTCCATCGAGGCGATGAAGATGGAGGCGGCGATCACGTCGCCCGTCGAGGGGGTCGTCGAGCGTGTCGCGATCGGTAGCACACAGCAGGTCGAAGCAGGAGACCTTTTGCTGGTGATCCGCCCGTCGCAGTAGCCTGGGAGGGGGCGCTTTCGCGCCCTCCTTCCGTTTGGAGACCGCAGTGACCCCCGACCGCACCGACGCGAACCCCGACGAGAACGCCGATCACGGCGTCCTCGACGAGAGCGGGAACCTCGATACCGCCAGCATCACGATCCTCGGTGGGCACATCGCGCAGGTCAACGTCGACCTGCCCGTGGCCGGCGACGACGACCTCGACGACGACGTGATCGAAGACGAGCTTCCCATCGACGACCCCGATCGTCCCCTTCTCGAGACGCTCGGCGAGCGCCGATCCGACGATGGCGACCGCCAGATCGATCGGGTGCACCACGTCGAACTGCTCCCGACCGGCGACGTCATCCTCGAGCCCCACGACGATTCCGACGACGCGGCGTCGACCGACGGTGACGAGAGCCACGATGTGCAGGACGCCGAGCTCGTCGACGACGGGCACGGTGCCGAGATCCCGTACGCGCAGATCCCGGATGCCGATCATGTCGAGCACGCGCACGACGTCGACCCGCACACCGATCACACCGATCACACCGAGTCCTCCGGCGCGGACGACGCAGAGCCGCGGGACGCGGTGCACGCCGATGCGGACGACGCCGAGCGCGCCGACGCGGGCGATGAGCACGAGCCGGATGCCAGGGAGCACCGGGAGTCTTCCGAGCACGGATCCGACACGCAGGACATCCCCGAGGGCTCGGGTGCGTCCGCGACCACGGCGGCCTCGCACGAGCCGGGTCCGCGCGACGGCGGACACGACACGGAGGATGGGTCCGACGCCGGGGCCGCCACGCTCGATCACGCCGGTGCGCGGGACGACGTCCTCGACGCCGACCTGCACGGCGCCGACCTGCTCGATGCCGACCTGCACGACGCCGAGATCGTCGACGAGGTCGAGCTGTTCGAGGCCGACGCCGCAGATCCCGACGATCTGTTCGGGACGAGCGTGACAGACGCCCCGTCGCCGCAGAGCTCGCACGATCCCGGCGATGCCGTGCAGCCGGCGGCCGACGCCCCCGAGGTGCGGGATGCCGCGGCGTCGGGCGCCGCCCTCACCCACGCGCCGTGGATTCCCGCCGTCGATCGCAGCCGCGCCGACGAGAACGAGAACGACGCCGTATCCGCTCCCGCGGTCGAGACGGACGAGCCCGCGAGCGAGTCGGCAACGGCCCCGGAGGAGGACGACGTGGCATCCGAGAAACACACCCCCGACACCGAGACGACCGTGACGTCGAGCGCCGTACCGTCTGCGACGTCGGATCCCGCGCCGCAGCGCACCGGTGTCCAGACGACCGGACCGGTACCCACGCCCGCGGCGGCGACCGAGGCGAAGGGCGACGCCACCGCGCCGGCGACCTCTCCCACGACCGGCCCCGTCGCGGCTGAGGACGCCGCCGCCCCGGTCACGGGCGCTGTCGCTACCGCAGCCGCCGCCACGGGCACCGGTCCCGTGCCCGCCACCCGTGCCGAGCGCGCGGCGACGGGTGCGATCGGCACCCTCCCGCTCACGCGCCGCGGAGCGCACCAGGCCGATGAGGCCGCACGCGCCGCCGACGAGACCGCGCGCGTCGACAGGGCGCACGCGATGGAACGCGTCCGCACGCCCGCGCCCGAGGTCACGCTGACGTCGAAGCGCATCGGTCAGATCGACGACGCCCGAGAGAGCTCCGACCTGCTCACCGCTGACCGTCTGCTCGACCCGCGCCAGATCTCCCGACCCGAGCCCGAGGGACTCTGGCAGCAGCTGGTCTACTCGATCTCCGGACACCGCATCAATCTCGGCGACGGCCGCCGCGCCCGCGACCGAAAAGACCTCGACCAGCGCATCGCCGCGCCGCTGACCGGTGGCGCACGCTTCGTGCCGGTGCTCTCGCGCAAGGGCGGGGTGGGCAAGACCACGGTCACATCGTTGCTCGGGATGGCCCTCGCCGATGCCCGCGACGACCGCATCATCGCCGTCGACGCCAATCCCGATCGCGGGACGCTCGCCGACCGCGTGGGGCGGCCGAACGGACGGACCGTGCGCGATCTCGTGCGCTCCCACGACGAGGTCGCCGGCTACCACGACGTCTCCTCGATCGTGGCCCGCGATGCCACGCGCCTCGACGTGCTGGCATCCGATGCCGATCCGCGGGTATCGGAGGCGTTCAGCGACGACGACTATCGGCACGTCGCCGACGTGGCCGCGCACTACTACTCGATCGTGCTGACCGACACCGGCACGGGCATCGTGCACTCCGTGATGGGGGCGACGCTCGAACTCGCCCACACCGTGGTGATCGTCGCGGGGCTCTCGGTCGACGAGGCCCGCCTCGCTTCCGAGACCCTCACCTGGCTCGAGACGAACGGTTACGCCGCGCGTGTGCGCGACGCCGTCGTGGTCCTGAACAACTCGCGGCCGGGCACCCCCCTCGTGCGCGAGAGCGAACTCGAGGCGCACTTCCGCTCGCGGGTGCGCACGGTCATCCGGATGCCGTACGACGCGCGCATCGCCGCGGGCAGCGCGATCACGTTCCGCGATCTGCAACCCTCGACGCGGCAGGCGGCGCGCGAGCTCGCCGCGGCCGTCGTCGAGGGGCTGCGATCCCCGGTGGCCGCCGCATGACCGTGCGTCCGATCCGTCTGTTCGGCGACCCGGTCTTGCGCGCCGTCAGCGTGCCCATCGGTGAGATCGACGACGGTGTCCGTGCCCTCGTGCAGGACCTGATCGACACCGTCGAACTGCCCGGTCGCGCCGGCGTGGCAGCCCCTCAGATCGGCGTGGGCCTGCGCGCCTTCAGCTACAACATCGACGGCGACATCGGCTACGTGCTCAACCCCGTTCTCGTCGAGACACGCGGCGAGCCGGAGGCGGTGGGCGAGGGATGCCTCTCGGTGCCGGGCCTCTGGCACGACGCCCTCCGCTACCCGTGGGCGAAAGTCGTGGGCATCGACCTCGACGGCAACCCGGTCGAACTCGAAGGCGAGGGTCTGCTGGCGCAGGCCCTGCAGCACGAGACCGACCACCTCGACGGCATGCTCTACCTCTCGCGCCTGCCCGCCGACACGCGGCGCGAGGCGATGCGACAGGTTCGCGAGAGCGACTGGTTCTGAGGCGGGGGCGGGTGAGACCCGATACCGCGATGCGGCCCGGCTCCCCGAGGGGACCGGGCCGCTGCCGTCATGTGCGTCAGGGCAGCGACACGTTGGTCGTGTTGACCGGCACGGCGTACAGGTCCTCGATGTCGTCGGCGAAGTCCGACACGATGACGTTGCGCTTGATGCTCATCTTGGGCGTCAGGTGTCCGCTGGCCTCGGTCCACTCGGTGGGGAGGATCGTGAACTTGCGGATCGATTCCGCACGCGACACGCGGGTGTTGGCGCGGTCGACGGCGCCCTGCACCTCAGCGCGCACCTTCTCGTTCTCGGCCGCGTCGGCGAGCGACATGTCGGAGGGCAGCCCGTTGTTGGCGAGCCACGTCGGCAGCATTTCGGAGTCGAGGGTCACCAGCGCCGCGATGAAGGGCTTGTGGTCTCCCACCACGACGACCTGACCGACGATCGGGTTGGCGCGGATCGGATCCTCGAGAGCGGCGGGGGCGACGTTCTTCCCACCGGCGGTGACGATGATCTCCTTCTTGCGACCCGTGATGGCGAGGAACCCGTCGCTGTCGAACGCTCCGATGTCGCCGGTCTTGAACCACTCCCCGTCGAACGCCTCGGCCGTGGCCTCGGGGTTCTGCCAGTACTCGCGGAACACGTTGATGCCACGCACCTGGATCTCGCCGTCGTCGGCGAGTCGCACGCCGACGCCCGGAAGCACGGGGCCGACCGTGCCGATCTTCGACTTCGTCGCCAGGTTCACCGTGGCGGGGGCGGTGGTCTCGGTGAGTCCGTACCCCTCGAGGATGATGACGCCGAGGCTGCGGAAGAAGTGGCCCAGTCGCGGGCCGAGAGGAGCCGACCCCGACACCGCGTAGACGACGCGTCCACCCATGGCATCCCGGAGCTTGGTGTAGACGAGCTTGTCGAAGAGCGCGAACTTGAGCTTGAGCCCCAGCGGGATCCTCTTGCCGTCCTGCAGGCGCTGCGAGTGCTCGATCGCGGCGTCGGCGGCCGCGCGGAAGATCTTGCCCTTGCCGCCGGCCTCTGCCTTCTGCTCGGCCGAGTTGTAGACCTTCTCGAACACGCGCGGGACGGCGAGGAGGAAGGTCGGCTGGAACGTCCCGAGCGCGGGGAGCAGCTGCTTCGTGTCGGGCTGGTGGCCCGTCTTCACCCCCGCATGCACGTTCAACAGCGAGATGAAGCGCGCGAACACGTGAGCCGTCGTGATGAAGAGCAGCGTGGAGGCACCCTGCGTCTCGACGACCTCGTGCAGCGCCTTGGCCGAGTTGCGCGCCAGCTCCACGAAGTTGCTGTGCACCAGCACGCAGCCCTTCGGACGCCCGGTCGAGCCCGAGGTGTAGATGAGGGTCGCGATATCCGACGCTCTCGCGAGGTGGCGGCGCCGCTCGATCTCTTCGTCGGTGATGTGCGTGCCGCGTGCCACGAGCGTGTCGAGGTCGCCCGCGTGCATCGCCCACACCTCGCGCACGAGGGGGACGTCGCTGCGCACCTCGTCGAGCCGCTCGGCGTGTTCTGCGGATTCGAGCACCACCGCGATGGCACCCGAATCCGCCAGGATCCAGGAGATCTGCGCGGGGGAGCTCGTCTCGTACACCGGCACCATCACGGCGCCGGCGTAGAACAGCGCGAAGTCCACGAGCGTCCAGTCGTACGTGGTGCGGGCGATGAAGGCGACCTTCTCACCCGGCTGCACCCCCGCGGCGACGAAACCCTTCGCCAGGACGATCACCTGCCGTTCGAACTCGGCGGCGGTCACGTCGCGCCATCCGCCGGCATCGGGGACGGCGAACAGCGGACGATCGGGGGTCGCCCGCACACGGTCGGCGAGCAGGTCGGACACGTTGGCATCCGGATCTGCGGGGACGACGAGGGGAAGGTCGAACTGGATCACGGTAACTCCTTCGGCACCGGAAAGAACGTCGAGCGGTGCGTCGAGTCTATCCGCACCATTTCCGGCCGCACCGGGACGCGGTGTCCCGCGCCGCGCACGCGGCATGGCTAGACTTCACCGGGCCGCGCCGCTCGGTCGGCCCGGAAGGGAGCACGGTGCAGAACGTCGGCATCGACATCGGGGGCACGAAGATCGCGGGAGGCGTCGTCGACGACGACGGCACCATCATCGAGAAGCTCCGCGTCGACACCCCCATCGACCCCTCGGCCCTCGTGGACGCCGTGGTGGACATGGCCGAGCACCTGCGTCGCGCGCACGACATCCACGCGATCGGGGTCGCGGCCGCCGGCTTCATCAGCCTCGACCGCAGCACCGTCATCTACGCCCCCAACATCGATTGGCGCGACGAGCCGCTGCGCGCTCGCCTCGAACGACGCCTCGACGCCCCCGTCACCATCGAGAACGACGCGAACGCCGCCGGCTGGGGCGAGTACCGCTTCGGGGCGGGTCGCGGCGTGCACGACATGGTGATGCTCACCATGGGCACCGGGGTCGGCGGCGCCGTCGTCAGCGGCGGCGAACTCTTCCGTGGCGGCCACGGCATCGGCGGTGAGCTCGGCCACATGCGCTTCGTGCGCGGCGGCCATCCGTGCGGGTGCGGGCAGAACGGATGCCTGGAGCAGTACGCCTCGGGGCGCGCCCTGCAGCGCGAGGCGAACGCCATCGCCGACGAGGGCGGCATCGGCGCTGCCCTCGCCGCGATCCGCGAAGAGAGGGGCGCCATTCCCGGGCCGGCCGTCTCGCGACTGGTGCTCGCGGGCGACGCGGGCGCGATCGAGGCCCTCCGCCGCGTCGCCACCGCCCTCGGCGAGGCGTGCGGGGGCTTTCAGGCCGTCCTCGATCCCGAGCTGTTCGTCATCGGTGGTGGCGTCGCGCAGTTGGGCGCCGACTTGCTCGCCCCGGTGAAGCTCGCGTACGAGACGTCTCTGCCGGGGTACGGTGAACGTCCCGTCGCCGAGTTCGCCATCGCGCGTCTGGGCAACGACGCCGGCCTCATCGGGGTCGCCGACCTCGCCGGGAAGGAGCGCTGACGATGTTCTACTGGCTGATGAAGTACGTGGTCATCGGGCCCGTCATCAAGGCCGTCTTCCGCCCGTGGATGGTGGGCCGGCGCAACATCCCCGCGGAGGGCGCGGCAATCCTCGCCAGCAACCACCTGTCGTTCTCGGACTCGATCTTCCTGCCGCTCATGATCGACCGGCGCATGGCGTTCCTCGCCAAGAGCGATTACTTCACGGGGAAGGGTCTGAAGGGCTGGGCCACCCGCATGTTCTTCCAGGCGACCGGTCAGTTGCCCATCGACCGATCCGGCGGCAAGGCGTCGGAGGCCTCGCTGAACACCGGCCTCGGCGTGCTCGGTCGCGGTGAGCTGCTCGGCATCTATCCCGAGGGCACCCGCAGCCCCGATGGCACGCTCTACCGCGGCCGCACCGGGATCGCGCGCATGGCGCTCGAGGCTCGCGTGCCGGTCGTCCCCGTCGTCATGGTCGACACCGGCGCCGTGATGCCGATCGGTCAGCGCCTGCCCCGTGTCGGGCGGGTCGGCATCGTCATCGGCGAACCGTTGGACTTCTCGCGGTTCGAGGGCATGGAGGGCGACCGTTACGTGCTGCGCTCGGTCACCGACGAGATCATGGTGGCGCTCCAGCGCCTCGGCGAGCAGCGGTACGAGGACGTCTACGCCTCGACCGTGAAGGACCGTCTGGCCACCGCCCAGGCGGCGAAGGCGCCCGCGTCCCGCCACTAGACTTCAGGGGTGAATCAGCAGCTCCACGACCTCGACCACTGGCGATCCCTGCCCATCAAGCAGCAGCCCCAGTGGTATGACGAGGGCGCGGTGGCCGCGGCATCCGCGGAGCTGGCGACTCTCCCGCCGCTGGTCTTCGCGGGCGAGGTCGACAATCTCCGCGACCGTCTCGCGCGCGCCGCCGCCGGTCAGGCGTTCCTCCTGCAGGGCGGTGACTGCGCCGAGACGTTCGCCGGCGCGACCGCCGAGCAGATCCGCAACCGGATCAAGACGGTGCTCCAGATGGCCGTCGTGCTCACCTACGGCGCCTCGATGCCCGTGGTCAAGATGGGCCGCATGGCCGGGCAGTTCGCGAAGCCTCGCTCGAGCGACGTCGAGACGCGCGGCGACGTGACGCTGCCCGCCTACCGCGGCGACATCGTCAACGGCTACGACTTCACCGAGGCGTCGCGCCGGGCCGATCCCGCACGACTGCTGAAGGGGTACCACACGGCCGCCTCGACCCTGAACCTCATCCGCGCCTTCACGCAGGGCGGGTTCGCCGACCTCCGCGAGGTCCACAGCTGGAACAAGGGGTTCGCGAGCACCCCGGCCAACCAGGCGTACGAGGCCATGGCGACCGAGATCGACCGCGCCATCAAGTTCATGGAGGCCGCCGGAGCGAACTTCGACGAGCTGACGCGCGTGGAGTTCTACACCGGCCACGAGGGTCTGCTCATGGACTACGAGCGACCCATGACGCGCATCGATTCGCGCACGGGGCTCGCGTACAACACGTCGTCGCACTTCCAGTGGATCGGTGAGCGCACCCGCGAGCTCGACGGCGCGCACGTCGACTACTTCTCGAAGATCCGCAACCCCATCGGCGTCAAGCTCGGCCCCACGACCACGCCCGAGATGGCGCTCGCGCTCATCGACAAGCTCGACCCCGAGCGTGAGCCGGGCCGACTGACGTTCATCACGCGCATGGGTGCGGGGAAGATCCGCGAAGCCCTGCCCCCGCTGCTCGAAGCGGTCCGCGACTCGGGCGCCACGCCCCTGTGGGTCACCGACCCGATGCACGGCAACGGCATCACCACGCCCACCGGTTACAAGACGCGTCGTTTCGACGACGTCGTCGACGAGGTGCGCGGGTTCTTCGAGGCCCACCGCTCGGTGGGGACGCATCCCGGCGGCATCCACGTCGAACTGACCGGCGACGATGTGACCGAGTGCCTGGGCGGTTCGGAGCAGATCGACGAGGCTACCCTCGCCACCCGCTACGAGAGCCTCTGCGACCCCCGCCTGAACCACCGTCAGAGCCTCGAACTGGCTTTCCTCGTGGCCGAGGAGCTCGAGAAGCGCTGACCGGCACCGCCGTCAGGCCGATGCCCCCGATCCGTCGTGGTCGGGGGCATCGTCGTTCGTGCGGGGCTAGGTCCCTGAGACGGGCTCGGCGCGATGACCATCGGTGGCCGAGCTCGTCGATGCCACGCCCGAGCCGTGCCGACCGTTCGATCTACAGCGTCGGCGTCAGGGTGATGGTGCTGCCCTTGGGTGCGGTCTCGCCCGCCTTGGGGTTCGTGGCGCGCACCTTGTAGATGTCCCAGTACTTGAAGCCGAGCGGAAGGGTGCCGTCGTCGATGCCGGCGTTCACCTCGAATCCGAGCCCCTCCAACGCCGTCACCGCCTCGCGGATCGTCATCCCCACGACGTTTCCGGGGATCTCGACGGGCTCCGGCCCGATCGACACGATTAACGGCACCGTGTCTCCGGGGCGCCAGTTTCCCTCGCCGTCGCGGTCGCCGATCCCGATGACGACCCCGGATGCCACGGAGTCGCTGTACCGCTCGGAGATGGAGGTGTTCAGGCCCGCCTCGTCGAGCGTGCGTTCGGCGCGCGACTGCGACTCGCCGGACACGTCGGGGAGGGGACCGAGCGACACGACCAACGACGCGGCGTCGCCCTCGTAGACCGTGCAGCCGTCGGTGCAGCCGATGGCGTCGCCGCCGGATCGGGGGATGACGGATGCCGCCAGCACGGTGCCGTCACCGGCATCCGAGAACTCTCGCGCGGGCTCGTCGGGGACGCCGACGAACGCGGCTTGGAGGATACCGGTGACCTCGTCGGCGCTCTTGCCGGCGAGAGCGGGGATCTGGTGGGTCGCGGGGCCGACGGAGACGTACACGGTCACGAGCGTGTCCTTGTCGAGGCGCTCGCCCGGCGCGGGGTCGGACCCGACGGTCGTGCCCGCGGGGATCTCGCGATCGTTGACCTCCTGCGCCTGGGCGCGCAACTGGTTGGTCGCCAGCAGCGTCTCGGCGTCGGCGAAGCTCCGCTGCGACACGTCGGGAACGGCCACGAGAGAGCCGGGGCCCGATCCGAAGTACCACCCGGTTCCCGCCGCGCCGATGGCGAGCAGCAGCACGAGCACGAGTGTCCAGACGCCGCGTGTGGTGCGACGGCGGGTTCGGGTGCGCAGGCGCGCGGCGTTGTCGGGCTCCTCGGCGGTGGCGATGGGCAGCGACGCGGTCTGGGGGAGCACCTTGGTGAGCTCGCGCGAGTCGGCGGCACTGGCAGCCCCGGTGGTGCCGACCGCGACCGCCCGTGCGACCTGGGGCGCGAGCCCCAGCTCCTTCTCGACCGCGCGCAGGCGCTCCAGCATCGCGCCGGCGTCGAGCGGGCGGTCATCGGGTCGTCGCTCGGTGGCCCAGAGCACGAGTTCGTCGAGTTGCTCGGGCACCGAGGGATTCTTCACGCTGGGACGCGGGACCGAGTCGGTCGCATGCTGGTAGGCGATCTGCATGGGCTGCTCGCCCTTGTACGGCTGCTCGCCGGTGAGCATCTCGTACAGCATGATGCCGAGCGAGTAGATGTCGCTGCGTGCGTCGGCGGTGCCGCGGGTGACGAGTTCGGGGGCGAGGTAGGCGATGGTGCCCATGAGCTGCGCGCCGCTGGCGGTGTTCGCGGTCGTCGCCCGGGCGAGGCCGAAATCGCCGATCTTGATGCGGCCGTCCTCGGCGAGGAGCACGTTCTCGGGCTTCACGTCGCGGTGCACGATGCCGGCGCGGTGGGCGGCGGAGAGCCCCGACAGGATGGCATCCATGATCGTCAGGGTCTGATCGATCGTGAGGCGCCGGTGCTCGCGCAGGAGTTCGCGCAGCGTGATGCCGGGCAGGTACTCCATGACCAGGTACGCCATATCGCCGTCCTGGCCCTGGTCGAACACGTTCACCACGTGCGGATCGCTCAGACGCGCGGCGGAGCGGGCCTCTTGGATGAACCGGCTCTGGAACACGGTGTCGTCACTGAGGTGGCCGTGCATGACCTTCAGCGCCACCCGACGCTCGAGCCGCAGGTCGGTGGCGACGTACACGGTCGCCATGCCGCCCCGCGCGATGCGCGCACGCACCCGGTATCGGCCGTCGACGAGACGGCCGATCAGCGGGTCTGCCTGCTGACTCGTGCTCACGGGTCGAGTCTACGGAGCGGCCCCTGTGAGCCCGGGCAACGGCTCACCGTAGGCCGCGACTCAGCCCAGAACCGCGAGCCACGTGGTGGCGGGCTGCTCCCACTGCGCGTAGCGGTCGGGGTAGGCCGAGATCTGCACGGCCTGCGCCGCGTCGGCGTAGGGCATCTGCTCCCAGCCGGGGATGTCCAGCAGGCCCCGGGTCGTGGACCCGTTGGGGTCGGACGGGCCACCGTAGAACACGCGCGTCGCACGATCGGGGTCGCGGATCTGCTCGGGCGTGCCCCAGCCCATGCTCGGGCGCTGCTGGAAGAGACCGAGCGAGTCGCGGTCGCCCCAGTCGAGGTTGCGCAGCCACGACTCCTGCATCGCGGTGCCCAGGGCGATCCGGATGCCGTGGTCGGAGACGCCGAGTTCACGCCCGATGCGGATGATCAACCGGGCGTTGTCGGATTGTTCGGCGTCGAGGCCGGGGGCGGTGACCGCAGCGACCGCGGCGGGAGCCGCCGCGGGAGCGCCGGAGGGGATCTGCAGCACGTCGCCCGGGTAGATGATCGAGGCGCGGGTGAGGCCGTTCGCGCTGAGGACCGCGTCGAGCGACACGCCGTTGGCGGCGGCGATCGCCGAGATGGTGTCGCCGGGCTGCACCTCGTGCGTCACGGCCGCGGGCGCCGGAGCCGGGGCCGGCGGCGGGGTCGGGGCGGCGGGGGCGCCGCCGAGCACGAGCACCTGGCCGGGGCGGATGACGCTGTCGGCGCCGAGTCCGTTCGCGGCCTGCACCGAGGCGACGTCGAGGCCGTTGGCGCGGGCGATGCCCCACACGGTGTCCCCGGGCTGCACCGTGTAGGTGGCGGCACCGCTCAGGGCGGTGAGCACCGGAAGCACCCTGAGCGGCGCGGTCGGCAGCGAGCTCAGGGGCGGGGTCGGGGGAGCCGCGTGCGCCGCGCCCTCTCCGGCGAGGCTGAGGGCGATGGTGCCTGCCACGGCGGCAGGCCACGCGGCCACGACGCGGCGGGTCGTGGGCGGGGCAGGGAGGGGGAGTCGTCGCATGGTGGGGGGATTTCCGTTCGTCAGACTGCCCGCCACGCTCGCACGCCGCGATACGGATGTCAACGTGTGAGGCTCATGTGACACGTGTGACTCGTGTGACAGGTGGGACGACGTCGGCGCCGAGCTGCGTCGTCGGCGGAGGGTGAGATAGTTGCACCGTGACCGAGACGACCCGTTACGAAACCGACTGGCTGACGATCCCCGACCTCGTGGAGCTCCTCGACGAGCCCCTCGGCCGTGTGCGTCGGCTGATCGACGAGGACTACCTCGTCGGATCCCGCCGTGACGGTGTGTTCAAGGTGCCCGCGGCGTTCATCGCCGAGGGTCGGCCGCTCCCGGCCCTGCGGGGGACGATCATCGTGCTCCACGACGCGGGGTTCGACCCCGACGAGACCATCGACTGGTTGCTCACGCCGGAGCAGACCATCGGCGTCGCCCCCATCGAGGCGTTGCGTGCGGGCCGTAAGAGCGAGGTGCGCCGGGTGGCCGCGACCCTCGCATGAGTCGTCACGGCCTCGGGGCCGACCGCGGCCGAACCCTCGCCTGAATCGGCGGGGTTCGGCGCCAGTGGCCGGTCCGGCTGAGCCGTCGGTCGCCGTCGGCGCCCGGTCAGGCCGCGCGATCCGTGGCGGCACGGGCGAGAGCCCGCAGCTCGTCGACCGCGTCGGCGCGCAGGGGCGCCTCCGCGAGCGCGAGGTCGGCGCGACGGGCGTAGTGCGCGATGAGTTCCTCGGTGCGCGCGAGCGCACCGCTGTCGACGATGGTTCGCTGCAGGATGCCGATCTGCTCGGTGTCGAGCGCGGGGTCGCCCAACCGCTCGTCGATCGCCTGACGCTCCCGCGGTGAGACGGCTTCGCGGGCGTAGGCCACCAGCACGGTGCGCTTTCCCTCGCGGAGGTCGTCGCCCACGGGTTTCCCCGTCACGGCGCTGTCGCCGAAGACTCCGAGCACATCGTCGCGCAACTGGAACGCCATGCCCACGTCGTGGCCGAAGCGACCCAGCGCGTCGCTCTGCGCGGGGGCGGCGCCGCCGAGAGCCGCACCGATCTGCAGCGGCTGCTGGATGCTGTACCGCGCCGACTTGTACGAGGCCACCCGCAGGGCGCGCTCGGCGTGCGTGTCGTCGGGGTGGACGGTGTAGGCCGACTCCTCCGCGACGTCGAGGAACTGCCCGATGGTCACGTCACGGCGCATCTGCGCGTACGCCCGCCGGGTCTCATCGGCTGTGGGGGATCCCCGCAGGCCCTCCTCGAGCAGGTCGTCGCTCCAGGCGACGAGGAGGTCGCCGAGCAGGATCGCCCCCGAGCGCCCGAACGCGTCGGAGTCGCCCGTCCATCCCGCCGCACGATGGGCGCTCTGCAGGGCGCGATGCGCGGCGGGTTGTCCGCGACGGGTGTCGGAATTGTCGACGAGGTCGTCGTGCACGAGGGCCGCTGCGTGGAAGACCTCCAGCGACGTGGCCACGGCGAGGGCGGCGTCATCGAAGCCGGTGACGGACGGCCGGACGCACTCCCAGCCGGTGAGGCAGAAACGCGCGCGCAGACGTTTTCCGCCGCGGAGCGCGGAGGCGCCGGAACGCGTGAGCATCTCGGCCTCCGGGCCGAGAGCGGCGGCGTACAATAGCTGTTCGGTGAGGAAGTTGTCGAGTCGCTGGGAAACAGCTTCGATCGGTTCCGGCGAGGTCGGCACGGGCCTAGCCTAGTGATCCTCGCCCCACGTAGAATCGTCCACACCGAACAATAGAGGGGGATGCATGCCACTCTCCGAACAGGAGCAGCGTCTGCTGGATGAGATGGAGCGCCATCTCATGAGTAACGACACGGACGTCGTCACCGCCCCCAGCCGCGCCCTGAGCTACCGCAACATCGTCCTCGGTTCGATCCTGGTCCTCGCCGGGCTCGGAGCCCTGGTGGTGGGTGTGTCGATCGGCTTCAATACCGGCTTTCTCGGCATCGCGATCGGGGTGCTCGGTTTCCTCCTGATGGTCGGCGGTGTGATCTTCGCGGTGACCCCGATGCGTGGTTCAGTGGCGACCGCCGGAACCGGATCGACGGGTGGCACCAAGGCGCGCACCACGCGCGCCGCGGGCTCGTCGTTCATGGACCGCATGAACGAGCGGTGGGATCGCCGCCACGAGGGGCAGTAGCTCCCCCGATTTTCTTGTAAAGCACCGGCTCTTCGGAGCCGGTGCTTTTTCGTGCGCCCGGGGGAGTGGCATCAACCATGGCGCCCGCAGGCGGCGAATCCCTCCCTTTTCCTCCACGCGTGACCTCCTGCGTCCGCCGAAAGCGCCGAGAACCGCGTCGTCACGCGGATTCCGCACGTCGGGGCGAGGGGTGGGCGACACCGTACACGGCGGCGGGTTCCGGCGGAAGATCCGTCTGGCAATGGCTAAGTGGAGGTCAGTGGAGTAAAGTGGAGGAAACTTCGCAGGCCGGACGAAGGGGGTGGACGCCCGAATGCTGCTCGGCACGCACACTCCCAAGCTCGACGACAAGGGGCGCGTCATCCTGCCCGCGAAGTTCCGCGACGATCTCGGCGCCGGAGTGGTGATCACCCGGGGGCAGGACCGCTGCCTCTACGTGTTCAGCACCGAGGAGTTCGAGCGCGTGCACGAGCGGATCCGCGAGGCTCCGCTCAGCAACAAGCAGGCTCGCGACTTCCTGCGCATGTTCCTCTCGGGAGCCAGCGCCGAGAAGCCCGACAGCCAGAACCGCATCACCGTTCCCCCGGCACTGCGCACCTACGCCGGTCTCGGTCGCGAGCTCGTCGTCACCGGCGTCGGCGCCCACGCCGAGATCTGGGACGCCGAGGCGTGGAACGCCTACGCGGAAAGCAACGAAGACACGTACGCCGAGATGGAGCAGGAGGTGATCCCGGGACTGTTCTGACCCTCCGGCTGTGATGCCCAGCCGCACGCCCTGACGCACTTCCCCGGCGCCAGGTCGATGCGGATGGGGATCAGAGCCGAAAGATCGGACCCCGTCGACATGGACATCCGCGACATCCACACCCCCGTCCTCCTCGAGCGCTGCGTCGAGCTGCTGGGGCCCGCTCTGCACAAGCGCGGCTCCGTCTTCGTCGACGGCACGCTCGGCATGGGCGGGCATTCCGAGGCGTTCCTCGAGCGCTTCCCGGAGGCCCGCCTCATCGGTCTCGACCGCGACACCGACGCCCTTCGCATCGCGGGGGAGCGGCTCGCACGATTCGGCGACCGCGTGACCCTGGTGCACACGGTGTACGACGGGATCGCCGAGGCCGTGGCATCCGCGGGCGTCGAGAAGGTCGACGGCATCCTGTTCGACCTCGGAGTGTCATCCCTTCAGCTCGACGAGGCCTCCCGCGGGTTCGCCTACGCGCAGGACGCGCCCCTCGACATGCGCATGGATCAGACCACCGGCGTCACCGCTGCCCAGGTGCTCGCCACGTACGGCGAGGGTGACCTGCGCCGGATCTTCGAGCGCTACGGAGAAGAGAAGCTCGCCGGGCGCTATGCCCGCGCGATCATCGCCGCCCGGACGACAGCGCCGCTGGAGCGGTCCGGTCAGCTCGTCGACGTGCTTCAGGCGGCGACGCCGGCCGCGGTGCTGCGCGAGCGGCATCCCGCCAAGCGCGTCTTCCAGGCCCTGCGCATCGAGGTCAACGCCGAACTGTCGGTGCTCGAGCGCACGATCCCGGCCGCGCTGAAGGTGCTCGGAGTCGGCGGACGCATCGTGGTGCTGTCGTATCAGTCGCTCGAAGACCGTCTCGTCAAGCGCGTCTTCGCCGACGCGTCGACCTCGACCGCTCCCCGGGGGCTGCCCGTGGAGCTCCCCGAGCACGCCCCGACGTTCCGCCTCCTCGTGCGCGGAGCCGAACTCGCCAGTGACGAGGAGCGAGCCGCCAACCCCCGTGCCACCCCCGTACGTCTGCGTGCGGCCGAGAGGATCCAGGAGGACGTATGAGTGCATCCCCGGCCATCGACCCCCGGGTCGTCGACGACTTCCTCCCCGATTTCCCCACTCCCGTCCGCGAGCGTCGTCTCACCGTCGTTCCGGCTCCCGCCCGGCGGCGGGTACCGCGGCGGCTGTTCGGCATCATCGCCGTCTCGGGCGCCCTGGTCATCGTGCTCGCCCAGATGGGGCTGAGCATCCTCACGACGCAGAGCTCGTTCGAGATCGCCTCGCTCACGCAGCAGCAGCGCGACCTGACCTACCAGAAGCAGATCCTCTTCGACGAGACGGCGGGCCTCAGCTCGCCGCAGTACCTCGCCGCCAACGCCGCCGCCCTCGGAATGGTCATCGACGAGTCGCCCACCTACCTGCGTCTGAGCGACGGTGCCGTCGTCGGTTCCGGCAAGCCGGCCGACACGACGTCGTCGGTGGATGCCAGGGGCCGCGGTTCGGTCGGCAACTCCCTCATCACGGGTGTACCGCTGGTCACCGACCCGGCGGCTGCGACCACCCAGACCAGCGACGCGGCTCCCGAGGCGGAGTCGACGGCCCCGGCCGATGCGACGACCCCGGGCACCGGATCCGCGACACCCCCGCCGATCAACGACGGTCTGCCCACACCCGCGACACGATGAGAGCCATGACGACAGCCACCTCCCGCTCCCCGCGGCGTCGCACCGTCGTCGCCCTCGCGGTCGTGTTGATCGTGCTCGTCGCCTTCGTGGTGCGACTGATCGACATCCAGGTCGTGAACGCGCGTGAGCACGTCGACGACTCGCTCTCCATGGGCCTGCAGTCCTCGCGCACGCTCTACGCCTCGCGCGGCCCCATCGTCGATGCCGACGGCACGCCGCTGGCGTCGAGCATCAACCGCTACGACGTGCAGATCGATCCCTCTCTCGCCGTCGAAGGCATCGAGACCTACGACGACGACCAGAAGAAGATCACGACGGACTGGCCCGAGCTGGCCGGGAGGATCGCCGCCGTCCTCGGCATGCAGACCGGTGACGTGCAGAAGATCGTCGCGGACGCGCTGGCCGACAACCCCGACTCCCAGTACGCCGTCATCGCCAAGGCCGTCTCCACAGAGCAGTACCGGGCTCTCGCCGATCTCGGGCTGCCCTTCCTCAGCTTCCCGCCGCAGGCGGGGCGGGTCTACCCCGACGGCGCCGTCGGCGGCAACCTCCTCGGCTTCGTCGGCAGCGACGGGCAGGCCCTCGCGGGGCTCGAGTCGGCGGACGACTCGTGCCTGGCATCCAGCAACGGCAAGGTCGTCTTCCAGAAGAGCCCGTCCGGCATCGTGCTCCCGGGCACCGAGGTCGTGACCCAGCCGGCGGTCGACGGCGGCACCCTCACGCTCACGATCGACCGCGACCTGCAGTGGTACCTCGGCCAGCTCATCGCCGAGCAGGTGCAGAACACCGGGTCGCTGCGCGGCACGATCACGGTCGTGGAGGCGAAGACCGGCAAGATCCGGGCGCTCGCGGAGTACCCCACGGTCGACCCCAACGACCCCACGGCGACGCCGGAGAGCGATCGCGGCAGCGCCGCCTTCGGAGACCCGCACGAGCCGGGCTCCACCATGAAGGCCATCACCGCGGCCATCGGCCTCGACAGCGGGGCCTTCGACGCCGGCACGACGGTGACGGCGTCTTCAAGCGAGACGCTCGACGGCGAAGCGCGCATCTCCGACTCCTTCGCGCACCCCGAGAACCGTTACACCCTCACGGGCGTGCTGATCGACTCCTCCAACGTCGGCATCTCGAAGTTCGGCGCGATGATTCCGCTCGACACCCGCGTCTCCTACCTCCAGAAGTTCGGGCTCACCGCGCAGACGGCCGTCGGATTCCCCGGCGAGTCGGCCGGCATCCTGCGCGATCCGGCGGACTGGGACAAGCAGACCTTCTACAACACCACGTTCGGACAGGGTCTCGCGGTCACCGTGCCCCAGCTCGCCGGGGCGTACCAGACGATCGCCAACGGGGGAGTGCGGATGCCGTTGACCCTCGTCGAGGGCTGCACCGCGGCCGACGGCACCGTCACCGACGTCCCCGACGCCCAGGGCGAGCGGGTCGTCTCGGAGAACGCCGCCGACACGGTCGCGCAGATGCTCGAGAACGTCGCGACCCAGGGCACGCTCGCCGACCAGGTCGCGATCCCCGGGTACCGCGTGGCGATCAAGACCGGCACCGGTGAGAAGACCGACCCGGTCACGGGCGCCTACAAGTCCGACGCATACTTCACCACGATGATCGGTTTCGCCCCCGCCGACGACCCGCAGTACGTCGTCGAGGTCAACCTCGACGAACCGCGGACGGTAAAATCGTCGGCGGCCACCGCGCCCGCGTTCCAGAAGGCCCTGACGCAGGTTCTCAAGACCTACCGGGTCATCCCCTCCGGAACCACGACCCCCGAACTGCCCAAGTTCGGCTGAGACACCCGCACGCCGGTCTCGTCTCGGTAACGAATGCGACATCGGAAAGGGCGTCCGCACAGCAATGATCTCTCTCAGCCTCTCCACCATCGCCGACGTGCTCGGCGGCCGTCTCGTCACGCGCCGCGGCGACACCGGCGACACCCTCGTCTCGGGCCCGGTCGACACCGACTCGCGCCTGATCGCGCCCGGTGACATCTTCGTCGCCAAGCCCGGCGAGACCACCGACGGACACCTCTTCGTCGGCACCGCCCGGGAGCGCGGCGCGGCACTGGCGATCGTGGAGCGCGAGCTCGCCGACGAGGTCAGCCAGATCGTGGTGCCCGACGTCGTGACCGCCCTGAGCGACCTCGCCCGCGACGTCGTCGCCCGCGTGCGGGCCGCGGGCGAGTTGAAGATCGTCGGCATCACGGGTTCCAACGGCAAGACGACCACCAAGAATCTGCTCGCCCGCATCCTCGAGGACGAGGGCGAGACCGTGTCTCCGCGGGCGTCGTTCAACAACGAGGTCGGCGCCCCCCTGACGATGCTCCGCGTGACGGATGCCACCCGCTACCTCGTCAGCGAGTTCGGGGCCAGCGCGCCCGGCGCGATCGCGCACCTGGCGGGCCTGGTCACCCCCGACGTCGGCGTCGTGCTCATGGTGGGGATGGCCCACGCCGGCGGTTTCGGCGGCATCGAGTCGACCTTCCACGCCAAGAGCGAGCTCGTTCGGGCCACCCGCGAAGGGGGGCTCGCCGTGCTCAACGTCGACGATCCGCGTGTCGCCGCGATGGAACCGATCGCCCGCGAACGCGGACAGGACGTGCGCTGGTTCGGCCGCAGCGAGCGCGCCGAGGTGCGCGCCGTCGACGTCGAGGTCTCGGCATCGGGGACACGCGCCGAGCTGCTCGTCGACGGGCAGGCCTATACGCTGACCCTGCGGGTGCTGGGCGAGCACCACGTCATGAACGCTTTGGCAGCCCTGGCCGCCGCCACCGCTCTGGGTGTGCCGGCCGCCGACGCGATCGCGCGCCTCGAGACGGTCGAGATCGCCGAGCGCTGGCGCATGCAGCCCCTGGGCTCCGACCGGGTGCGCATCATCAACGACGCCTACAACGCCAGCCCCGACTCGATGGCCGCTGCGCTTCGCACGCTCGCGCAGATCACCGGCCCGGGCGAGCGCACGGTCGCCGTGCTCGGGGCCATGAGCGAACTCGGCGAGTACGCCGACGAGGAGCACGACCGCGTGGGGCTGCTGGCCGTGCGACTGCGCATCCAACGCATCGTCGTCATCGGCCCCGAGGCCCGCCGGATGTACCTCGAGGCGATCGCGCAGGGGTCGTGGGACGGCGAGGCCGTATTCTTCGCCGACGCGGACGCCGCGTACGACTACCTCTCGACCGAACTGCGCGACGGTGATCGCGTGCTGGTGAAGTCGTCGAACTCGGCGGGGCTCCGGCACCTCGGCGATCGTCTGGGAGACTTGTTCGCGTGAGATCACTTCTGACAGCAGCGGCGATCTCGCTCGCCTTCACCCTCTTCCTCACACCGGTGTTCCTGCGATGGTTCCGGCGATGGGGCTGGGGTCAGGTCATCCGCACGCCCGAGAACGTGCACAACCCCTCGCACGGGGCCAAGCGGGGCACGCCCACCATGGGCGGCACGATCTTCATCCTCGGCACGATGATCGGCTACCTCATCGGCTCCTACGCCGGCAACAATCCGCCGACGCTCTCGGGGCTGCTGGTGCTGTGGCTGATGCTCGGGTTCGGCGTCGTCGGCTTCATCGACGACTACATGAAGGTGCGCCACCAGAACAGCCTGGGCCTGTCGGGATGGCGCAAGATCGCCGGCCAGATCATCGTGACGGTTCCCTTCGCGGTCGTCGCCCTCAACTTCCCCAACAGCTTCGGCCAGACCCCCGCCTCGGAGTACATCTCGGTCTTCCGCGACATCCAGGTGCTCTCGCTCTTCGCCCTGGGTCCCGTGCTCGGCTGGCTGCTGTACCTGGCGTGGATCTCGTTCATCGGCACGGCGGCATCCAATTCCGTGAACGTCGCCGACGGGCTCGACGGTCTCGCCGCCGGCTCCGGCATCTTCGTCGTGGGCGCCTACAGCCTCATGGCCTTCTGGCAGAACAAGCAGATGTGCGCCGACGTGCTCGATCCGGCGGTGCAGGCCGGATGCTACGCCGTGCGCGATCCGTTCGACCTGGCGATCGTGTCGGCCGCGTTCGTGGGCGCCCTGGTCGGGTTCCTCTGGTGGAACGCCCCCAAGGCGAAGGTCTTCATGGGCGACTGCGGCTCCATGGCCATCGGCGGGGTCATCGCGGCGATGGCGATCCTCACCCGCACCGAGATCCTGCTCGTGCTGATCGCGGGCGTCTACGTCATCGCCTCGGGTTCCGTGATCCTTCAGCGCGCATACTTCAAGGCCACCAAGGGCAAGCGACTGTTCCTCATGAGCCCGCTGCACCACCACCTCGAGATGCGCGGCTGGCCCGAGGTCACCATCGTCGTGCGCATGTGGATCATCGCCGGCCTCCTCGCCGTCTCGGGCATCGGATTCTTCTACGTCGAATGGCTCTCACGCGTATGACCGACCTGTCCTCCCTCACCAGCTGGCACGCCGACTGGAAGGGCCTGCGCGTCGCCGTGCTGGGCCTGTCGGTCACGGGCTTCTCGGTCGCCGACACGCTCGCCGAACTCGGCGCCGTCGTGCTCGTCGCAACGGAGAGGGCGGACGCCGAGTACGCGCGCCTGCTGCCGGTGCTGGGCGCCGACCTGTACGAGGGGCCGCTGGATGCCGTGCCCGCCGCCCTCGCCGACTTCGCGCCCGACGTGGTCGTCGCCTCGCCCGGCTTCCCGCCGCATCACCCGGTCGTCCGGTGGACGCAGGACGCGGGTATCGCCCTGTGGGGCGACGTGGAACTGGCGTGGCGCGTGCGCGACAAGGTCGTGCGTGCGGACGGGCGTCCGGCCGATTGGGTCCTGATCACGGGCACCAACGGCAAGACCACGACGACGCGGCTCACCGCCGAGATGCTCGTGGCCGCGGGCCTTCGCGCCGTCCCCGTGGGCAACATCGGCACCCCCGTGCTCGACGCGGTGCGCGATCCGAGCGGCTTCGACGCCCTGGTCGTCGAGCTCTCGAGCCACCAGCTCTGGTACCTCAATCTGCAGAGCGGGGACGACGCGCTGTCGCCGCACGCGGCGGTGTGCCTGAACCTCGCCGACGACCACCTCGAGTGGCACGGCGGCGCCGACGCCTACCGCGATGCGAAGGCGGGTGTCTACGCCCGCACGCGCGTGGCGTGCGTCTACAACAAGGCCGACGTCGCGACCCGCACGATGGTGGAGGATGCCGAGGTCATGGAGGGCGCGCGCGCCATCGGCTTCGATCTCGGCGTGCCCGGACCCAGCGATCTCGGCGTCGTCGACGGCATCCTCGTCGATCGTGCGTTCCTCGAGGAGCGGGCCACCTCCGCCCTCGAACTCACCACGGTCGCCGACCTCGCCGCGCAGGGGCTGGCCGCCCCCCACGTCGTGGCCAACATCCTCGCCGCGAGCGCCCTCGCCCGCTCGCTCGGGGCGACGCCGGGTCACATCCACGACGCCCTCGAGCGCTTCCGCCTCGACCCTCATCGCATCCAGGTCGTCGGCGCGCACGCCGGCGTCACCTGGGTCGACGACTCCAAGGCCACCAATCCGCACGCCGCGGCCTCCTCTCTCGCGGCGTACCCCGGCGCCGTCTGGATCGTGGGCGGATTGCTGAAGGGAGTCGACCTGAGCGAGCTCGTGCGCGCACGGGGCGATGCCGTGCGCGCGGCGATCGTGATCGGCACCGAGCGCGGCGACATCGTCGCGGCGTTCGCGCGACACGCCCCGGCGGTGCCGCTGTTCGAGGTCGACCACGCCGAGACTGAGGACGTCATGGCCCAGGTCGTCGAACTGGCGGCGGGTGTGGCTCGGGAGGGAGACACCGTTCTCCTCGCTCCCGCGGCGGCATCCTTCGACCAGTTCTCGTCCTACTCCGACCGCGGCGAACGCTTCGCCGACGCGGTGCGGGCGTGGATCGCGGGCCAGGGCGACGGAGCGACTCGAGCGAACGACTGAGGGGGACACGCGTGACCACGACGGCGCCCCCTCCGCGGCAGGCCCCCGACGCCAACGCTCGCCCCGGTCTCTCGGCCCGGGTCTCGCTGGGACGGGCCTTCCGTCCGGTGTCGACCGAGTTCCTGCTGATCGCCTCGGCGGCGCTGCTGCTGACGGGCTTCGGTCTGGTGATGGTGCTGTCGGCGACCTCGGCCCTGGACGGGGCGCAGAGCCCCCTCGAGCACGTGCTCAAGCAGGGCATCTTCGCGGTGATCGGCATCCCGCTGATGTTCGTGCTCAGTCGGGCGCCGCTGAAGTTCTGGAAGCGCATGGCGTGGCCGGCGTTGATCCTCGCGGTGATGTTCCAGCTGCTGGTGTTCACCCCGCTCGGCGTCTCGGCGAACGGAAACCGCAACTGGATCAACATCGCCGGCATCCAGGCTCAGCCGGCCGAATTCCTCAAGCTGGCTCTGGCTCTGTGGATGGGGTACGTGCTCTTCCGCAAGCAGACCCTCCTGAGCAACTGGCGGCACGTGTTCATCCCGATCGTCCCGGTCGGCGCGCTCGTCATCGCCACCGTCATGGGTGGCAAGGATCTGGGTACCGCGATGATCCTCGTCCTGGTGCTGCTGGGGGCGCTGTTCTTCTCGGGCGTGAAGTTGCGCATCTTCGTCCTGCCGGCGCTCGGCGCCCTCGGCGCGGTCGCCCTGCTGGCGGTCACGAGCCCCGACCGCATGCGGCGCATCATGAGCTTCCTCGACCAGGACTGTCTCGCCAACTACCTCGGCGACTGCTATCAGCCCCTGCACGGTATCTGGGGGCTGGCGGCGGGCGGCATCCTCGGACGGGGACTGGGCAACTCCGCCGAGAAGTACGACTGGCTGCCGGCGGCGGCGAACGACTACATCTTCGCCATCGTCGGTGAGGAACTGGGGCTGATCGGCTGCGTGGTCGTCCTCGGACTCTTCGCGATGTTCGCCGTCGGCGCGTTCCACATCATCCGCCGCACCGACGACCCCTTCGTGCGGATCGTCGCCGGCGGCATCACCATCTGGATCGTCGGTCAGGCCATGATCAACATCGGCGTCGTGCTGCGCGTCTTCCCGGTGCTGGGTGTGCCGCTGCCGTTCATGTCGCAGGGCGGGACGTCTCTGCTGTCGGTGCTGATCGCGTGCGGTGTCCTGCTGTCGTGCGCGCGCACGCTGCCCGACCGCCGCCCGGTCGCCGCCGCCGGGACGCCCCGCCGCGCTCCGGGCCGTCGTCCGACGCGACAGCGCTGACCGGCCCCGCCCCGCGACCTGGCCCGCCTCGCGACCTGGTTCGTCCCGCGACCTGGCCCGCCTCGCGACCTGGCCCGCCTCGCGACCTGGCCCGCCTCGCGACCTAGTTCGTCCCGCGACCTGGTTCGTCCCGCGACCTGGCCCGCCTCGCGACCTGGCCCGTCCCGCGACCTCGTTAGGGTCGTACGGTGACGACTTACCTCCTCGCCGGCGGCGGCACCGCCGGGCACGTCAATCCGCTCCTCGCCGTCGCCGACGGCCTCCGCGCGCGTGACGCCGCGGACGACGTGCTCGTGCTCGGCACGCGCGAAGGGCTCGAGGCACGCCTCGTGCCCCTGCGCGGTTACGAGCTGCTCACGGTGGCGAAGGTGCCGTTCCCCCGTCGCCCCGACCGTGCGGCGGCGGCGTTCCCCACCCGGTTCCTGCGGGCCGTGGCGCACGTGCGGCGGCTCATCCGCGCGCGAGGCGTCGACGTCGTCATCGGTTTCGGCGGATACGCCGCGGCGCCCGCCTACATCGCCGCGCGTCGCGAGCGGGTGCCCTTCATCGTGCACGAGGCGAACGCGAAGCCGGGCCTGGCGAACGTGCTGGGTGCGCGCCGCGCCGCGGCCGTCGGCGTCGCCTTCGCCGGCACCCCGCTGCGCGGTGCGCGGGAGGTGGGGATGCCGCTCCGCCGCGAGATCGTCGACCTCGACGCCGCGGCATCCCGAGCCGAAGCGGCGGCGCACTTCGGTCTGGACGCGGCCCGCCCGACGCTTCTCGTCTTCGGAGGCTCGCTCGGCGCCCTGCGGCTGAACACGGCGTTCGGGGGAGCGTGGCGCGAGGTGCTCGATGCCGGCTGGCAGCTGCTGCACGTGACGGGACAGGGGTCGGACCTGGCCGACCCGGGCGTCGACGGATACGCGGTGGTCCGCTACGTCGACCGCATGGACCTCGCTTTCGCGCTGGCCGACCTCGTCGTCTCGCGCTCGGGGGCGGCCACCGTGAGCGAGATCAACGCCCTCGGCATCCCCGCGGTCTACGTGCCCTACGCCGTCGGAAACGGCGAGCAGAGCCTCAATGCCGCCGCCGCCGTGCGTGCGGGCGCGGCGATCCTCATCGCCGACGCCGACCTGACCCCCGAGCGGGTGCGCGGCGAGATCGTGGCGCTCCTGCGCGACGACGCCCGCCGCACGGCGATGCGGGCCGCCGCCGCCCGCACCGGCATCCGCACGGGCACCGAGAACGTCATCGCGCTGGTCGACGAGGCTCTCGCGCGCTGAGGTCTGCGATCGCGCGACAGGGGCCCGGGCTTCGCAGGCTCTGCGCGGGCGCGCCGGGGCATCTGCGCAGGGTCGGCGACGTAAACTCGCATTCGCCATGATCAGACCCGACCTGAGCCTCCCCCTCCCCGAGGACATCGCCTCCGCCCACTTCATCGGAATCGGTGGATCGGGCATGTCCGGGCTCGCCCGCATGTTCCTCGACCGCGGCATCCGCGTGTCGGGCTCCGACCGGTCCGACAGCGCGGCCCTGCGAGACCTCGCGGCGCGCGGCGCCACCGTGCACGTCGGCCACGACGCCGCCCACCTCGGTGACGCCGACACGGTGGTGCACACCGGCGCCATCTGGCCGGAGAACCCCGAGTTCGTCACGGCGAAGCAGCGCGGGCTGCACGTCATCCACCGGTCGCAGGCGCTGCACTGGCTCATCGGGGGCCGCCGTCTCGTCTCCGTCGCCGGCGCGCACGGCAAGACCACGTCGACGGGCATGATCGTCACGGCCCTGGGCGCCCTCGGCATCGCGCCCACGTTCGTCAACGGGGGAGTCATCGCCGACCTCGGCGTCTCCAGTGGGACCGGCGGCGACGATCTCGTCGTCATCGAGGCCGACGAGTCCGACGGCACCTTCGAGCTCTACGACACCTCGGTGGCGCTCATCACCAACGTCGACCCCGACCACCTCGACCACTACGGCTCACGCGACGCGTTCGACGCCGCATTCGCCCGGTTCGCGGATGCCGCGAGCGAGGCCGTCGTGATCTCGGCCGACGATGCCGGTGCACGTGCCGTGCGCGAGCGCATCACGCACGACGTCGTCGTGACCTTCGGCGAGGACGCCTCCGCCGACGTGCGTCTCAGCGGCATCCGCACCGATGGGCCTGTCGCGTTCACCCTCACCGCCGGCGGCGAGAGCGTCGACGTGCAGCTGCGGGTTCCCGGCGCCCACAACGCGGTGAACGCGGCCGGCGCGGTCGCGGTACTGCGGGTGCTCGGACATTCCCTCGCCGAGGCGGCCCGCGCCGTCGAGGGCTTCGGGGGAACCGTGCGCCGCTTCGAGCTGCACGGTGTCGCGCAGGGTGTCAGCGTGTACGACGACTACGCCCACCACCCCACCGAGGTGGCCGCGGCCCTGTCGGCCGCGCGCACGGTCGTGGGTGAGGGCCGCCTGATCGCGATCCAGCAGCCGCACACCTACTCGCGCACGCAGGAGATGTACCGCGAGTTCGCCGAGGTGCTCGAGGCGCACGCCGACCACACCGTCATGCTCGACGTGTACGGCGCGCGCGAAGACCCGGTGCCGGGAGTCACGGGCGAACTCGTGAGCGGCGCGTTCGCGGACCCCGCGCACGTGCACTACGTGCCCGACTGGCAGGCGGCGGCGGACTACACCGCGCGGATCGCCCGCCCGGGCGACTACGTCATCACCCTCGGCTGCGGCAACGTGTACCAGATCATCCCGCAGGTGCTCGACGCGCTCTCGCGCACCGAGGCCGCGGCGGTCTGAGCGTGAAGCGGCCCTCGCCTCTTCCGCAGCAGCCGGAGTCCGCCCGTCCCGCCGAGCGCGCGGGGCGCCCCGCCGAGCGCCGGGCCGCCCTCGGCGGCGCCGCACCGGTGACGCCGCTCGCGCGGCCGGAGTCGACGGATGCCGAGCCGGATCCGACCCTCGAGGGTGCGGGTTTCCGCGACGTCCTGCGGGCGTCTCGAGCTCGTCGTCGTGCGCTGTCGGCCGAGGTCAAGCGGTTCACGGTGCGCAGTCGCCGCCGGCGCAACCTCTGGATCGGCGTGGGCGCGGCGATACTCGTCACCGTCGCGGGCACGGCCGGCGCGGCGTACTCGCCGTTGTTCGCGGTCGAGCGCATCGACGTCGTCGGCACCTCGCAGCTCGACGCCGCGGCCGTCACCGACGCGCTCGGGGGGCAGCTCGGAACCCCTCTCGCCCTGGTCGACGACAGCGCGGTGAAGGCGGCACTGGTGCGCTTTCCGCTCGTGGAGTCCTACAGCCTCGAGGCACGCCCCCCGCATGACCTCGTGGTGAACATCGTCGAGCGCACCCCCATCGGGGCGATGCAGGGCGCGGCCGGTTTCACGGTGGTGGATGCCGCCGGGGTCGCCCTGTCGACCACCCCCGAGGCCCCGGCCGGTCAACCCGTGCTCGACATCGCCGAGGGGACGGGGTCTGCGGCGTTCCACGCGGCCGGTCGGGTCGTGCGGGCACTTCCCGAAGCGGTCCGTGCGCAGGTCACCGGCGTCTCGGCATCCACCCCCGACGACGTGACCCTGACGCTGGGCGCCTCGGGGTCGACGGTCGTGTGGGGCAGCGCCGAACGTTCGGCCGAGAAGGCGCTCGTGCTCGACCGGCTGATGCAGCAGAGTCCGCCCGACCGCGCCAAGCAGTACGACGTCACCTCGCCCGACGCGGGCGTCGTCCGCTCGTAGCGCCAGGGTCGCGACCCGGGGCGAGGGGTCGGGCGCCGCGGAGGGCGCCGTGCGCGCCGGGGGCGCCGCGCGCAGCCGGCGTCGTGCGAGGGTACGAGGGCAGGCGTCACCCGCGACCCGCCTCCGCACGAAGCCTGCGGCGCACGTGTCGGCAGCGGATCTGAGAGGCGATCGTCCGACACGCCGCGTGTCGGGCGGGCCGCATCCGATCTGCCACCTACCTTCGAGCTAAGGAATTGCATACCGGGCAATTCTTTAACCCTCAACATGAGGATTAAAGTTTCGGGTTCGGGGACAAACGGAGGCCGGCATGAGCCACAACCAGAACTACCTCGCTGTGATCAAGGTCGTCGGTGTGGGCGGCGGCGGCGTCAACGCCGTCAACCGCATGATCGAGCTCGGCCTTCGCGGCGTGGAGTTCATCGCGATCAACACCGACGCGCAGGCGCTGCTGATGAGCGACGCCGACGTCAAGCTCGACGTGGGCCGCGAGCTCACGCGGGGACTCGGCGCGGGCGCCGACCCCGAGGTCGGCCGTCGTGCCGCCGAGGACCACGCGGAGGAGATCGAAGAGGCCCTGCGCGGCGCCGACATGGTCTTCGTCACCGCGGGTGAGGGTGGCGGCACGGGTACCGGTGGTGCCCCGGTGGTCGCCAAGATCGCGAAGTCGATCGGTGCACTGACCATCGGTGTCGTCACCAAGCCCTTCTCATTCGAGGGGCGCCGTCGGCAGAGCCAGGCCGAGGCCGGTGTCGGACGCCTGAAAGAAGAGGTCGACACCCTCATCGTCGTGCCGAACGATCGACTGCTCGAGATCAGCGATCGCGGGATCTCGATGATCGAGGCCTTCGCGACCGCCGACCAGGTTCTGCTCGCGGGTGTCCAGGGCATCACCGACCTGATCACCACGCCGGGTCTGATCAACCTCGACTTCGCCGACGTGAAGAGCGTCATGCAGGGTGCGGGTTCGGCCCTGATGGGCATCGGCTCCGCCCGCGGCGCGGATCGCGCCATCAAGGCCGCGGAACTGGCCGTCGAATCCCCCCTGCTCGAAGCATCGATCGAAGGCGCGCACGGCGTGCTGCTGTCGATCCAGGGCGGTTCGAACCTCGGCATCTTCGAGATCAACGACGCCGCACAGCTCGTCAAGGAAGCAGCCCACCCCGAGGCGAACATCATCTTCGGTACGGTCATCGACGACACCCTGGGCGACGAGGTCCGCGTCACCGTGATCGCCGCCGGTTTCGACGGGGGCGAGCCCTCACTGCGCATCGATCCCGTCGGCGCCCAGCGTCCGGCGTCCACCCCGGTTCTGCCCGCGATCCCCGCCGACGACGTCGCGCGCGATCTCGACGCGGCCGAGGAGCAGAAGGCCACGACCGAGCGCGCCCCCGAGCGTCGTCCGGAGCCGGCACCCGTCACCGCCCGCGTACCCGAGACCTCGTACGACAACGGCTACGCCGACGACGACCTCGATGTGCCCGACTTCCTGAAGTAAGCACGCACGAACTCTCCGACGAAAGCGGGTCCGGTCTCCACCGGGCCCGCTCTCGTCGTCGAAGGAGCCCCATGGACAACGCCCTGGCCGATCGTCTCGCCGCCGTCGACGAGCGCATCCAGGATGCCGCCCGCGCGGCGCACCGCGACGTCGGCGCCATCACCCGGATCGTCGTCACGAAGTTCCACCCCGCGACGCTCGTGGCGGACCTGCACGCACTGGGCGTGCGCGACGTGGGGGAGAACCGTCAACAGGAGCTCACCGCCAAACGCGCCGAGCTCGACGGCGTCCCCGATCTGAAATGGCACTTCATCGGCCAGGCGCAGACGAACAAGGCGCGCGCGGTGCGGGCGTCGGCGGATGCCGTGCACTCCGTCGATCGCGCACGCATCGCCGACGCGCTCGACGGCGCCGACGGTGACGGGCCGCTCGACGTGCTGCTGCAGGTGAACCTCACCGACGACGCGGGCCGCGGCGGGGTCGACCCGAGCGGCGTCGAGGAGCTCGCCGTCCACGTCGCCGGGCTCTCGACCCTGCGTCTGCGCGGGGTCATGGCGGTCGCGCCGCTCGACGAAGAACCCGCCCGTGCATTCGAGCGCCTGCGCCGGTCGGCCGACACCGTGCGCACGGTCGTGCCCGAGGCCGTGTGGATTTCGGCGGGGATGACGGGGGATTTCCCGGAAGCGATCGCGATGGGCGCGACACACCTGCGGATCGGGTCCGCAATCACGGGCCCGAGGCCCCCGCGCGACTAGCCTCAAACCAGACGAGCGAACGGAGGATGCGATGTCGAACCCCCTCAAGAAAACGATGGTGTACCTGGGCCTCGCCGACGAGGAAGAGACCTATGAGGAGACAGCGCCGCAGCCCATCGCGCGCAAGCAGCCCGCACAGACTGCTGCTCCCCTCGAGAAGGCCGCGCCGGTGACCCCCCTGCACCGCCCCGCCGTGGTGCGTCAGCCCACTGCCGGGCCCGTGAGCGAGATCCTCACGGTGCACCCCAAGCAGTACCGCGACGCGCAGACGATCGCCGAGAACTTCCGCGAGGGCATACCGGTCATCATCAACCTGTCGCAGATGAGCGACGCCGACGCGCGTCGCCTGATCGACTTCGCGAGCGGACTCTCGCTCGGGCTGTACGGCCGCATCGAGCGGGTGACGAGCAAGGTCTTCCTGCTCTCGCCCGAGAACATCGCCGTCTCCGGCGACGGTGCGATCGCGCAGGCCGACCCCGAGAGTGTCCCCTTCGCGTCCCAGTAACGCGTCGTGGCCGTCGTGAGCCTGATCGGCTCCCTTCTCAGCGTCGTCCTGTTCATCTACATCGTGATCCTGCTCGCGCGACTCGTGCTCGAGTACATCCCGATGTTCAACCGGGAGTGGCGCCCGCGCGGCGCCACCCTGGTGCTCGCCGAGATCGTCTACACCGTGACGGATCCGCCGATCAAGCTGATCCGTCGAGTGATCCCGCCCCTGCGCATCGGGGGGATCGCGATCGACTTCGGTTTCGCGATCGTGATGTTCGTCTGCTTCCTCCTGCTGAGTGTCACGCGGTCGCTCGCGGCCGCGTGACCTGCGCCACCGCCGCCGTCACTTCGACAGTGCACTTCGACACTGCGGAGGGGCGGCGGCTATGCTGTTCCGAAGCGGTACGCCTCGGTGCGACACCCCCACCCCTTCTTCATCAGAGCTCTCGAAAGAGGAATCACCATGGCACTGACCCCCGATGATGTCGTCACCAAGCAGTTCCAGCACGTGCGTTTCAAAGAGGGTTTCGACCCCGACGAGGTCGACGACTTCCTCGACGAGATCGTCGTCGAGTGGCGCAAGACCATCGCCGAGAACGACGAGCTGAAGAACAAGCTCGCGGCCTACGAGTCCGGCGAGGCCACCCCCGCCGCGACTGAGGCCCCCGCCGCTGAGGTGCCCGCCGCGGCAGAGCCCGTCGTCGAAGAGGCTCCGGCTCCCGTCGCGTCGACGCCGACCTCCGACCTGGAGCCCGCCGCCCAGAGCGCCGGCATCATCGAGCTGGCCCAGCGCCTGCACGACGAGCACGTCGCCGAAGGACGCGCACAGCGCGACCAGCTCGTCAGCGACGCCCAGGCCCAGGCCGCCTCCATCGTGGCCGAAGCCGAGCAGAAGGGCCGCGAAGAGCGCGCCCGTCTCGAGAAGGAGCGCGTCACCCTCGAGGGTCGCATCACCGAGCTCCGCAACTTCGAGCGCGACTACCGCTCGCAGCTGCGTTCGTACATCGAGGGTCAGCTCCGCGACCTCGACACCACCGCGACGTCCTCGGGCTCGACGCCGGTGTCGGCGATCGGTCTGTAGGACCACTCTTTGCGCAGTCGTTCTCCTCTGCGTCCGGCGGCGGCCGGCATCGTCATCGCGATCCTCGCGGTGCTGGTGCTGGCCGCCGACCAGTTGGCGAAGACCGTCGCCATCGACACTCTTCCCCCGGAGCGCGTCGTCCCCGTGCTGGGCGACGCCCTGCAGTTCTACCTCGTCCGAAACCCCGGCGCCGCCTTCTCGCTCGGCGAGGGCGTGACGTGGGTGTTCACCATCGCCTTGGCCGTCGTCGCCGGAGTGATCGTCTTCCTGGCCGTGCGGCGCGTGCGATCGCGGCTGTGGGCCGTCGTCCTGGGCCTGCTCCTCGGCGGGGTGCTGGGTAACCTCACCGACCGCCTCGTGCGCGAACCGGGGTTCCCCGTGGGGCACGTCGTCGACTTCATCTCGACGCCCTGGATGATGCCCGCGATCTACAACGTCGCCGACGTCTTCATCGTCTCCATGATGATCTCCGTCGCGATCCTCGTGCTGGTCGGACTCCGCCTCGACGGCACGCGCGAGACACGCGCGTCGCGGGCGGCCGACGCCGATGGCGAAGTCGAACCGTCACCTGAACAGGGCGCCCGCTGACATGGAGTCGCGGAGCCTCCCCGTCCCCGACGGGCTCGATGGAACGCGCGTCGACCAGGCACTGGCCAAAATGCTCGGGTTCTCGCGGACCTTCGCGGCCGATGTCGCAGACGCCGGGGGAGTGAGCGTCGACGGGCGCACCGTCGGTCGATCCGATCGCCTGCGCGCGGGCACGTGGCTGAGCGTGGAATGGGAGCCCAAGCGCGAACCCGAGATCGTGCCGGTCGCGGTTCCCGACCTCGGGATCGTGCACGACGACGACGACATCGTCGTGGTCGACAAACCGGCGGGCGTGGCCGCGCACCCCTCGCTCGGTTGGGAGGGCCCCACCGTCCTGGGCGCGCTGGCGGCGGCGGGTTTCCGCATCGCCACCAGTGGTCCGGCCGAGCGACGCGGAGTCGTCCACCGCCTCGACGCAGGGACGAGCGGTCTCATGGTCGTCGCGAAGACCGAGCGCGCGTACACGCTGCTCAAGAGCGCCTTCAAAGACCGCGAGGTCGAGAAGATCTATCACGCGGTCGTGCAGGGACATCCCGACCCGCTCAGCGGCACCATCGACGCGCCGATCGGACGGCATCCGCACCACTCGTGGAAATTCGCCGTGACCCCCGACGGCAAGGACTCGGTCACGCACTACGAGACCCTCGAGGCGTTCCCGCGGGCGTCGCTCCTCGAGATCCATCTCGAGACGGGCCGCACCCACCAGATCCGCGTGCACATGGCTGCTCACCGGCACCCGTGCGCGGGCGATCCGCTGTACGGGGGCGACCCCACGCTGTCCGCGCGACTAGGGCTGACGCGGCAATGGCTGCACGCGCACCGGCTCGCCTTCGCGCACCCCGGCACGGGGGAATGGGTCTCGTTCGAGTCGCCCTACCCGCCCGATCTTGCCCACGCGCTGGAGGTCCTCGGAGACGGAGCCTGACGGCGGGTCCGTCATCGGGTTCGGGCGGGTTCGCGCTGAGCGTCGCGTCGTCCGGATCGGGCGATCCTCAGCGCCCGCCTTCGAAGCGCGTCGGGTGATCGTCCAGCGCCGCTCGGACGCGCGCCGACATGTCGGCATCCAGGATCTCGTCGACGACGGTGATCGGATGCCACCCCACCTCGGTCATCTCCCCGTCCACCGGCACGGGTTCTCCCGAGATCCAGCGGCACGCGAAGGTCAGGTCGAGGTAGTCGCTCTGGTCGCCGTTGGCGTAGGTGACCCGCGGGATCTGATGCACCCAGGCGAGCCTGTCGGCCCGAATGCGCACCCCTGCCTCCTCCTCCGCCTCGCGGACGGCGGCGTCGGCGGGTTCCTCCCCAGGGTCGACGATGCCGGTGATCGGCGTGAGCCGCCCGTTGTCGCTTCGGCGCCCGAGCAGCACGTGGCCGTCGCGCACGATCACCGCGGTCACCCCCACGAGAGGGAGGGGACGGATGCCGATGTGACGGCGGAGTTCCAGCACGAAATCGGGGGTGGGCACGCGCCCACCGTAGCCGAGCCGCGCGCGGCGGTCATCGCCGGCTGGGCGTCCGCCCCGAACATCCGGGAGCGATGTCGGGGGCCGAACGTACACTCGGTACGTGGCAGCTGACTCCTTCGCTCACCTTCACGTGCACAGCGAGTACTCGATGCTCGACGGGGCCGCACGCATCGGCCCGATGGTGCAAGAGGCCGTCAAACTGGGCATGCCGGCCATCGCGGTCACCGACCACGGCAACACCTTCGCGGCCTACGAGTTCTACAAGACCGCCAAAGACGCCGGCATCAAGCCCATCATCGGTATCGAGGCGTACGTCACCCCCGGCACGCACCGTTCCGACAAGGCACGGGTGCGGTGGGGTACGCCCGAGCAGCAGGGCGACGACGTCTCGGGTTCGGGTGCGTACACGCACATGACGCTGCTGTCCGAGACGACCGAGGGAATGCACAACCTGTTCCGCTTGTCGTCGCGGGCGAGCATGGAGGGGTACTACTTCAAGCCCCGCATGGACCGCGAGCTTCTGCAGACGTACGGCAAGGGGCTCATCGCCACCACGGGCTGCCCCTCCGGTGAAGTGCAGACGCGGCTCCGCCTCGGCCAGTACGACGCCGCACGCGCCGCCGCGGCGGAATTCCAAGACATCTTCGGCAAAGACAACTACTTCGCCGAGATCATGGACCACGGCCTGTCGATCGAGCGGCGGGTCATGACCGATCTGCTGAAGATCTCGAAAGACCTCGGCATCCCTCTCGTCGGCACGAACGACCTGCATTACACCCACCAGCACGACGCGACGAGCCACGCGGCCCTGCTGTGCGTGCAGTCGGGCTCGACGCTCGACGACCCCAAGCGCTTCAAGTTCGACGGCGACGGCTACTACGTCAAGTCCGCCGCCGAGATGCGCCAGGTCTTCCGCGACAACCCCGAGGCGTGCGACAACACGCTGCTCATCGCCGAGCGGTGCGAGGTCGAGTTCGACACCTCCGCCAACTACATGCCGCGCTTCCCCGTCCCCGAGGGCGAGACCGAGGGCAGCTGGATGATCAAAGAGGTCGAGAACGGCCTCCACGACCGCTACCCCGGCGGCATCCCCGACGCGGTGCGCAAGCAGGCCGAGTACGAGACCGACGTCATCCTGCAGATGGGGTTCCCGGGCTACTTCCTCGTGGTCGCCGACTTCATCAACTGGGCCAAGAACAACGGCATCCGCGTGGGGCCCGGGCGTGGGTCGGGAGCCGGCTCGATGGTCGCGTACGCGATGAAGATCACCGACCTCGACCCGCTGCAGCACGGCCTGATCTTCGAGCGCTTCCTCAACCCCGACCGCGTCTCGATGCCCGACTTCGACGTCGACTTCGACGACCGCCGCCGTGGCGAGGTGATCCAGTACGTCACCGAGAAGTACGGCGACGAGCGCGTCGCGCAGATCGTCACCTACGGCACCATCAAGGCCAAGCAGGCCCTGAAAGACGCCGGGCGCGTCCTGGGCTTCCCGTTCAGCATGGGCGACCGTCTCACCAAGGCCATGCCTCCGGCCGTGATGGGCAAAGACATGCCCCTCGACGGCATGTTCAACCCCGAGCACCCGCGCTACAAAGAGGCGAGCGAGTTCCGTACCCTCATCGAGACCGACGCCGAGGCCAAGACGGTCTTCGACACCGCCCTCGGACTCGAGAACCTCAAGCGCCAGTGGGGCGTGCACGCCGCCGGCGTGATCATGTCGAGCGAGCCGCTCATCGACATCATCCCGATCATGCGCCGCGAGCAGGACGGCCAGATCGTCACGCAGTTCGACTACCCCGCATGCGAGTCGCTCGGCCTGATCAAGATGGACTTCCTGGGGCTGCGCAACCTCACGATCATCAACGACGCCCTCGACAACATCGCGGCCAACCGCGGGCACCCCCTCGTGCTGGAAGACCTCGACCTCGACGACACGGCATCCTACGAGCTCCTCGCGCGCGGAGACACGCTGGGCGTGTTCCAGCTCGACGGCGGGCCCATGCGGTCTCTGCTCAGGCTCATGCGCCCCGACAACTTCGAGGACATCTCGGCGGTGCTGGCGCTCTACCGCCCCGGTCCCATGGGCGTGAACTCGCACATCAACTACGCGCTGCGCAAGAACAAGCAGCAAGAGATCGAGCCGATCCACCCCGAGCTCGAGGAGCCGCTGGCCGACATCCTCGACACGACCTACGGCCTGATCGTGTATCAGGAGCAGGTCATGGCGGTCGCCCAGCGCGTCGCCGGCTACACGCTCGGCCAGGCCGACCTGTTGCGCCGCGCGATGGGCAAGAAGAAGAAGAGCGAGCTCGACAAGCAGAAGGAGATCTTCTTCGGCGGCATGACCGAGCGCGGGTTCGGCGAGGTCGCGCAGCAGACGCTGTGGAAAGTGCTCGAGTCGTTCGCCGACTACGCCTTCAACAAGGCGCACACCGCGGCCTACGGTCTCGTGTCGTACTGGACGGCCTACCTCAAGGCGCACTATCCCGCCGAGTACATGGCCGCCCTGCTGACCAGCGTCGGCGACTCGAAAGACAAGATGGCGGTGTACCTCAACGAGTGCCGCCGCATGGGCATCAAGGTGCTGCCGCCCGACGTCAACGAATCGATCCGCTTCTTCGCCGCCGTCGGGGAAGACATCCGCTTCGGTCTCGGCGCGGTGCGCAACGTCGGCACCAACGTGGTCGACGGCATCGTGTCTGCCCGACAGGATGCCAAGTACACGTCGTTCCACGACTTCCTGTCGAAGGTTCCGATGCACGTGGCCAACAAGCGCACCGTGGAGTCGCTGATCAAGGCGGGCGCGTTCGACTCGCTCGGATCGACGCGCCGCGCGCTCGTCGAGGTGCACGAGGATGCGTGCGAGGGCGCGGTGCTCGACAAGCGTCGGGAGGCCAACGGCGAGGTCGGGTTCGACTTCGACTCGCTGTGGGACGAACCGCAGCAGGTCGTGAAGGTGCCCGAGCGCCCGGAGTGGACCAAGAAGGACAAGCTCGCGTTCGAGCGCGAGATGCTCGGACTCTACGTCTCCGATCACCCGCTCGCGGGCCTGGAGGTGCCCCTCGCCAAGCACGCGTCGACCTCCATCCACGACCTGCTGGCATCCGAAGACGTGCAGGACGGCGATCAGGTCACGGTGGCCGGTCTGCTCACCAGCGTGCAGCACCGCGTCGCGAAGCAGAGCGGTAACCCCTACGGCATGATCACCGTCGAAGACTTCAACGGCGAGGTCACCGTGATGTTCATGGGCAAGAACTACGCCGAGTTCGCCCCCGCGCTCCAGGCCGACTCGATCCTCGTCGTGCGCGGCCGGGTATCGCGACGCGACGACGGCCTCAACCTGCATGCGCAGAGCGCATTCGCGCCCGACCTCGAAGGACTCGACGAGACGGGCGGTCTGACGCTCATGGTGCCGGAGCAGCGCGCGAACGAGGCGCTCGTCGGCGAGCTCGCGCAGATGCTGCGCCGACATTCGGGTTCGACCGAGGTCGTTCTCAAGCTGCACAAAGGCGGGACCGCCAAGGTGTTCGAGGTGCCGATGCCTGTGCGGGTCACGGCCGACCTCTTCGGTGAGCTGAAAGGTCTGCTCGGACCGAACTGCCTCGGCTGAACCGCCCCCGAATCTCTCGCTGCAAGCCCCCGCGGATGCCGACGAGCCCGTGTTTAGGATGACCAGGCGCTCCGGCTACCTGGTGAAAGGATCATCGTGACCGATCAGAACCCCCACGACGGGAACACCCCCGACGATCGTGAGAGTCTCGCCGCGCCCGTCGACGAGACGCCCGCCCACGACACCCCCGTGCCGTCTCCGCGTGCGGGGGAGCACCGTTCCGTACCGGCGTCCGCCCACGCCAACTCCGGCGCGCGCGATCACGACCACCTTCCTCGCACCGCTGATGCCCCGCAGTACGGCGTCGGACCGTTCTCCGTGCGCGAGGTCGCCCTCCTGGGGATCTGGGTCGTCTCCTTCTTCGTCTCGTTCTTCCGGGTCAACATCCTCGATTCCCCGTCCGGCGTGCTCATCGGCGGTCCGAATGTCTGGCTGTCGGGCTTGTGGTGGATCCCCACTGTCGCGCTCCCGACCGTCGCCGTGGGTCTGCTGGTGCTCCGCCGCCTCTCGCCCCAGGGCATCCGTCGTGTCGGCTCGCTCGGCATCGACCAGTTCGCCTCGGTCGCGTTCACCGTCTCGGCGTTCGTCTGGGTCTCCTGGGTGTGGGACACGGTCGTGATCTTCAACGAGACCGGCATCTGGACGCGGTCGTGGGTCATCTGGGTCGAGGCCGTCGTGCTGCTCGCGGGCATGGTGCTGACGGTCTTCGGGCCTCTCGTCCCGCCTTTCGCGCAGGACTTCCGGGGCCGCGAAGAGGTTCCCGCCCACCGCAGCGCTCGCCCGATCCGTCCCGTCGTCGCCCGCCCTCGCGCACCGCGCGTCCCTCGTGCCCCCCGGCGCGGCGAAGCGGACCACGCGTCATCCCGCCCGGGCGACGAGTTCGCTCCGCGTCACGGTGCCGCGGCCACGCCCGGCAGCTACACCGGATCGACCGACATCGCGCGTGACGAGGCCGCTCCGCGCACGACGGTGCTTCCCGCCCCCGTCGGGGACGACAACGACACCGACGTCTTCGCCCCCCTGCGCGCGAATCGCGACGAACACGACGACGACGCGCCGCGCCGCGACACGTCCCGCTCCCACGACGCGCATCACTCCGACGACGCGTACCGTTCCGACGACGCCGTCGAGGACGATCGGCGCGTCGACGACGGGCGGGTCGGCGATGGCCGCCACGACGACCGGCGTCACGACGGCGACCGTCACGGCGAGCAGGGCCGCTCCGGGTACGTGCGCGACGGGCAGCGCGGGGCGGAGGAGCCGCACCACGCGTCGGCCGAGTCCCGCGACCAGCACCCCCACGCACAGGCGTTCTGGGCTCTCGCTCCCGAGCAGCGCGAGATCGTCGACGACTACGGCACGCCGATCTTCCACATCGGACCCACGGCGTGGGCGCTCGTCGTCGAAGACCGAGGCGAGACGTTCGTGGTGCGCCACGACGACGGACGCATCGGCTATCTGCACGACGTGTCGGGAATCACGCGCGGCTGACCCGCGCCCCGCGAGCCGCCCGCCGTGTGCGCGGCGACTCGCGGGCGCAGCCCGCGGGTCGCTCAGCACGGCGGACCCGGTCGCGCGCGTCTCGCCGCCCGAGCGGCGAGGGGCGCACGATCTGCGTCGTTCGGCACGCCGCACCGGGTTGCGAGGGTCTCGCCGCCCGAGCGGCGAGGGGCGCAGGTTCGACCTGTCTGAGCGTTGTACGACGAGAGGCGTTCCCCGACTGAGCACCGTCTGCGAGCCGCCCGCCTCGCGCGGAGCACCGCGCGCGGGGCCGGTAGCCTGGGACGCATGCTCCGCACGATCGATCTCCGCGGCCGCGTGCTCTCGCCGGCCGAGCTCCTCGCCGTCGTCCCGCGTGCCGACGCCGCGCGTGACGAGGCCCTCGCCACGGCTGCGCGTCTCGTCGACGATGTCGCTCACCGCGGTGAAGAGGCGTTGCGCGAGCAGGCCGCCCGGTTCGATCGGGTGGTCGACCACGCCATCCGCGTCCCCGCCGATCACCTGGAAGAGGCGTTGCGCAACCTCGCACCCGAGATCCGCGCGGCCCTCGATGTCGCCATCGAACGCGTGCGGACGGCATCCGCCGCGCAGGTGCCCGCACCCGTCGTGACGGACATCGGTGTCGGTGCCCGGGTGACCCAGCGCTGGCAGCCGGTTCGCCGGGTCGGGTTGTACGTGCCCGGCGGCAAGGCCGTCTATCCCTCGAGCGTCGTGATGAACGTCGTCCCGGCCCAGGTCGCGGGCGTGCGCGAAGTCGCCCTCGCCTCACCACCGCAGTCTGCCTTCGGCGGGCGCGTGCACCCCGTCATCCTGGCCGCCGCGCACCTGCTGGGCGTCACCGAGGTGTACGCGATGGGCGGGGCCGGCGCCATCGGCGCCTTCGCCTACGGGGTGTCCGAGATCGGTCTCGACCCGGTCGACGTCGTCACCGGGCCCGGCAACAACTTCGTCGCCTCCGCCAAGCGCGCCGTGGCCGGCCGTGTCGGCACGGACTCCGAGGCGGGGGCCACGGAGATCCTCGTCGTCGCCGACGACGGCGCCGCCCCGGGCCTGATCGCCGCCGACCTCGTCAGCCAGGCCGAGCACGACGAGCAGGCGTCGGCGGTGCTCGTCACCGACTCCGCCGTGCTGGCCGAAGCGGTGCAGGCCGCACTTCCCGCGCGCGTGGAAGCGACGCGCCACAGCGAGCGCGTGACCGCCGCCTTCCACGGTCCGCAGTCGGCGATCGTGCTCGTCGATGACATCGCGCAGGCCACCGCGTTCAGCAACGCCTACGCTCCGGAGCACCTGGAGCTGCACCTCACCGACCCGCGCCCCGAGGAGTTCGTCAACGCGGGAGCGGTCTTCGTCGGCCCGTACACGCCCGTGAGCCTGGGCGACTACCTCGCCGGCAGCAACCACGTGCTCCCCACCGGCGGTCAGGCACGCTACGGGGCGGGGCTGTCGGCGGCGACGTTCCTCAGGCCGCAGCAGGTCGTGGAGTACGACCGCGCGGCGCTTTCCGAGGTCCGCGATGCCATCGTCGTCCTCGCCGAGGCCGAGGCGCTGCCCGCGCACGGCGAGGCCGTGACGGCGCGCTTCGAGGCGTAATCGTGCACTGCCCGTTCTGCCGTAACCCCGACTCCCGGGTCATCGACTCCCGCACGAGCGACGACGGCCTCAGCATCCGTCGGCGCCGCCAGTGCCCCAAGTGCGGGGGACGGTTCTCGACGGTCGAGACGGCGAGCCTGAACGTCATCAAGCGTTCGGGTGTCGTCGAGCCGTTCAGCCGCGAGAAGGTGATGTCGGGTGTGCGCAAGGCGTGTCAGGGCCGTCCGGTCACCGACGCCGACCTCGCCGTGCTCGCTCAGCGGGTAGAGGAGGCGATCCGGCAGACGGGGTCGTCGCAGATCGAGGCGAACGAGATCGGCCTGTCAATCCTCGGTCCTCTCCGCGACCTCGACGAAGTCGCCTATCTGCGCTTCGCGAGCGTCTACCAGGCGTTCGACTCCCTCGAGGACTTCGACGCGGCGATCGCCCAGCTGCGCGCGGATCACGCCGACCGCGACACCGCCTTCGCGGACGACGACCCCGACGGGCGTCCAGTAGCCTGACGGTGATGTATCCCCTCCTCTTCCGCACCTTCCTCACTCGCCTCGATCCCGAGTTCGCCCACCACCTCGGTGCGCTCGTCATCCGTGCCGCGGGTGTCGAGCCGGTGGCATCCGTGGTCCGCCGGTTCACGTCCCCGCCGACCTACCTGCGTGTGCGGGCGCTCGGCCTGGACTTCCCCTCGCCCTTCGGCGTCGCGGCGGGTTTCGACAAGAACGTCACGATGGGCAGAGGGCTCGGTGCGCTCGGGTTCGGTCACGTAGAGGTGGGCACGGTCACGGCGCTGCCGCAGCCGGGCAACCCCAAGCCGCGTCTGTTCCGCCTCGTCGCCGACCGCGCAGTGATCAACCGCATGGGCTTCAACAACGACGGAGCGGCTGCCGCGGCCGTCAAGCTCCGGCGGCTGCGTCGATCGCGAACGCGCCCGGTGATCGGAGTGAACATCGGCAAGAGCCGCGTCGTCGCCGTCGATGACGCCACCACCGACTACGTCCGCAGCGCCAAGCTGCTCGCGCCCCTCGCCGATTACCTCGTGGTGAACGTCTCCTCGCCCAACACGCCCGGACTCCGCGGACTGCAGGCGGTCGAGACCCTGCGCCCGCTTCTGACGGCCGTTCGCGACGCCGCGGGCGACACTCCGCTCCTGGTCAAGATCGCTCCCGACCTCGACGACGCCGAGGTGCAGGACATCGCGCGCCTGGCCGTCGATGCGGGTCTATCCGGCATCATCGCCACGAACACCACGATCGCGCGCTCGGGCCTGCGGACGGATGCCGCGACCGTCGAGGCCGCGGGCATCGGCGGTCTGTCCGGTGCCCCGCTGAAGGAGCGCGCGGCAGAGGTGCTGCGGCTCGTCCGCGATGCGGTGCCGGCGGAGTTCGTGGTGATCTCGGCCGGGGGAGTGGAGACCGCCGACGACGTGCGCGAGCGCCTCGCGGCCGGTGCGACCCTCGTGCAGGGCTACACCGGATTCCTTTACCGCGGACCGCTCTGGGCCCGTCAGATCAACCGCGGCCTCGCACGCAACCGCTGACGAGCCCGCCTTCGTGCGGTCATCCGCACGCGCGTCGCGTGTCCCCGACGCGTCGCCGCGATCGCGTTCGGGCCGCGCGTCCCGGGCACCCGAGCCCTGCAGCGTCGACACAACGACGAAGCGGCGCACCCGAAGGCGCGCCGCTCGTGGAACCGGGTGCGGTCAGACCGGGTACTGCCCGCGCTTGACCTGCGCCTTGGGCAGACGCATGAAACGCATCTGCACGGTGCGCATCGCCGCGTACCAGCCGAGACCCTTCTCCAGCCGGCTCTCGCCGAACTTCTCCTTCGCGGCCTTCTTCACGCGGATGGAGGTGATGATCATGTCGCCGACGACGAACAGGATGAAGATCCACAGCGCCACGAACGACCAGTACTGGAAGATCGACATGGGGATGAGCGTCGCGACGATGACGAGGACCATGAACGGCATGACGCCCTCGCCGAGGTGCCATCCGGCATCCACGAAGTCGCGCGCGAAGCGGCGCTGGGGACCGCGGTCGCGCACCGGCAGGTAGCGCTCCTCGCCGGCGGCCATGCCGATCCGAGCCTTCTCGCGCTGCGCGGCGAGCTCGGCCCGTGCGCGAGCCTTGGCCTCTTTGGTGTCGGGAACGAGGGGGCGCTTGCGCGCGGCCTCCTGCTCGGCGCGCGACGGGGTCGCACGACCCTTGCCCGTGCCGATCTCCGTCGGGCCGACGGGGGTGTCGTTGGGTGCGGGGGCGGGGGACTTGGCCACGGGAAACCTCGGTGCTTCGCTGATCAGGAGATTTAAGATTACCCGCATGACCCTCGACCTGTCCCGGCAGGACGCTGTGCAAAATGCAGCGGACGCCGGCATCCCCGCCGCCCTCGCCGATCTCGGTTCCCTCGTGCGCATCCCCTCCATCGCCTGGCCGGCGTTCGACCAGTCGGCGCTCGTGAAGAGCGCCGATGCCGTTGCAGCCCTCCTCGAGGGCACCGGCGTCTTCGATTCGGTGAAGGTCGCGCGCGCCGCCATCCCCGGCACCGATGAGATGGGGCAGCCCGCGGTGCTCGCATCGCGCGCTGCGCGCAACGGACGCCCCACGGTGCTGCTGTACGCGCATCACGACGTGCAGCCCCCCGGCGACGAGGCGCTGTGGGACTCCCCGCCGTTCCAGCCGACCGTGCGCGACGGCCGTCTCTACGGTCGCGGCGCCGCCGACGACAAGGCCGGCATCATGGCCCACGTCGGCGCGATCCGCGCCGTGGCCGAAGTGCTCGGAGACGACCTCGACCTGGGCCTGGCCGTCTTCATCGAGGGCGAGGAAGAATTCGGCTCCCGCTCGTTCGCGCAGTTCCTGTCCGACAACGCCGACGTCCTCCGTTCCGACGTGATCGTCGTCGCGGACTCCGGTAACTGGGACGAACGCACGCCCGGACTCACCGTGTCCCTGCGCGGCAACGCCCGCTTCACTCTGACGGTGAAGACGCTCGAGCACGCGTCGCACTCGGGCATGATGGGCGGCGCGGTCCCGGATGCCATGCTCGCCGCGGTCACGCTGCTCGCGACCCTGTGGGACGACGACGGCGCCGTGGCCGTCGACGGCCTCGCGGTGCGCGACGTCGCGACCCCCGATTACGACGAGACGAAGCTGCGCGCGGAGTCGGGCCTGCTCGAGGGAGTAACCCCCATCGGGCGCGATTCGATCCTCAGCCGCATCTGGAACAAGCCGTCGATCACCATCACCGGATGGGATGCCACTCCGGTATCCGCCGCGTCCAACACCCTGGCTCCGGAGACGAGCGTCGTCATCAGCGCACGCGTCGCTCCCGGACAGGATGCCGAGGAGGCGTTCGCCGCAATCGAGAAGCACCTGCGCGCGCACGCTCCGTTCGGCGCACGGCTCGAGTTCAGCGACATCGACTGCGGCGATTCGTTCCTCGTCGACACGAGCGGATGGGCCGTCGGTGAAGCGCGTGCGGCGTTCGCCCAGGGCTACGGCGTCGAGTCCGTGGACGTCGGTATCGGCGGGTCCATCCCCTTCATCGCCGACCTCGTGCGGGAGTTCCCGGCCGCCCAGATCCTCGTCACGGGGGTGGAGGACCCGCACGCGCGGGCGCACAGCCCCAATGAGTCGTTGCATCTCGAGACCTTCCGCAACGCCCTCGTGTCGGAAGCGCTCCTGCTGACACGACTGAACGATCGGACCGTCTGACGGGGCCGCGGCGGCGGGATCGGCGTAGACTCGACACGTCCCCGCGACCGATCAACACGAAGGGCATCGCCATGACCGACACCACTCTGTCGCCCGCCGACACCCGTGAGCACGGCGTGGGCCTGACCGCCGCCGCCTCCGACAAGGTCAAGAGCCTGCTGTCGCAGGAGGGTCGCGACGACCTCCGTCTGCGCGTGGCCGTCCAGCCCGGCGGATGCTCCGGACTCATCTACCAGCTCTACTTCGACGAGCGCTACCTCGACGGTGACAAGGTCGTCGACTTCGACGGCGTCGAGGTCATCGTCGACGACATGAGCGTGCCGTACCTCGACGGTGCGAGCATCGATTTCAAAGACACGATCTCCGAGCAGGGCTTCACGATCGACAACCCCAATGCGCAGGGCTCCTGCGCGTGCGGTGACAGCTTCCACTGAGCTCGGTCGCCGCTGCTCAGCGTCGTCTTCGAAGGCCCCCGGGACCACGGATCGCACCGTGGAACCCCGGGGGTTCTCGTTGTCTCGGCACTGGACGAATGGCCTGAGAACGGTGAGAGGTTGCCGTAGACTGTCAAAGCTTCATCCACGACCCGGAAAGGTGCATTGTGCCCTCCAAACGTCGCCTTCGTTGGGCAGCGCTCCCTCTCGGGATCGCCTCCGTCGCACTCCTCTCGGGCTGCACCACGACCCAGCTGCACGGATTCCTGCCCGGCTTCGTCGATGACGGAACGCCCGCCACGAACCACACCGACATGGTCGCCGGTCTGTGGGTCAACTCGTGGATCGTGCTCCTCGCCGTGGGTGTCATCACCTGGGGTCTCATGCTGTGGTCGGTCATCGCGTACCGCCGTCGCCGTGGCCAGTCGGGCCTGCCGGTGCAGCTGCGGTACAACATGCCGGTCGAGATCTTCTACACGATCGTCCCGCTGATCTTGGTCGTCGGTTTCTTCGCCTTCACGGCGCGCGATCAGAACACGCTCGAGACGCAGTACGACGATCCCGACGTGTCCATCACGGCCTACGGCAAGCAGTGGGCCTGGGACTTCCAGTACAACGGCGAAGAGGAAGACAACTCCGACGCCGTGTACTCGATGGGCGTGCAGGCCGTCGCCACCTCCGACGGGTACGACCTCGACGACGTGCCCACCCTTTATCTGCCGGTGAACAAGACGGTCAAGATCGACCTGCGCTCGCGCGACGTCATCCACTCGTTCTGGATCATCGACTTCCTGTACAAGAAAGACATGTACATCGGCCGCGACAACGAGTGGTCGTTCATGCCCACTCGCGAGGGCACGTACGAGGGCAAGTGCGCCGAGCTGTGCGGTGAGTACCACTCCGCCATGCTCTTCAACGTCAAGGTCGTCAGCGAGGCCGAGTACGAGGACTACCTCGACTCGCTGCGCCGCGCGGGCGACGTCGGTGACATCAGCGACCTGTCGCGTCTGCAGAACCTGACGACGACCGGTACCGAAGGGAACGAGTGATCATGGCCACGACGCTTCCGCTCCAGGGGACGGGCCCCTCGCGGCCGACGACTCTCCCGCCGCGTCAAGCCGCTCTGCTGAGCACCACGCGTGTCGAGCAGAAGGGCAACCTGGTCGTCAAGTGGATCACCTCCACCGACCACAAGACCATCGGGTACATGTACCTGATCGCCTCCGTGATGTTCTTCATGCTCGGTGGCGTGATGGCGCTGATCATCCGTGCGGAGCTCTTCGAGCCCGGCATGCAGATCATCCCGACCAAAGAGCAGTACAACCAGCTGTTCACGATGCACGGCACGATCATGCTGCTGATGTTCGCGACGCCGTTGTTCGCCGGTTTCGCCAACGCGCTGCTGCCGCTGCAGATCGGGGCTCCCGACGTCGCGTTCCCGCGACTGAACGCGTTCGCGTTCTGGCTCTTCCTGTTCGGTTCGACGATCGCCGTCTCGGGCTTCCTCACCCCGCAGGGTGCGGCCGGCTTCGGGTGGTTCGCCTATCAGCCGCTCGCCAACGCCAGCTTCTCGCCGGGCGTCGGCGGAAACCTGTGGATGCTGGGGCTCGGCATCAGCGGTTTCGGCACGATCCTCGGTGCGGTGAACTTCATCACGACCGTGCTGACGATGCGCGCCCCCGGTATGACCATGTGGCGCATGCCGATCTTCTCGTGGAACACGCTCATCACGAGCATCCTGATCCTCCTCGCCTTCCCCGTGCTGGCGGCCGCCATCTTCGCCGCCGCCGCAGACCGCGTCCTCGGCTCGCACATCTACAGCCCCGAGAACGGTGGCGTCCTGCTCTGGCAGCACCTCTTCTGGTTCTTCGGTCACCCTGAGGTGTACATCATCGCGCTGCCGTTCTTCGGCATCGTGTCCGAGATCTTCCCCGTCTTCAGCCGCAAGCCGATCTTCGGGTACAAGACCCTCGTATACGCCACCATCGCGATCGCTGCGCTCTCGGTGGCCGTGTGGGCGCACCACATGTACGTCACCGGCGGTGTGCTGCTGCCGTTCTTCGCCTTGATGACGATGCTCATCGCGGTGCCGACGGGCGTGAAGATCTTCAACTGGATCGGCACGCTGTGGCGTGGATCCGTGACGTTCGAGACGCCGATGGTCTTCGCCCTCGGGTTCCTGGTCTCGTTCGTCTTCGGCGGTCTGACCGGCGTCATCCTGGCATCGCCCCCGCTGGACTTCCACCTGTCCGACTCGTACTTCGTGGTCGCGCACTTCCACTACGTCGTCTTCGGCACCGTCGTGTTCGCGATGTTCGCCGGCTTCTACTTCTGGTGGCCCAAGTGGACCGGCAAAATGCTCAACGAGCGTCTCGGCATGGTGCACTTCTGGATGCTGTTCGTCGGCTTCCACATGACCTTCCTCATCCAGCACTGGCTCGGCGTGGACGGCATGGTCCGTCGTTATGCCGACTACGCCGCTGCCGATGGGTGGGCGTGGGAGAACCAGCTGTCGACCGTGGGATCGATGATCCTCGGCGCTTCGATGATCCCCTTCCTCCTCAACGTGTGGATCACCGCCCGCAAGGCGCCGCGCGTGACGGTCGACGACCCGTGGGGCTACGGAGCGTCGCTCGAGTGGGCGACGTCGTGCCCGCCGCCGCGCCACAACTTCACCTCGATCCCGCGCATCCGCAGCGAGCGTCCCGCGTTCGACCTGAACCACCCCGAAGCCGGTATCCCCGTCGGCGTGGGTCCGGCCAAGGACGCCCCCGACGCACCTGTCGTCGACGCTGCTGCCGGAGAGGTCAAGTAAGTCCATGCGTACGAACGTCAATCTCTGGTGGATCCTCGCGGTCTTCTCGTTCCTCATCGCCGCGATCTACACCGTCTGGAGTCTCATCCAGCACGGCGGTGTCGAGTGGGTCGGCACGGTGGCGCTCGCGTTCCTCGGTCTCATGTCGTCGATGATCGCGTTCTACATCGGGCGCGTCCTGAAGTCGCAGCGCGGCGAGCTGCCCGAAGACACCCTGACGGCCGACATCGATGACGGCGACCCCGAGATGGGCGAGTTCAGCCCGTGGTCGTGGTGGCCCATCGTGCTCGCGGCGTCCGCGGCTATCGCCGTGATCGGCCTGGCCGTGGGCAGCTGGCTCGTCCCCGTCGGGTTCGCGGTGTTCGTTGTCGCCATCGTCGGCTGGGTGTACGAGTACTACCGCGGGTACTTCGCGCGCTGATCCTGTGCCCGTTCGGCTGATAACGGCCGCCGTCTCTGATGCCGGTGCCCATCGTCCCACCAACCAGGACGCCGCGTTCGCGGCGTCCTGGGGTGCGGCGGTGGCAGATGGTGTCGGCGGTGGACCTTCCGGCGATCTCGCATCGGCGGCCCTGGTGCATCGCCTCGTCGCCACGCGTGGGGGAGGGCTCGACGCAGATGGCCTCCTCGTGCGTATCCGCGAGGCCAACTGGGACATTCGAGCTCACGTCGAGCGCGACCCTGCTCTGGAGGGTATGGCGACGACCTTCACGGGTATCTTCCTCAGCACGACGGGCGACCTGCTCCTCGCGCACACGGGGGACTCGCGGGCGTACTTGCTGCGCGACGGGCACTTCTCCCGCGAGACGCGCGATGACTCGTACGTGCAGGCCCTGGTCGACCACGGGATCATCTCGCCCGAGGCGGCCGCGGCGCATCCTCGTCGCAACATCATCACCGCCTCACTCGGCGGTGCCGAAGGAGACGTGGTCTCCGTCGCCGAGCGTCCGCCGCGCGTGGGAGACCGCTGGGTTCTGTGCAGCGACGGCCTGACCGACTATGTGCCCGAGGCCGACGTGGCACGGCTCATCGCCGAGGCCTCCGGCCCTCGTGAGGCCGCGGCATCCGCCGTCGCGCTGGCTCTCGAGGCGGGAACGCGAGACAACGTGACTGTCGTCGTATGCGACGTGGTCGACGACGACGACACGATCACGGCGGATCCCGTGTTCTTCGGGTCGGCGACGCGGTGGTTCGCCGAGGACGTCGAAACCGCCTGAGCGGACGCCGCTCCGATGCGCGTGGGCGCGCTGCGTCTCTCGTGAAGGCGTCCATCGCTTCCATGGCCAGTTCGGCGCTTCGGGGGCCGCCGTGCCCCTCGTCCTCGACGATCTCCCGCCTGCTTCCCGGCCTTGCGTGGTGGAGCTGCCACGGTGTCCGTGCGGGCCCGTGGATATCGCGTCGCCCATGGAATGAGCACCCCGGGTATTCCGAACAGTCGGGACGCACGTGCGAGGGTCGACTGATCGCCCCTCAGGAAGCAGTCGTGCGCCCCGTAGTGCGTGACGAGCGTCGCGAAGTTCAGGGGGTGCCGGTCGTCCGGATCCAGGGGGCCGGGCGTCGCGTGCGGCCCGAGCGAGAGGTGAGCGGTTTCCCAGGCGTCCGACTCGTCGGCGGCTCGTCAACCCACCTCGGGAGAGGGGTCCGTGAAGAGCCGCGCATATTCATCGATCGTGCGTTCCTCGGCGCGCAGCGCGGCGCGCAGCCGCTCGTGCGCCTCGGGAACAACGGGCGCAATGCCGTCGATGATCCAGTCGATCTCTCACCGGTGGCCCGTGGCCACAGAGAGGGTGACGACCTCGGTCACGCGATCGAGGTGCGCGAGCGCGTAGACGAGGCCAGGGGTCGACGCCCAGGACACACCGTGCAGCAGCCAGCGTTCCATGTTCAGGTGAACGCGGACGGCCTCGAGATCGTCGATCAGCTGCGTCATCGTGTGCGTCCGAAGGCTGGGGAGGTCGTCGGAGGCTCACGGCGTGCTGCGACCGCACCCGCGCTGGTCGACGCCGACGATGAGGTGCAGCGCGGGGTCGAATCGACGGCGGGTAGCCGCCGGGACCGAGACCCCCACCGGGCCCGCCATGCAGGTACAGCGCCGGACGTCCCCGCGGGTTACCAGAGGTCTCCCAATCCCGTCGGGCGCCGTGGGGCCGCTCGAGGAAACCGCTCGCCGAGGGGGTGATCGGGGGAGGGGGAGGCATCTCGGCGCCCTACGGCGCCGGAATACCCGGCCGTCAGCGACGCACGACCATCACGGTCGCGTCGAATACCCGATCGCACGGCCCGTCATCGTTCTCGAAGGGCTGTCCCTCGCGGACCCAGTATTCGTAGCCGCCGATCATCTCGCGCACCTCGTATCCCAGCTGCGCGAAAGCGAGGGCACCCTTCTGCCCGGCATTGCAGCCGGGGCTCCAGCAGTAGACCACGACGGGCATGTCGAGGGGGATCTCCCGGAGAGCTCGATCCGCGATCGCGCGATAGGGCATGTGAAGAGCGCCTGTCACGCGCCCCTGCAGCCAGGCGTCATCCCCTCGTACGTCGACGAGCACGAAGCGATCGCCGGCTTTTTGAGCGGCGTAGACGTCGGACGGATCGGTCTCGGCGGCGAGGCGGGCACGGAAGTACTCTGTGGCGTCGGTCACATCCTCACCGTAGGCAGCGGGCACATCGACGGCGAGGGGGGAGGATGCCACGATGCGGCAGCAATCTGCCAGACGTCGATCGAGGCGTGCGCCTCGCGAGCGCGTGCGCCGATCGATCGCATCCACGACGAAGGCCCCGGTACGCGAGCACCGGGGCCTTCGTACGAGAGCGTGTTATTCGCCCTTTTCGCCGCGGGGGCGGTTGGCCTCTCCGAGGCCCTTGGGTGCAGGAATCTCGACCTCGACACGCTCGCCCACCGCGTTGCGGGGGCGACCGTCCTCATCGGCACGGGCGTCGGCGCCGGCGATCTCGTCGGCCTCCTCGTTCGCGATGTGGTCGAGTTCGTGGTGCTGGTGTGCCACGGCGGCATCGATTTCAGCCTGCGTGAGAGGTGCCAGACGGTCTTCGAAGAACCATCGCGATACCGAGGCACGGATGTTCTCGTGCCAGGGGATCTGGCCCTTGTCGTTCGGTCGCACGACCAGCGGCTCGTACGTCTCGTTGTCGACGAGCTTCCAGCGTTCGAACTCGTCGACCGGCTGGTGGACCTCGATGTATTCGCCTCCCGGCAGGCGGACAATGCGGCCCGACTCATAGCCGTGCAGGGCGATCTCGCGGTCCTTCTTCTGCAGCGCGATACAGATGCGCTTGGTGACGAAGTACGCGAGGATCGGGCCGAGGATCAGCAGGGCCTGAAGGGCGTGGATGACGCCTTCCATTGTGAGGTGGAAGTGCGTGGCGATGATGTCGGACGACGCCGCGGCCCACATGACGGCGTAGAACGTGACGCCGGCCGCACCGATGGCGGTCCGGGTTGCGGCGTTGCGCGGACGCTGAGCGATGTGGTGCTCGCGCTTGTCTCCGGTGACCCACGCCTCGATGAAGGGGTAGATCAGCACGAGGACGATGAACAGACCGAGCACGGCGACCGGGAAGATGATGTTCCACGACCAGGTGTGGCCCCAGAGCACGAACTCGAGGTGCGGCGGCACGAGACGAAGAGCACCGTCGGCGAAGCCGATGTACCAGTCGGGCTGAGTACCGGCCGACACGGGGGACGGGTCGTAGGGACCGTAGTTCCAGATCGGGTTGATCGTCACCAGGGCGGCGATGAGGACGATCACGCCGAAGGTGATGAAGAAGAATCCGCCCATCTTGGAGGCGTACACCGGCAGGATCGGGTAGCCCACGACGTTGCTGTTCGTTCGGGCGGGACCGGCGAACTGCGTGTGCTTGTTGATGATCATCAGCATCAGGTGAACGGCGAGCAGGGCCACGAGGATCGCGGGCAGCAGCAGGATGTGCAGCGTGTACAGACGGCCGACGATCGCGGTGCCGGGGAACTCTCCGCCGAAAAGGAGGAAGGAGGTCCAGGTGCCGATGATGGGCAGACCCTTGATCATTCCGTCGATGATGCGCAGGCCGTTGCCCGACAGCAGGTCGTCGGGGAGCGAGTAACCCGTGAAACCCTCGGCCATCGCGAGGATGAAGAGGATGAAGCCGACGACCCAGTTGAGCTCGCGGGGCTTGCGGAAGGCACCGGTGAAGAACACGCGGAGCATGTGCACGCCGATGCCGGCGACGAACACGAGCGCTGCCCAGTGGTGGATCTGACGCACGAGCAGTCCACCGCGCAGGTCGAACGAGATGTGCAGCGCCGACTCCATGGCAGCCGACATCGCGATCCCGCGCATGGGCTCGTAGGCGCCGTTGTAGTGCGTCTCGACCATCGACGCCTGGAAGAAGAACGTCAGGAACGTGCCGGAGAGCAGCACGACGACGAAGCTCCACAGGGCGATCTCGCCGAGCATGAACGACCAGTGGTCGGGGAAGACCTTGCGGCCGAGCTCCTTGACCAGGCCGGACATGCTCGTCCGCTCGTCGAGGTAGTTCGCCGTGGCGCCGACGAAGCGGCCTCCGAGCGGCTTGCCGTCTCGACCGGCGGGCGCCTGCGGCGGGCCGGAGTAGACGGCCGGCTCGGTGGTGACGTTCTCGGTGGGGTGAGTACCGGTACTCATGAGCGCTCCCAGAAGCTGGGGCCGACGGGCTCGTGGAAGTCACTCTGCGCGACGAGGTAGCCCTCGGCGTCGACGGTGATGGGGAGCTGCGGCAGGGGACGGGCAGCCGGGCCGAAGATGACGGCCGCGCCGTTGGCGACGTCGAACTGCGATTGGTGGCAGGGGCACAGAAGGTGGTGGGTCTGCTGCTCGTACAGTGCAACCGGGCAACCGACGTGGGTGCAGACCTTGGAGTACGCGATGATGCCGTCGTACGACCAGTCGAGATTGTTCGTCTCGGGGTTGAGCTGCTCGGGCTGCATGCGCATGAGCAGCACGATGGCCTTGGCCTTCTCTTCGAGGTAGCCCTCGTCGTGACCGAGGCCGGCGAGCTCTTCGGGGATGACGTGGAAAGCGGAGCCGAGGGTGACATCGGCCGCACGGATCGGACGACCCGAGGGGTCGTGCGACAGGCGCATGCCCTCTTTCCACATCGTGTGGCTCAGCATCGTCACGGGATCCTGATCCTGCGGAGCGAGGCCGCGGAACAGGGTGATGCCGGGGATGATGGACGCTGCCAGGGCGGCGAACATCGAGTTGCGGATGATCTCGCGACGACCGAAACCCGAATCCTTGTCGGCCTCGGCGAAGACGTTGATCGCACCTTCGCGAACCTCGTCGCGCCCGCGCGTCGCGTGGCGGTCCTCGATGTACTCCTTGTCGGACATGACCGACTTGCCCCAGTGGATGGTGCCGATGCCGATCGCCAGCAGTGCGAACGCGATGCCGAGTCCGATGAAGAGGTTGTTGTAGCGGATGTCGATCATCGCGCCCGACTCGATCGGGAAGATCATGTAGGCGATGCTCGCCCAGATGCTCGCCGCGACCGAGACGTAGAACAGGGTGTAGACCGTGCGGACTGCACGCTTCATCTCCTGCGGGTCCTTGTCGGTCATCCGCTGACGGTGACCGGGCAGACCCGGGTTGTTGACGGCGTCGGGAACCGCGACGGCGAGGCCCGAGCCGGGCTTCCAGGAAGCCCTCTCGTGCTCGAGTGCGTCGTCCTCGTGTGCCATGGTGCTCCTCGTGCGTTTACGTAATGTCGAAGACGACGGTCAGTTGGACTTCGCCGTGATCCACACGGTCAGGGCGATGAGCGCCCCGATACCGAAGATCCAGATGAACAGACCCTCGGAGACCGGGCCCAGCGACCCGAGGGCGTAGCCACCGGGGGAGTCGGTCTTCTGCACGTACATCAGGTAGGAGATGACGTCGCGCTTGTCTTCGGGGGTGAGGTTGAGGTCGTTGAAGACCGGCATGTTCTGCGGTCCGGTGACCATCGCCGCGTACATGTTGACGGGCGTGACCGTGTGCAGGTCGGGTGCCCACTTGCCCTCGGTCAACGCTCCGCCGGCGCCGGCGACGTTGTGGCACATCGCGCAGTTGATGCGGAAGAGCTCGGCCCCGTGGGCGAGGTCGCCCTCTCCGTCGACGAGGTCCTCGGTGGGGTAAGCGGGTCCGGGAGCAGAGGACTGCACGTATGCGGCGATCGCGTTGATCTGCTCTTCGGTGAACTGCACGGGCTTGACCGGTGCCTGCGGTCCCTGCGCCTGGAGCGGCATGCGGCCGGTCGAGACCTGGAAGTGCACCGACAGCTCGCCGACGCCGAACAGTGAGGGTCCCTGCTGGCTGCCCTCGAGGTTCAGGCCGTGGCAGGTCGCGCAGTTGGCCTGGAAGAGCTTTTCGCCCTCGGCGACCACCGTCGCGGAATCGGCCTGGCTGACCGGCGTGCTGGAGGTGGCGGCCATCGCGGCCGATGCACCGGCGTAGGCGCCTCCGGTGAGGAGGAGGCCGATGCCGATCAGCGCTGCGGCGGCCAGGGGGCTACGACGCCCGGACGACCGACGAGTCTTCTTCTCGCGTGCCATGTGGAGTACAGCTCTCTTACTTGAGGAAGTAGATGACGACGAACAGGGCGATCCAGACGACGTCGACGAAGTGCCAGTAATACGACACGACGATCGAGGTGGTCATCTCTTTCCGGCCGAAGTTCTTCACGGCGTACGCACGGCCGATCACGAGCAGGAAGGCGATGAGGCCACCCGTCACGTGCAGGGCGTGGAAGCCTGTGGTCAGGTAGAAGGCGGAGGCATAGGGGTTGGCGCTGATGGGCATGCCCTCGGCCACCAACGTCGCGTACTCCCACACCTGTCCCGACACGAAGACCGCGCCGAGGATGAAGGTGAGGTAGAACCACTCCACCATTCCCCACTGCTTGAAGCCGGTGGCCTTGCCCGTGCGGTACGGCTGGTACCGCTCGGCGGCGAAGACGCCCATCTGGCACGTGACCGACGACAACACGAGGATGAACGTGTTGACGAGAGCGAAGGGGACATTGAGCAGCTGGGTCTCTTCGGCCCACAAGGACGCGGAGGTGCTGCGGAGGGTGAAGTAGATCGCGAAGAGGCCTGCGAAGAACATGACCTCGCTGCCCAGCCACACGATGGTGCCTACGGCGACCGGGTCGGGTCGCTTCACGGCACGCACGGCCTGGGAATACGTCGCTGAGGTCGTCACCGTTCCATTATGCGCGATCCTCGGGCCCGATCATCCCATCCCCAACATGAGTTATTCCATCATCGAGACTTAGGGAAGCCTCAGAATCCGCAAGGAATCCCCGGTACGGAAGGGGTTCGCAGCGGCCGTCGCCGCGGGTGCGGATCGCGACACGGCGCGACGACACGCGTATGAAAGGATCGTCCCATGGCGGAACGATTCACCTGGCCCGATCTGCTCTCTTCGTTGCTGGCCGGCGACGACCTCAGCGTGTCGGAGTCCACGTGGGCGATGAGACAGGTCATGGCAGGCGAGGCGACTCCCTCGCAGCTGGCCGGATTCCTCATCGCGCTGCGCGCCAAGGGTGAGACCGTCGAAGAGATCGTGGGCTTCCGCGACGCCATCCTCGAGGCGGCGGTGCCCCTCCCCGTCCGCGCGGAGGTCCTCGACATCGTGGGAACGGGCGGGGACCGCTTCGGCACCGTCAACATCTCGACGATGGCCGCCGTCGTGGCCGCGGCATCCGGTGTTCCGGTCGTCAAGCACGGCAACCGCGCCGCGAGCTCGTCGTCGGGATCCTCCGACGTGCTCTCGTCGCTCGGGATCGCGCTGACCCTGTCGCCCGAGAAGGTCGCCGAGACGCTCGATCGCACGGGGATCACCTTCGCGTTCGCGTCGGCGTTCCACCCCGGTTTCCGGCACGCCGGCCCGACCCGGGCCGAGCTCGGCGTTCCGACGGTGTTCAACTTCCTCGGGCCCCTCTGCAACCCCGCCCGCGCCGAGGCGAACGCCGTCGGTGTGGCCCACATCGACCGCGTGCCGTTGATCACGGGCGTGTTCCGCACCCGCGGCGCCACCGCGCTGGTGTTCCGCGGTGACGACGGTCTCGACGAGCTCACCACCACCGGTCACAGTCGCCTGTGGGAGATCAGTCGGGGCGATGTGCACGAGCACGACCTGGATCCGCGGGATCTCGGGATCCCCCTCGCTGACATCGACGACCTGCTCGGCGGGTCGCCCGACCACAACGCCGACGTGGTGCGTCGCGTCCTCGCGGGCGAGACCGGACCGGTCCGCGACATCGTCCTGCTCAACGCCGCGGCGGGCCTGGTGTCGTTCCGCCTGTTCCAGGATGCGACCGAAGTGCAGCGTCCGATCCTCGAGCGTCTCGCGGAGGCACTCGCCGACGCGGCCGCGACGGTCGACGACGGCCGGGCGGCGGCGAAGCTCGAGGACTGGGTGCGGACCTCGAAAGAGCTGTCGGAGTAGCACGTGGACCCGCTCGAGGCGCTCATCGAGATCGCATACCTGCTCGAGCGGGAGAGGTCCTCGCGTTACAAGTCGAAGGCGTTCCGCACCGCGGCCGCCGCGATCGAGGGGCTGGGCGACGCGGAGTTACACGACCCGGCACTGCGTCGGCGCCCCGGGATCGGCGATTCGACGTTCGCCGTCATCCAGCAGGCGCTGGCGGGGGGCGTTCCCGAGCGTCTCGCGAGACTGCGCGCCGAGGCGGCGCCGACGGGTGGTGCGGAGTTGCGTGCCCGGCTGCGCGGGGATCTGCACAGTCACAGCGAGTGGTCAGACGGTCTCACCCCGATCGAGGCGATGGTCGAGGCTGCACGGGGACTCGGCCACGAGTACCTCGCCCTGACCGACCATTCGCCGCGCCTGACGGTCGCCAATGGGCTGTCGCCGGAGCGCCTGCGCGCGCAGATGGAAGTCGTCCGCGGCCACCGCGGTGGCGGCTTCACGCTGCTCACCGGTATCGAGGTCGACATCCTGGATGACGGGAGCCTCGACCAGCAGGACGAGCTGCTGCACGAGCTCGATGTGGTCGTGGCATCCGCTCACTCGAAGCTGCGCATGGAACGCATACCCATGACGAAGCGACTGGTCGCCGCGGCGAAAGACCCGCGGGTCGACGTGCTGGGGCACGTGACGGGACGGCTCGTGGAGGGTTCGCGGGGGACGCGACCTCCGTCGGAATTCGACGCGGAGGCCGTGTTCTCGGCCTGCGCCGACTCGGGCGTCGCAGTCGAGATCAACTCCCGTCCGGAGCGGCAGGATCCGCCCGACGAGCTCCTGACGCTGGCCGTCGAGGCGGGGTGCCTGTTCTCGATCGACTCCGATGCGCACGCCCCCGGTCAACTGTCGCTCCTGGACTACGGCGCGGCGCGAGCCGAAGCCCTCGGTGTTCCCGTCGACCGCATCGTCACGACGTGGCCGCTGGCGAGCCTGCGCGAGTGGCTGGAGCGCCCGCGCTGATCAGCGCCGCAGCGCCGTAAGAGCCCGCGTCATCGCCGAGCCGAGGTTCCAGTCTTCCGCGAGCGCCATGGCGTGCGCCTCGTCGAGCGGACGGATCCGGTCGTCGAACGGGTCGAGTTCGAGTTCGCGGGCGACGCGAACGACCGTGGGCGCGACGTCGAGGTAATCGCTCGCCGCCAGGATCTTGGCGCGCTGCCCGGGGGTGCCCGCGGAGCCGTCGGCGGCGGCGGTCCGGATGCCGTCGAGATCGCCGCAGGCGGCCAGGAGGGACGCTGCGGACTTCTCCCCGACTCCCGCCACCCCGGGAAGTCCGTCGGAGGGGTCGCCGCGCAGCACGGCGAAGTCCGCGTACTGCGCGGCGTGCACGCCGTACTTGCCGACGACGGCGGCGTCGTCGACGAGCTCGAGGTTGCTCATGCCGCGTGCGGTGTAGACGATGCGGATGCCGCGGTCGTCGTCGATCAGTTGGAAGAGGTCGCGGTCGCCGGTGACGATGTCGACCGGCGCGTCCGCTCGCGAGGCGAGGGTTCCGATGACGTCATCTGCCTCGTGCTCGGCGGCCCCGACGATCGGGATGCCGAGCACCTCCAGCGCAGCGCGGATCACCGGGATCTGCGCCTCGAGGGGGTCGGGGACCTCTTCGATATCGGTCCCCGCGGGCACCGCCTCGACGACACGGTGCGCTTTGTAGCTCGGCAGGAGCGCGACGCGCCACGCGGGCCGCCAGTCGTCGTCCCAGCACGCGACGAGACGCGTGGGCTCGTAGGTGGTCACGAGCTTGGCGATCATGTCGAGCAGCCCGCGTGCGGCGTTCACCGAGGTGCCGTCGGCCGCCCTCACCTTGTCGGGAACGCCGTAAAAGGCGCGGAAGTACAGCGACGCGGTGTCGAGCAAGAGCAACTTTTCGGAACGGGGTGCCATGTGCCAAGGGTAGTGACGCCGTCATCAGATGACATGGCGCCGGCCTCCGGTCTCGTCGATAAGCTCGGCCCCGTGTCCCCGGAAGCCGACCCCCTCGCCGTGCTGGGTGTCGAATGGGCGGAGCGTGAACAGTGGAGAACCGTGTGGCGCGGGTTCCTGCGGCTTCGTGCGGAGGAAGTCGCCATCGCGCCGCTGAGATATCTCGACTGGACCGTCGACGGTCGACCGCTGCGTGATCGGTTGATTCTCTCCAACGGCCGGAAGTGCGAGGACATCACATTCTTGAGCGAAGGTTCTCACGCCGACGAGCTCGCGATCGGAAGTCTTCGCGTGCTCCTCGGGCAGGACGTCTCCGAGAGGGATTCGCGGGTGCGGTACGACGACGGCCGTGTCGGGTTGCTGTTCTGCCCGGGGTGCGGGGGTCTGGACTGCGGCGGCGTGAGCGCCGATGTCCGGGTCTTGGATACGACGGTCGAATGGCGGAGCGTGGGGTACCAAGACTCATGGCACCCTTTCGAGCCGGAGCAAGACGTGCCCGTCTTCACGCTTCGCTTCGACCGCCCGCAGTACGAGACGACGGTGCGAGCCCTCCTCGCGCTGTGGGACAGCTAGACCGCCGCCGGCACGTCCGCGCGAAGAGCATGGTGTGGTCGGTCACGTGTTCGATCCGGGCACCCGAGTGCGCAGCTCGACACCGGGGTCCTCGTGTGCGCGACTTCACCCGGCGGACGGGCGTTCCGGCGGCTCGGAAGCGGCGGACAGAATGAAGCGTGTCCGGTATCCGAAGCGAGTTGCAGCGAACCTTCCGGTGGCGGGGCGATTGCACCGACCCATCCATGAGCGCCGACGTGACGGGGTGGTGGCGCGACGCGGGGATCATCGCACGCATCGGTCCGAGCCTCGCAGAGCTCTTCGCCGACGATGTGCCGACGGTCGTGATGGGGCCGCAGTCGCGGGGGAGTCTGCTCGGGGTGCTCGTGGCGAACGCGCTCGGCGTGGGGTTCGCGGAGGTGCGGAAGGATCCGCCCCGTGTCGTCGACAGTGACGCATGGTGGGAGACGACCACCGGTCCGGACTACCGCGACCGGCACCTGAGCCTCGGGGTGCGACGCGCTCTGCTGCAGGCGGGGGACCGGGTGCTCTTCGTCGACGACTGGGTCGACACGGGAGCGCAGCTGGAGGCGTGTCGACGGATCGTCGATCTCAGCGGGGCCTCCTGGGTCGGCGCGGCGGTCGTGGTCGACGCTCTGCAGCGGCCGGATCTACGGCGCCGCGCTCGGGTGCGCTCCCTGCTCCACGTGCGCGAGCTGCCGTGAGCCGCGCGGCCTAGAGTGGCGGAATGTCTTTCGGGTCGGCGTCCACACGTCCCTCGGCGCAGGCGGCGTGCCCCTGCGGGGGCGAGGCGTTCGGGCGGTGCTGCGGGCCGATCCTCGAGGGGACGCCCGCGCCCAGCGCCGAGCGGTTGATGCGTTCGCGATACACGGCGTTCGTCGTCGGTGACAGGGCCCACCTCGCGCGGTCGTGGCATCCGCGCACGCGACCCGACGAGATCGACCTCGACGACGGCACATCGTGGCAGGGCCTCGTCATCGAGCACGCCGCGGAGGACGGGGATGCCGCGGTCGTGGCGTTCCGTGCGACGTGGCGCCAGCACGGGACCGACGGAGAACTGCGCGAACGCAGCCGGTTCGTCCGACGCGGCGGTCGATGGGTGTACCTCGACGGAGACGTCGGCTGAGGGCGTCAACCCCGCCCACCGATGTCGGAGGTGCTGCGTACGGTCGAGTCATCGAGAAGATGTCGATCGACGACGTGGGAGGACACTGATATGGAACGCATCGTGATCATCGGAGGACACGGCAAGGTCGCGCTGCACGTGGCGCGGCTTCTCGCCGATCGCGGAGACGAGGCGACCTCCGTCATCCGGAAGGCCGACCAATCCGACGACATAGAGCAGGCGGGCGGCGTTCCCCTCGTGCTCGACGTGGAGAAGGCCGACGTCGATGAGATGGCGGACGCGTTCTCGGGTGCCGACGCCGTCGTGTGGTCGGCCGGTGCCGGCGGGGGCAGCGCCGAGCGCACCTACGCCGTCGACCGGGATGCGGCGCAGCGCGCGATCGACGCCGCGGCGAAGGCGGGCGTGCGGCGCTTCGTCATGGTGTCGTGGATCGGGTCTACGCCCGATCACGGGATCGACCCCGACGACTCCTTCTTCGCCTACGCCGACGCCAAGCTCGCCGCCGACGACCACCTGCGCGCGAGTGAGTTGGACTGGACCATCCTCGGGCCGGGCACCCTGACGCTCGATCCCCCGACGGGGCGCATCACCACCGCACCCCAGGGCAAGGGCGAGGTCTCACGAGCCGACGTGGCGGCGGTCGTCGCCGCGGCGCTCGTCCAGCCGGCGACGATCGGCCGCTTCATCCGTTTCGGTGCGGGGGAGAACCTCATCGCCGAAGCCATCGCCGACACCGCCGGCCGCACGTCGGGAGAGAACGCGTGAGCACCCTCCCCGAACAGGCGCAGGTCTTCGCGCGCCTGCACACCGCGCCCGAGATCCTCCGCGTCGTCAACATCTGGGACGTCGTCTCGGCGAAGGCCGTCGCGTCGTTGCCCGAGACGAGAGCCCTCGCCACCGCCGGTCACTCGATCGCCGCGACCTTCGGATACGAGGACGGCGAGAACATCCCGCTCGACGTCATGCTCGACATCGTCCGTCGCATCGTGGCTGCTGTCGACGTACCCGTGACCGCCGATCTCGACTCCGGCTTCGGCGACCCCGGCGAGACCACGCGCCGCGCGATCGGCGTCGGAGTCGTCGGCGCGAACGTCGAAGACAAGGTGAAGCCGCTGGCCGATTCGGTGCGCGCGGTCGAGGCCGTGATCGCGGCGGGCGACGCGGAGGGCGTGCCCTTCGTGCTCAATGCGCGCACCGACGTGTTCCTCAAAGGTGCCGACCGGCCGCTCGACGACAAGATCGCGGATGCCGTCGAGCGCGGTCGCGCGTTCCTCGCCGCCGGTGCCACCACGGTGTTCGTTCCGGGAAAGCTGGATGCCGAGACGACACGCCGTCTGGTGGAGGGGCTGGGAGATCGCAGGCTCAGCGTCATCGGAGTGCCCGGTGCGTTGACGGCGGCCGAATACGAGGAGCTCGGTGTCGCGCGCATCTCGTACGGCCCTCAGACGCAGCGCGTCGCGCTGACCGCGCTGCAGGACCTCGCGATCGACCTCTATCGCGACGGTGTCATCCCCGCGACCGTGCGTGAATTGAACTGAGCGGAGCGTTCGAGGCCCGGGGCGCCGCAGGACGCGGCCTCCTCGGGCCTCGGGCGCAGGGAATGCTCCTCCGGCGTCCGTGATGTGCGGCTGATCGCGGCGACGGGCGAAACTCCGGGACCGAGACACGCCGCCGGCCGTTGCCGCGAGTGCAGGGTGTCGACCGAACCACCCGTCCGGGGAAAGGTCGTTGCCCGCTGTCAGTTGTCGTCTTCGGGGCTGTCGTCGTCGACGACGATGACGCCGTCGGGCACGGGATCGCCCAGCAGCGGTTCGGCGGCCAACGTCAGATCGATCGTCGCGCGCAGCAGCCCGCCCAGGGTCGAGGAGCGCAGCAGATCCATCTGATCGAGCTCCCCCAGCGGTGCGATCGCGGCCAGCTGCCACGCGCGGGGGAGCGGCTCCCCCGACAGCTCCACCTCGGGATCCCACCGCGTGCCGCCGAACTGCTGCGCGCGGGCGAGAACGCGTCGAACGATCCGTTCGGCCTCTTCCAGCAACGGTGTCAGGGCGTCGTTCCACTCCAGGTCGGGCAGTGCCCGAACGTCGGCGCGGGGGTAGGGATCGTCGTCGAGCCACTCGACGATCTCGAACCGCTCCGTTCCGCGGGCGACGATCTGCATCTGCCCCGCCTGGGGGACGACGTGGCTCAGCTGCGCCATCGTGCCCAGGGCGAAGCGCTGGTCGCCGCCACCGGTCTCGGTGCCGCGCTCGATGAGCACGACACCGAACGCCGGATCGGGCTCATCGAGGAGCCGGCCGAGCATGACGAGGTAACGCTCCTCGAAGATCCGCAACGCCAGCGGCGTATGCGGGAAGAGGACGGCCCCGAGGGGGAACATCGCGGTACCCATGTCGTCCAGTCAACCAGCGCGCAGCGCGGCGAGGGCGCGTGCGGAGAAGATTCGCAGCCCGCGTCCCCTCGGCGTGAGGGCGTGGCATCCGGAACCTCTCGCGTCGGAGTGGAACCGGTCAGAACGCGTCGCCGCGCAGGGTTTCGTGCACGCGATGCAGATCGGTGAGCAGCGACCCGACCAGCACCCAGTGCGCCGGTGACGGCGTCGCGATCTGCAGGGGACGCGTCAGGGCCGGTTCCTCGACGGCGGACGGCTCGATGCCGCGGCCGGTGCCGACATCGAGTCCGAAGGCGAGGCGCACGTCGTGGGCTGCGCGGTGCAGCTGGTCGGCGATCGCGAGGACGGCGGGTTCGTCGACGATCGACGCGTCGTAACCGTCGTACACCGCCCGTGTCATGCCCACGGTCTGGGTGACCACCGGGGTGAACCGGTCGAGCAGGTCGCCCATGGCGGAGAGGTCGGTGCGATGGCGGCCACTGCGGGGGTTCAGGGCCAGCGAGTCCTCGCCGTCGCGGAGCGCGTCGGCCGCGGCGTCTCGAACCGGCCGGAGCAGCCGTGCTTCGAGGAGGAGACCCTCGAGCGATGCCGGGGTCTGCGCCGTCTCGAGCGCGTCCGCGAGCCGCTCGAGCGAGGCGGCGAGCTCGCGTCCGAGCGTGTCGACCTTGTCGCGCGCCGGGAGCACGAGAACCGGCGGCACGAGCACGGCGTTCACGACGATGCCGATGGCCGCGCCGATGAGCGTCTCGAGAACGCGGTCGAGGGCGTAGTTCGGGGTGGCGGTGCCCAGGGCGAGGACCAGGAGCGCGCTGATGGCGATCTGGTTCGTCGCACCGGGCGAGATGCGGGCGGCCCACGCCACGACGAGCGCGACACCGGCCGAGAGCAGGGCGACCCACGGCTGAGAACCGAACGCGAGACCCAGGAGCGCCGCGATCACGACGCCGACGATGACGCCCACGCTGCGCTCCACGGCGCGGGTGAACGACTGGTTGATGCTCGGCTGCACGACCAGGAGAGCGGCGATCGCCGCGAAGATCGGGGGAGGACCCTGCACGAGCCAGCCGGCGAGCAACCAGGCGGCGACGATGGCGAGGGCGGATTTCGCCACCTGCAGAAGCGGGACGCGGCGCGGGGTGCGTACGTTCACGCTCCCGCGCATCTGCCGCCAGTCGGGAAGACGCATCGCTCACCCCTTCCGCGCGACGATGTCGTCGGCGTTGTCGGCGACCCACTCCATGAGCGGGATGACCCGGGTCATCAGGTCGCGGCCGCGGTCGGTGAGGGCGTATTCCACGCGCGGCGGCACCTCGGGGTACGCGGTGCGTTCGACGAGGCCGTCCGCCTCCAGCGTCTTGAGGGTGCTGGCGAGCATCTTCTCGCTGATCCCCGCGACGTTACGGCGAAGGACACCCCAGCGCTGGGTGCCGTCGGACAGCGCGAGGAGCACGAGCACGCCCCATTTGCCCATGACGTGGTCGAGCACGGTGCGGGTGGGACACCCATCGGTGAAGATCCGCGGGTTGCGCCCCCGCAGATCGGCAAGACTGACGCTCATGTGAGTACCTAACCAGAAAGTGGGTACCGTCATTCCGGAATGTGCGGGTGCGGCGCAGGTTGCACAGGGCGTACCCATCGAAAGGACACCCCATGACCCTTCTCGTCACCGCCGCCTCCGGCCAGCTCGGCCGCCTCGTCATCGATGCGCTGCTGCAGCGCGGTGTGCCGGCATCCGACATCGTCGCGGGCGTACGGACCCCGTCGAAGGCCGAGGACCTCGCCGCGCGCGGTGTGAGCGTCGTCGCGCTCGACTACGCCCGTCCCCAGACCCTTGCACCCGCGTTCGAGGGTGTCGATCGCGTGCTGCTCATCTCGGGTACCGACGCCGACCGTGTCAGTGGCCACCGCAACGTCATCTCCGCGGCACGCGATGCCGGCGTGAAGCGACTCGTCTACACCAGCGCCCCCCGCGTCGACGAGATCGACTACGCCCTCGGGGCCGACCACCGAGCGACGGAGGAGGCCATCGCCGCCTCCGGTCTGTCGGCGACCGTGTTGCGCCACAACTGGTACACGGAGAACTACCTGGATGCCGTGGGCCGCGCCGCCGACACCGGTGAGATCGTCGCCGCCGTCGGTGATGCGCGCGTCGCCAGCGCGAGCCGTCGCGACTACGCGGAAGCCGCGGCCCTGGCCCTCGCCACCGACGACCTGGCCGGGCGCACGCTCGAAGTGGGCGGGGACGTCGCCTGGACGTATGACGAACTCGCCCACGCGGCGACCGAGGTGCTGGGTCGCCCGGTGACGTACACCGCGGTCGCGATCGAGCAGCTCACGGCCGGTCTCGAGGCGGCGGGACTGGATGCCGGGACGGCGGCCTTCGTCGCGGGGATCGACGACGCGATCGCGCGCGGTGCGCTGGCGCAGACCGACGGGACGCTGTCCCGCCTCCTCGGACGTCCGACGACGCCGCTCGTCGAGGGTCTGCGCGAGGGTCTCGCGACGCGCTGACACGCGGCGCGTGAGCCCCGGCGCGCCGGCGTTCCGCAGCGGACGGCGGGGGTGAGGAATCGGGCTCCGCCGTCGTCGGCGCAGCCACGCGACGGGGTCCGGCACCTCATCCCCGGGGCCGCGGGGCGTCAGCATCCCCGTGGTCGCGGGGCGTCAGCGGGACTCGAAGGCGGCGGCCCGGGCGGTGAGGCGGCGTTGACGCATCGCGAGGAAGAGCGGGAAGGTGAAGGCGAACGCCGTGATCCCCGACAGCACGATGTACAGCCACGCGAACCGCATGCCGAGGCGGCGGGCCTCCACGACGATGAAGATGCTTCCCGCGACGGCGACGACCAGCAGATCGACCGTGATGGACGACACCGCCGGACCGCTGGAGACGAGATCGCCGATGAAGTCGCGCATCTGGACGATGGCGAGGGCGTTGAAGGTCCAGGTGCCCACGAGGCCGGCGACGGCCAACACGAGGAAGACCACGGCGGTCGGTGTCCAGTGACGGCGGAGTTCGCTCATGCGCTGATCCTGCCCCAGCCCCGATGTCGGTGGTGGGGGCTAGCGTCGGAGCATGGATGCCGTCACCGCAGCGCGCATGCTCGAGGATCGTGAGCGCGAGGTCGTCCATCGCCTCGGCCGCCTCCGCGAGGACGAGGACGGTCTGCGGCACGACCGCGCCGACGCGACCGCCGACGATGAGCACGATCCGGAGGGATCCACCCTGTCGGGGGAGTGGGCGCAGGTCGATGCGCTGCGTCGCGGCGCCGAGGCGGAGTACGCCGAGATCCTCGCGGCGCGCGAGCGCGTGGCATCCGGTGTCTTCGGCGTCTGCGAGAGGTGCGGAGAGCCGATCGCCGACGCGCGGCTCGAGGCGCGGCCCTTCGCCCGGTTCTGCATCGCGTGCGCGTCGTGAGGGTCGCCGTCGACCGGCGAGGGGTGCGTCGGGCGAGGGGTGCGTCGGGCGAGGGCTGCATCGGGCCAGGGCTGCGTCGGGCGTGAGGCGCGTCGAGCGAGGGGGACGTCGAGCGAGGGGTGCGTCGCGCGAACACGGTTCGGTGCGGGGCGACTCCTCGCGCGAGAGGCACGTCGGCCACGGGGAATGAGTTCGTGCTCGGGGCGGCGCCCCGGTCGGCGCCCCGCGTCCCCCTTGACGCGTAGGCTCGAGGGGTGGAACCCCTGCTGATCGTGCTGCTGTTCGCCAACGCCGTGTTCAACGCCGTCGTCTGGCCGCGGTTCTACCCGAGGATCGCGAAGGATCCTCGCGCGCGGGACGCGGCCGGGAAGCCCACGCCGTTCCTCATCGTGCATACGGTGCTGATCGCGATCGCCCTCGTGCTCGCGGTGGCGTCGGTGATCGCCGCGATCGCGGCGCTGGTGGGCTGATTCCGAGCCCGGACGGAACGCCGCGGGTAGACTGACGCCGCGGGATCCTCCCCGTCACGGTGTAACTACCTGCCCGGTGCGGCAAGGCGGCACGTTCCCCCGCCCCCCGGAGACCGATACATGACATCGCCCTCGTCGCCGAGCGCCGTCGCCCACCGTCCGTTGATCCACCACACCGGTGCGTGGTATTTCCCGGTCGCCTTCATCGCGCGGCTGCCCTTCGCCATGATGACGGTGGGCGTCCTCGCCCTCGTCGTCGCCGCGCGCGGATCCGTCGCTCTCGGCGGACTGACCTCCGCCGCGGTCGGACTCGGCGTCGTCATCGCCGGCCCCGTGCTCGGCGACCTGGCCGACCGTTTCGGCCAGCGACGCGTGCTCGTGCCGGTCGGGGTGCTCAACGGCATCCTGCTGGCGGTGTTCCCTCTGGTCGTGGCTACGGCGACGGTCGAGGGTGTTCTTCTCGCCGCGGCGATGGCCATCGGCCTCACCGGTCCGCAGACCGCGGCGATGTCGCGGACGCGGGTGATGGCCCTGATCGGGGAACGTGTGCATCCCGGCCGCCGCGAGCGGACGTTCTCGCGCGCGATGGCGTACGAGTCGGCCGCCGACGAGACGGCGTTCGTCATCGGACCGTTCGTCGTGGGTGTGCTGGCCGCCCTCATCGCGCCGTGGGCGCCGATCGCCGGTGCAGCGGTGCTGAGCTTCGTGTTCGTGACCGTTTTCGCCCTCCACCCGACCGGGCGCGCCGTTCCCGAGCGGTCCGAGCGGGAGGCGATGGCACCGTTCAGGGAACTGCTGCATCCGCGCATGCTCGTGCTCGTGGCGGCGGTCTTCGGTGTCGGTCTGTTCTTCGGCTCGACGCTGACCTCCCTCACCGCGTTCATGGAGGCGCAGGGCGCGCCCGAGGCGGGAGCCCTCCTCTACGGGGTGATGGGCGTGGGATCGGCCGTGCTGGCGCTCGCCGTGGCCGTCCTCCCGACGCGCTTCACGCTGCGGTGGCGCTTGATCGTCTTCGCGGTCGTGCTCACCGCGTCGGCCGGCGCGTACACGGTGGGCGGCTCCGTCGCCACGGTGACCGCGGTGCTGTGCCTGATGGGCATCGGGGTCGGCCCCTCACTGGTCACCCTGTTCAGCGTGGCCGGTGCTCGTGCACCGCGCGGACGCACCGCCTCCACGATGACCCTCCTCGCCTCGGCGTTGACGCTCGCGCAGGCCGCGGCGTCGGCGGTGACCGGGGCCGTGGCCGAGAGCGTGTCGGTGTCGACGGCCATGCTGTTCCCGGCCGCGGCGGCACTCCTGGTGCTCGCGACGGCCGCTGTCAATGCGTCCGCGTCGCCGCGGTGGGATGCTGCGGTGCGCGCGGTCTGACCGGTCGGTGGCCCCACCGCCGCGTCGGGTCGCGAGTCGCACCCGCCGCACGGCCCCGGTCGGGCGACGGCTGCCGCGTCACGAGGGCAACGGGTAGCGCCGCCGGAGCAGCAGACGTTGCGCGAGGGTCCACACGCTCGTAACGGCCAGGTAGAGACCGGCCGCCACCGGAACGAACGCGGCCACTACCGCGGTGCTGAAGTGCACGACACCCCCCAGACCCGTCACCCATGGCGGCGTGGTCGGGTCGACGGATGGACGCAGCAGCCGCCGCGTCATCTCGGCCACGAGGGCCATCACGGCGACGAGCGTGCCGACGACGGCCAGGGTCGCGGCATCCGTCGTTCCCGTCGACAGCGCACCGACGAGGCTCCGACCGAGCGGGACACCGAACAGCTCGTCGGCCAGCAATTCGTTCGCGTGTCCTCCGACGGTGTCATGCAGGAACACGGCGTAAAGCAGACCGACCACGGGCGCCTGAGCCAGGACCGGCAGGCAGCCCGCGAGGGGCGAGGCCCCCTCGTCACGGTAGAGCTGCAGTGCTTCGCGCTGCAGGCGCTCGGGGTTGCGCGCCCACCGCTCCCGGAGCATGCGGAGTCGAGGCGCGAGGCGGGCGCGACTCTGTTCGGCCCGCGCCTGCGACACCCCGACCGGAATGAGCGCGAGCCGCACCACGAGGGTGACGACGACGACGGCGAGGGCGGCGGCCGTCGAACCGGCTAGGGGATCGAGCAGGGTTGTCAGAGCGAGCATCGCTCGTGTGGCGAGGTCGAGCAGGAGGGCGAGAGGGGGCAGGGCGAAAAGGTCCACGGGGCGTCCGTTCGGGTGAGGCGATCACGGGGCGGATCGGTCACGGGGCGCAGGCGTGCCTCATCTCGGGAGCGAGCGTCGGGCCGCGGATGCGCGAGTGACCGGCACCGCGGATCCCGGATGCCACGATCCCCGCCGGCGGAGGCGGGACGTGCGGGACTACGCGGTGCGGACGCCGAGCCCCGGGGCGCGCGGACGCGGATGCCCGGCGGCGTCGGGGTCGCTCTGGGTGAGCGGGGCCGACGCATCGATGGGTCGCGCGGACGGCGGGGGAGTGTGAGCCGTCAGGACCGGCAGCATCACCAGGACGATCGCCGCGGTGACGACGACCGCTGCCGCCAGCACGACCGCGAGCAGGGGAGCGCCGTCGCCCGGCGCGAGGGCCGACTCCGCCGAGACGAGCAGCAGGTTGAGCAGGGCGATCATCGATGCGATCACGTGCTCACCCCCTCGGCGGAAACTCCACGGTATCAGCGCCGTGCTCGCTACGCTTTCGGAATGGTCACCCTCGTGCTCACCGTCGTCGGCGACGATCGCGCCGGACTCGTCTCCGCCGTCGCCGACATCGTCGACACCCACGGCGGCAACTGGGAGAACAGCGAGCTCGCCGAACTCGCCGGTGCCTTCGCGGGCATCGTGGAGGTCTCGGTGTCCGCCGATCGCGCCGACGCGCTGCGCCGAGCGCTGGAGGGTTTGGCCGGGACGCTCGCGGTGACCGTGCACACGGGTTCGGCCGCCGCGTCGGCATCCGTCCCGCGCAGCGTGATCCTCGACGTGGTCGGAAACGACCGTCCGGGCATCGTGCGCGAGATCTCTGCCGCGCTCAACGCCCGCGGGGTGAGCATCGAGCGCATGTCGACGCAGACGACGGATGCCGCGATGGCCGGCGGACGCCTGTTCGAAGCCGTGATCACCGTGGGCCTGGTCGACGGGGTGGAGGTCGACGACCTCGTCGCCGAGCTCGAGCGACTCGCGGCTGAGATCCAGGTCGACGTCTCGCTCAGCGACTGAGATCGACGCCGCCCGGGGCACCCCCGGCGTCGGCGCGGGGCGGTCAGGCGCGACGCGCCCGTGACGCCAGAAGAGCGAGCCCCCGCCAGCCGAGGAGGAACAGTGCGAGCGTGATCGTCGCGACGATCACGAACGCCGCGGCGACGCCCTGACCGCTGAGCGCCCGCAAGATCATTCCGAGCACGACCGTCACCGCCCATACGGGCAGGCCGGTCCGCAGGACGGCGAGGGGGCGACGCCAGGCGCGGGTGACCGACCATCCCACCAGCAGGGAGACCAGGAACGGCCAGGCCGTCGTCGCCAGCCCTGTACCGAACGGACCGAAGGCATCGCCCTCGTGGGTGGCTCGACCGATTCCCGCGAAGAGGATGACCAGAACGGCATCCACGATCAGGGGGATGACGGGGAAGCGGCGAGGTGTGGGCACCCTCCCATTGTCGTCGGTCGCCGGGTGGTCACCGCGCGGCGTCGATCCCGCCTCCTCGCGTCTCCCTCGTCGCCGGGGCGGGCGGCTCGCTCCGCGATGCGGTCGAGAGGGCGCCCCTCCGTAGGGTCGCATCCGCGGCGCACAGGTCCCACCGGTGGGTAGCGTGGGGGAATGGCGACCCGACTGCTCCTCGTGGCGGACACCCACGTGCCGAAGCGGGCGCGCCTCCTCCCGGAGGCCGTCCGACGCGCGGCATCCGACGTCGATCTGATCGCGCACGCCGGCGACTGGGTGACCGTCGCGGTGCTCGATGAGCTGAGCGCTCTCGGGCCCGTGTTGGGCGTCTGGGGCAACAATGACGGCGACGACCTGCGCTCACGCCTGCCGGAGATCGCACGCGCCGAGATCGACGGCGTGCGGGTCGCCGTCGTGCACGAGACGGGCGCCGCGAACGGGCGGGAGAAGCGGATGGATGCCGCATTCCCCGACACGGACCTGCTCGTCTTCGGTCACAGCCACATCCCGTGGGACACGGTGACCCCGAACGGTCTGCGGCTGCTGAACCCCGGTTCGCCCACCGATCGTCGGCGCCAACCCGCATGCACGTTCATGACGCTGACCCTCGTCGAGGGCGATGTCCGTGACGTCGAGCTGCACGAGATCCGCCCCGCCTGACCCCTCGGCCCTCGCGCTGCTCGGCCGGCTTCCCGCACGGCCGCGGGGCTCCTGTGCGCGGCGCCTACGTGAGGGTGGTCGGCCCGCGCGACGGCGTGCATCGCACCGGCGGGGGAACGACGAAGGCGCCGCCCCTCACGGGGACGGCGCCTTCGTCGAAGGGTCTTACTTCACCGAGAGGTGACGCGTCGATCCGGTCAGCGGGCAGTCGAAGGGATCGCGAGCGGCGAGACCGACCTCGTTCAGGTACCGGATGACGATGCCGTAGGACTCCAGCAGGGACGTCTCGACGTAGGGTACGCCGAGGGTCTTGCAGTGCTCGCGGACGATGGAGCGTGCACGGCTGAGGTGCGGGCGCGCCATGTTCGGGAACAGGTGGTGCTCGATCTGGTAGTTCAGGCCGCCCATGAGCCACGTCGCCCACCAGCCGCCGCGGATGTTGCGCGAGGTGCGCACCTGCTTGCTGAAGAAGTCGAGCTTGGCGCCGGGGGCGATGACGGCCATGCCCTTGTGGTTCGGGGCGAACGACGCGCCCATGTACACGCCGAACACGGCGAGCTGCACACCCAGGAACGCGAACGCCATACCGAGCGGCAAGAAGAGGAAGACCGGGGTGATCACGAGCGCGTGGCGCAACGTCAGCAGGCCGATCTCTTGCCAGCGACCCTTGATCTCTTCGCGCGAGAACAGGTGGCGGAGGGCGAGGACGTGCAGATTCAGCCCCTCGAGCGTGAGGAGGGGGAAGAACAACCACCCCTGACGCCGGGTGATCCAGCGCTGGACGCCGCGGGCCTTGGCGGCGTCTTCGTCGAGGAACGAGATCGTGTCGATCTCGATGTCGGGGTCTTTGCCGACGCGGTTCGGGTTGGCGTGGTGCCGGGTGTGCTTGGACGCCCACCACGACTGGCTCATGCCGACGACGCCGTTGCCGATGATCAGCGCGAGGCGATCGTTGGCGGGACCCGAGGTGAGGATCTGGCGGTGGTTCGCCTCGTGTGCGAGGAACGCGACCTGGGTGAACAGGATGCCGAGGGCGGCGGCGATCAACAGCTGGTACCAGCTGTCGCCGAGAAGGATGAATCCGGTGATGGCGCCGGCGAAGCCGAGCCCGACCGCGATCGCGACGAGAAGGTAGAAACGGGGGGTTCGAGCCAAGAGTCCGCTCTCGCGGACGACCTGCGACAGCTCTGTGTAGGCCTTGGCGATGGGGGGGAACTCGGTGGTGCCGGAATACGTCTGACGAACGGGGCCGAGGCGGGACTCGACGATGGTGGAGGCGATGAAACTTCTCCTCGGATCGGGGGTGACGCGGGTCGGGAGCCGGGTGGTCACCCGGGTTGAGGCCCACACTACGTGCCCTCGTATGGGGCCCCCGGAATACATCCACACGTGCAGGAGCCTCACGGCAAACGGACACGTGCCCGACTCGGACGACACCGGTGTCACGGCGGGCCCGGAAACACCGGAAGCCGGACCCATCGCGTCTGCGACGAGCCCGGCTTCCGGGTCTCAGCGGAGCTTAGAGGGGGCGGATGTTCGCCGCCTGCATGCCCTTGGGGCCCTGCTCGGCGTCGAATTCGACCTTCTGCGCTTCCGTCAGCTCCTTGAAGCCGTTGCCCTGGATCGCGCTGAAGTGCGCGAACAGGTCGGCGGAGCCGTCATCGGGAGCGATGAAGCCGTAGCCCTTTTCGGAGTTGAACCATTTCACGGTGCCAGTGGCCATCGTGTTCTTCCTTTTTATTCATGTTGGGCCGCAGACGCGACCGTGGGCGCCGCTCCGACGAGTGCGGAGCGGACGGGGACGCCGCGATACCGAATCGGTAGCGCGGACGCGGTGACCGTCGACTGCAGCCTGGGCTGCGTCGACGGAGACGTGGAAGCCGAGATTCTCGCCGAGCGGACCCTGGGCTTCGAAGCCCGAGGTGCCCGCGCCGACGAAACCGGCGTAATCGGATCCAGCCATCGCGACATAGACGTCGAGATCGGCCTGGCGCCACGACAGTGGCGAGGGGTGAAGCAGAGACACAAGAACTTTCCGCGAGTGCGACGCGAGGACCGAAGCCGTCGAGCGTGCACGCGATGGTGAGGGGAGGAACTGCTGTCATGAACGGCTCGGCGCCGTGCGCCCGGCATCTCAGCGATGAGGCGGGCGTCGATGAAGCATGTCCCAGAATGAATAATCTCCACACTAGCACGGAAGGACGAACGGTGCGGGAGCGTTTCCCCCGGTCGACGTCGTCGGCTGCACTGGAGCCATGGCATCCGGCGACGCGGGAGACTCTTCGGACGACGAACGATGGCTCGTCGTCGACGGTCGTCGCTGGCGCCGTACGGACCCGGCCCTCCCCGTCGACGTCGCCGACCGCCTGCGCTCGCACCTGGGACGGGCTCGCGCGGCCGTGCGCACGGCGAAGCGCTCCGAGGATCCCGCCGCATTGACCGCCGTGCGCCACCGCGTGGGGGTGGCGAAGGCGGGCCTGGGCGAACGCGGTCCCCGGTGGTGGGACGACGCGGTGCCGGTGCGCGTGGAGCGCGCCCGGGCGGCCCTCGACGAGCTCGACCGCCTCGCCCCGCCGGCCGACGGCGGTCGCGCGGCCGGAGCAGACGACGACGCCGACGTCAACACGTAGCGACGACGCTCGCCCGCGCGGTGGGGTGGAGGCTTCGACGAGAGGAATGACATGTCATCCACCGGATCCGAGCTCGAGAAGCTCAACGAGCTGCTGAAGAAGTTCCGCTTCGCGATGGTCACCACGCGTGCGGAAGACGGGGCTCTGCACGCGCACCCGCTGACGGTCCAGGAGACCGAGAGCGACGGCGACCTGTGGTTCATCGTGGGGACGCACGCCTCCGCCGTCGCGCACGTGCGACGCGACCCGAAGGTCGGCCTGTCGTTCAGTTCCGACGGCACGTGGCTGTCGCTCGCGGGCGACGCCGAGGTGGTCGACGACCTTGCCAAGCTCAAGGAGCTGTGGTCGACCAGCGTCGAGGCCTGGTTCCCCGACGGCCCCGAGTCGCCGGGCGTCACCCTGCTGCGCGTGAACACCCTCAGTGGCGAGTACTGGGGCAGCGCGGGCGGGCGCATCGCCACCGCCATCGCACTGGTGACGTCGAAGGTCACCGGCGAGCGCCCCCGGGGCGGGGAGAACGAGAAGTTCGACCTCCCGGAATGACAGAGGGGTCCGGCCCGCTGACCTGACCCGGGAGTCGGATCGGGTTTCTCCGTCCGACCCCCGGGTCCGGTCGCACGCGCCGGGCCTTTCTGCGCTCAGCCCGACGGGTTCTCGATCGGTGTGCCGTCGTCGTCGGTGGAGTCGGGCATGCGCGCCCCGGGGGCGGTCTCGAGCTCGTCGGGGCTGTCTGCGTCGTCGAGGGGACGATCGGGGGTGTTGTCCATGAGGTCAGCCGACCACGGTCGCGGTGCATCGCGCGCGGGCCTTGCGCGAACCGGATCCCCGTGCCAGCGCAAGCCCCCACGGGGCGGGGCGCCCCCTTGCGACGATGACGGCATGTCACGACCTGAGGTGCGCTCCAAGCCCTGCGCATTCTGCGGGCGCCCGTTCACCGACCGGAAGCGCTGGAGCGGCCGCGATCAGTGGGACCAGGTGCTCTATTGCTCGCGCGGATGCCGGGCGAACGCGGCGAAGCAGAGGCGGCGCGCGTGAGGGCGGCCCTGATCCTCGCGACGCAGCAGTTCGCCGAGCATCCCGCATACGCCGACGACGGAATCGAGGAGTTCTTTTTCATCGAGTCCGCTCCGCGCTGGCGCAAGATCCCGTACCACCGGCACAAGATCGTGCTGCTGACCTCCGCCATGCGGCACACTGCCGCCCGGCTGGAGGCCGAGGGCAAGACGGTCCGCCGGATCACCCTCGGAGACGACGTCCCGTTCAAGGCGGGCCTGGAGAGCCTCCTCAAGAAGCGTCGTGTCACCGAGTTGACGTGGATGAGCGACCCGAACCGTCCCGTCGATGAGCGCATCGCCGCGATCTGCGCCGACCACGACGTCGACACCGACGTGCTGCCGGACGGGCTGTTCCTCACCCCCGAGGAGGAGGTCGACGGCTGGTTCGCCGAGCACCCGAAGCCGCTGATGGAGGACTTCTATCACTGGCAGCGCCGGCGCACCGGCATCCTGATGGACGGGGGCAAGCCCGCGGGGCGCCGGTGGAACTTCGACGCCGACAACCGCAAGGCGCTCCCCAGGAAGGGCGTGGAGATCCCGCCACTCCCGCAGCCCGAGCACGACGAGATCACCCGGGCGGTGATCTCGGAGGTCGATGAGCTGTTCCCCGAACACCCCGGCTCGGCGGGGGACTTCTGGCTTCCGGTGACCCCGGAGGACGCCCGCGACTGGCTCGACGTGTTCGTCGCCGAACGGCTGCACGACTTCGGTCGGTATGAAGACGCGATGAAGGCCGACGAGCCGTTCCTCTTCCACGCGATCATCTCGCCCATGCTGAACATCGGCCTGCTGACGGTCGAGGAGGTGGTCGCCGCCGCCTCTCGCACCGACGCGCCGCTGGCATCCGTCGAGGGGTTCATCCGGCAGGTGATCGGGTGGCGCGAGTACATGCGCGGGATGTACCGCGCGCACCCGGAGCTCGAGCACGTCAACGCGCTGCACCTCGAGAAGCGCATCCATAAGTACTGGTACTCGGGAGAGCGGATGCCGAAGGACCTCCCGGTCCCGGTGCGCACGGTGCTGGAGCGGGTGCACCGGTGGGGCTACGCCCACCACATCGAGCGGCTGATGGTGCTGGGCAACTGGTTCCTGTTGCAGGGCTACGCGCCGCGGCAGGTGAACGCGTGGTTCCTCGCGCTGTTCGTCGACGCTTATGACTGGGTGATGGTGCCCAATGTCATGGGCATGAGCCAGTTCGCGGACGGCGGGTTCGTCGCCACCAAGCCCTACGTCTCGGGTGGGGCGTACCTGCAGAAGATGGGCTCGTGGTGGCCTTCGGCTCAGGATGCCAAGGATTCGGTGTTCACGGATGCGTACTGGGAATTCCTCGAACGCCACGAAGACGTGTTGGCGGGTAATCACCGGCTGAGCCTGGCCTTGGCGCAGATGCGCAAGCGGCGGGACGCGAAGCACTAGCCGGCGGGGAGGGTGAGGCTCGCGTCCCTTCGACGGGCTCAGGGACCTATTCGGGGAGGTGGCTGAGCTTGTCGAAGCCACCGGGGACGGTGTCGGTCCCTTCGACGGGCGCACAGGCCTGTTCGGGGGGTGGCTGAGCTTGTCGAAGCCACCGGGGACGGTGTCGGTCCCTTCGACGGACTCGAGGACCTGCGCGGTCACCGGGCCCGTCGAAGGGTCCGCGCGGGTCAGCTCTTCAGCTTGTTGAGGGACGAGCCCTTGTGCGCCGCCGTCGCGCCCGACTTCTCCGATTTCACGAGGTACGCCGGGTCGTCGTCCGACGCGGTGAACTTCTGGCCGTCGTGCTGGAAGTCCTTCGTCTTCTTCTCCACGACCTCGCCCTGGGTCCTGCCCTGCGGGGTGTCCCAGCTGACGCGATCGCCCTTCGACAGATCCTTCGACATGTCGTGTCCTCTCCCGGTGGTAGCGGTCTGTTGGTGTGCGCCCATGCTCGCGAGGCGTCGGAGGGGGCTGCGGGGGATTGACAGCCGCGGGACAGTAGGTGCTTCGCGCACGATGCGCAACGCCTGCGTGATGTCGGAGGGGGTGCGTAGCGTCGGATGCGGGCCATTCGTCCGCGGCCCACGACGTGAGGAGAGCCATGACCGAGCCGACCACCACGAACGGCGGCGCGCCCGTCGCCAGTGACGAGCATTCGCAGAGCGTCGGAGCCGACGGCTCGATCGCGCTGACCGATCACTACCTCATCGAGAAGCTCGCGCAGTTCAACCGCGAACGGGTCCCGGAGCGCGTCGTGCACGCCAAGGGCGGCGGGGCCTTCGGCACGTTCCGCACGACCGGAGACGTGTCGGCGTACACGCGTGCCGCGCTGTTCCAGCCCGGCGTCGAGACCGAGATGCTCGCGCGTTTCTCGTCGGTCGCCGGCGAGCAGGGCAGCCCCGACACCTGGCGCGATCCCCGCGGGTTCTCGCTGAAGTTCTACACGACCGAAGGCAACTACGACCTGGTCGGCAACAACACCCCCGTCTTCTTCGTCAAGGACGGCATCAAGTTCCCCGACTTCATCCGGTCGCAGAAACGCCTCCCCGGTAGCCACCTGCGCGACAACACGATGCAGTGGGACTTCTGGACGCTCTCGCCCGAGAGCGCGCACCAGGTCACCTGGCTCATGGGCGACCGCGGCATCCCGGCATCCTGGCGTCACATGAACGGCTACGGCTCGCACACCTACCAGTGGATCAACGCCGAGGGCGAGCGGTTCTGGGTGAAGTACCACTTCCACACCGACCTCGGCCACAAGACCCTCACGCAGGACGAGGCCGACCAGATCGCCGGTCAAGACGCCGACTTCCACATCCGCGACCTGTACGCCGCGATCGAGCGGGGCGAGTTCCCGACGTGGACGCTCAAGGTGCAGATCATGCCCTACGAGGATGCCAAGACCTACCGCTTCAACCCGTTCGACCTGACCAAGGTGTGGCCGCACAGCGACTATCCCGAGATCGAGGTCGGCACGATGGAGCTCAACCGCAACCCGGGCAATTACTTCGCCGAGATCGAGCAGGCGGCCTTCGAGCCGTCGAACTTCGTCCCCGGCATCGACGGCAGCCCCGACAAGATGCTGCAGGCGCGCATCTTCAGCTACGCCGACGCGCACCGCTACCGCGTCGGCACCAACTACCAGCAGCTGCCGGTGAACCGTCCGCACACCGAGGTGCACTCGTACTCGAAAGAAGGCGCGATGCGCTACGAGTACAACCCGCCCGAGGTTCCCGTCTACGCGCCGAACTCGGTGGGCGGCCCCGCCGCCGACCCGCGTCGCGCCGGGGACGGCGGATGGCACAGCGACGGCGAGCTCGTGCGCTCGGCGGCGACCCTGCACCCTGAGGACGACGACTGGGGTCAGGCGGGAACCCTCGTGCGCGAGGTCATGTCGGCCGAGGAGCGCGATCGCCTCGTCGAGACGATCACCGGACACGTCGGGGGAGTCACGCGCGCCGACGTGCGCGATCGGGCCGTGCAGTACTGGAAGAACGTCGACGCCGGGATCGGCTCCCGCGTCGAAGCAGCCCTGCCGCCGCTCGAGGGCTCGACGGCGCCGGGTGAGCAGCTCAGCGAGCCGAACCCCGACGGCGACCTCGTCGGAACGGACGTCGCGGGGAGGATCTGACCCACCGTCCCGCCCGTGAGACGGCATCTCGCCGACCGGACTGTTGCCCATGGCAGCGAGTCGGTCAGTGGAATGCCGTCTCACGGCAGCCCGACGGTCGCGTTCGCGGCGCATTCTGTGCGCTGAACGCCGTGGCGCCGCACAGGAACCCTGCGGACGCGTTAGCGGAGCACCCGGCTCGCCGAAGGGCTGTGTCCTCCCGGAAGAACCCGACGGCTACGTTCGCGGAGTACCCGCTTCGCCAGCCTCGCTCGGAGGGGCGCTCGATCCGCGCGGGTCAGCCGGAAGCGGGATGCCACGACACCCACGAGAAGCGCCCCCACGCCGCCCGCCATCATGTCGCCGATGGTGTCGTCGTAGGTCACGAAGATGGCATCCGTGATGAAGCGGTAGCCGAACCACTCGATCATCTCCCACACCGCAGACAGCGCCAGGCCGGCGATCGCGGCGACCACGATCGGGGTACGCCCACGTCCCGTCGGAGCAACCACGCCCGCATCGTCGAGAAGGACCAGCGCGACGGCCGCCAGCACTCCCGTGCACACCAGGTGCACGATGAGGTCCCACCCCGTCCACGCCCGGTACAGCTCCAGCACATTGCTGCCGGCGGCGACGAACACCGTCACGCAGGTGATCAGGTCGAGCCCCGACCGCAGCCCGATCATCCGGGACAGCATCACAGCCGGCAGCGACATCGACAACACGGCGAAGTCGGTGAACGGCAGCGTGAACAGCGACACCAGCACGAGCACGATCGCCGAGGCGCGCACCGCGTCGGCCAGCCAGTCTGTGACGGTGCGCGGCGGGCGCTTCAGGTTGGCGTACATGGCCCGGATCATCGGCATCCCTCCGGTGTCGCGCGGGTGATCACGGGGCGGATCCGCCCGGAATGCGCACGACGGCCTGAACGGGCAGGTGATCGCTCGGCCACTGCGTTCCCGTCGGGCGCGGGTCGATTCCGACGGCCCTCACCCCGATGTCGGGCGTCGCCAGCACCGCGTCGATCCGCCGCGCACCCTGCTTGGGGCGCCGGTAGTTGTTGAACGTGCCCCACTCGGCCGTGCGGCGAGCCGGCGCGTACGACCACGTGTCCACGAGCAGCCCCTCGGCGAACATCTCGGCGAGCTCGCGCGAACGGATGTGCGCGTTGACGTCGGCCGTGAACAGCAGCGGGCCCCCGCGCGCGGCGACGAGCTCGTGCAACCACGTCGCAGAGCGTCGTCTCGCACGGTGCGAGAAGGCGTCGAAGTGCGTGTTGACGAAGGCGAAACCGGCGCCGGTGGCGCGATCGCGCAGATGGGCGATGACGGCGACACGGGGGATGGTGTTCCCCCACCCCGTCGAACCCGGGACGTCGGGGGTGTCGGAGAGCATCACCTGCTCCCAGTGCTCGACCTCGATGCGGTCGCGGTCGTAGAACAGGGGCGTGCCCTCGCCGCCACGGTCTTTGCCGCGCCCGAGACCGATCTGCCCGTACTGCGAGCCCAGCGACTCCTGCACCCATCGCGCCTGATCGGGCAGGGCCTCCTGCGAACCCAGCAGATGGGGGCGGTTGGCGCCGAGGAACGTGCGCAGACGCTGCTTGCGCGTCGACCAGCGATCGGCGGACGGCCAGGTGATGCGCTCGAAGCGCCGCCGGATGTTGAAGCTCATCACGTGCAGGTCGGGGGCCTCCGCGTTCGGGAACAGAATGCCGGTCATCCGCGGGCCGTCTCGTCGCGGTCTGCGGCACCGACCCCGATCGGAGGGGAGTCCTGCGGCCGACGCCCGCGCCACACTCGCACCCACCGCGCCGGGGGAAGGTCATCCGGCCAGTGCGCGAACACCGTGCCCGCCCCGCGGCGGAAGCACCGAGCGAACCGTCGCGGCTCGACCGTGCGCGACGACACGCGCATGTGCCGACCCGAGACGGCGCGGATGCGGTGACCGACGCCGAGGTGGTACGCCAGATCGAGGTCGTCGTGCAGTTCGGGGTCGAGGTGCACCTCGTCGCGCACGGCGAGCCATGCCCGGCGACGGAACGCCATGTTCGACCCCCACAACGGTGTGTGGCCGAGAGCGGGGAACGCGAACGCGTTGTAGGTGCCGAGGAAGACACGGGCCATCGTCACGCGTCGCGAGACGGGTCCGTCGTGGAACACGGCGCCGCCGGTGACGGCATCCACGTCGGCGTCGCCGAGGGCCTCCACCATGCTCGCGACCCAGGTGGGCGCGGGGAGGCTGTCGGCGTCGAGGCGCAGGACGAGATCGAACTGCGCGGCGTCGTACCCGGTGGCGGCCGCCGCGGGGATGCCGCGTTCGCCGCAGAACACCACTCGCGCCCCCGCGGCGCGGGCGATGTCGGCACTGTCATCGGAGGAGCCGTTGTCGACGACGACGACCTCATCGGCGGCGACCGTCTGCGCGGCCAGCGCCTGCAGGCAACGCCTGAGGTGCGGACCGTCGTCGCGGACGGGGATGACGACCGACACGGTCGCGGTCGACGACGCGGAGCCTTGAGGCACGCTTCCTCCCGGGGACGAGTCCTCTCACGCTAGGCGATGCGCGCCCACGCGTTTCGCGGCTTGACGCCCGCAGGTCCGGATGACACGCACACGTGCGGGGTTTCGTAGGGTGGATGCCATGGCACCCGTCCTCAACGTCTCGGCGTACCTGTTCACGCGCATCGCCGACCCCGGCGCGCTGCGCGCGACGCTGCGCGAGCGGGCGGTGGCCGCCGGCCTTCGGGGCACGATCCTGCTCGCCGAGGAGGGGATCAACCTGTTCCTCGCAGGTCCCGCCGACGCCCTGCGCGGCTTCGTCGGCGAGCTCCGCTCTGACGAGCGTTTCGCCGCGCTCCGCGCGAAGGAGAGTTGGTCGGACGGCGTGCCCTTCCACAGGCTCCTGGTGAAGGTGAAACGCGAGATCATCCGCATGGACCGCCCCGACGTTCGTCCACAGGACGGTCGGGCCCCGGCGGTGAGTCCCGAGACGTTGCGTCGCTGGCTCGACCGCGGTGCCGACGACGACGGCCGCGAGGTCGTGCTCGTCGACACCCGCAACGCGTTCGAGGTGGACTACGGCACCTTCGCCGGCGCCCTGGACTGGCGCATCGAACGGTTCACCCAGTTCCCGGATGCCGCGAGCAGCCACCGCGACGACCTCGCCGACAAGACGGTGGTGAGCTTCTGCACCGGGGGGATCCGCTGCGAGAAGGCGGCGCTGTACCTGCGGTCCGAGGGGGTCGAGGCGTATCAGCTCGACGGCGGCATCCTGGGCTGGTTCGATGCGCAGGGCGATGCGCACTGGAACGGCGACTGCTTCGTCTTCGACGGGCGCGAGGCGCTGGACCCTGGGTTGACGCCCGTGCGTGCGCCCGCCCCCCTCACCTCCTCGCCCGGGGCCTGATCGTGCTCTGGGACCAGCACGCCTGCGTCGAGCTCGTCGAGACCGCCGACCTCACCGACCTGCATCGCTACCGCCCCGCGGGAGGTGGCCTGGTCTCCCTGAACGTCGGGTACGCGCCCCACGGTCCGGAGGTCACGTCGTCGCTGCTCGCCGCGTTCCGGGCGCAGATCGCGCGCATCGACGGTCTCGCACTCGCCGCGTCGGTCGCCGACGTCGACCGGATCGCCGCCGCCGGAGACACCGCCGTGGTCTTCGACCTCGAGGACTGCGCCCCGCTCGGCGGAGACCTGGATGCGGTGGGCCCGCTCGTGGCGCGGGGGGTCCGCACGCTCGCCCCGACCTACAACGTCGCGAACCGCGCGGGCGGCGGCTGTCTCGACGCGGTCGACGACGGCCTCACCCCCTGGGGACGCGACCTGGTGCGCGAGCTGAACGCGCGCGGCGCGGTGCCCGACGGGTCGCACGTCGGGGCGCGCACCACGCTGGACATGTGCGCGGTGTCGACGGGGCCCGTTGTCTTCAGTCACTCCAACATGCGCGCGGTGTGGGACCACCCCCGCAACCTCACCGACGATCAGGCCCGTGCCGCCGCCGACACCGGGGGAGTGGTCGGCATCACCGGGGTCGGCATCTTCCTCGGGCCCAACACCCCGACGCTGTCGGCAATGACCCGGCATCTCGAGTACGCGGTCGAGGTCGTCGGCATCGATCACGTCGGCGTCAGCACCGATTTCTCGTTCGACTGGCAGACGTTCCGCGCCGTCCTCGCCACGAGCCCCGACCTCTACGACGCCAGCTACACCGCATGGGGACCGGTCGAGTGGATGCCGCCCGAGACGTTCGTCGACCTCGGCGCGCACCTGCGCGATCACGGGTGGGGCGACGAGGACATCGCCGCGGTGCTGGGCGGGAACTTCCGGCGCGTGGCGCGCGAGAGCTGGCATCCGCTGCCCTGACCCTCGATAGCCTCAGTGCATGACGACTCTCACCGACGGTGCTGTCCTGCGCCCCGCCCGCGCGGGCGATGAGACGGGCATCCTCGCCTGCATCCAGGCCCTCGCCGAATACGAGCGCGAGCCGGATGCCGTCGACAACACCGCCGAGATGATCGTCGAGACGCTCTTCGGTGCCGATCCCCGCGCGTTCGCCTTCGTCGTGGAGGGTCCCGAGGGCGGCATCCGGGCGATCGCGGTCTGGTTCCTCACCTACTCGACGTGGACGGGGCGTCACGGCATCTGGCTCGAAGACCTCTACGTGCACGAGCAGTACCGCGCGAAGGGCTACGGTGCGGCGCTGCTGGCCGCGCTCGCCGCGGAGTGCGTCGAGAAGGGGTACACGCGCCTCGAGTGGACCGTGCTCGACTGGAACGAGCCCGCGATCGGGTTCTACCGGGCGCTCGGCGCCGAGGCGATGGAGGAGTGGACGACCCGCCGGGTCACCGGCGAGGTGCTCGCAGCCCTCGCGGCGCGCGCGTAGCGAGAACTCCCCGCCCGGGTCTGGGGCGCGTTCGGCTCATCGGGGCGCAGATCTCGTGCCCCGAACGGTGGAATCCGCGCCGAACGCACGGTGTCCGCGAGCGCTGACCCTCGGACGTGTCGGACTCACCGCGCGAGGTCGGCGAGCACCGCCTCCGCCACCCGCTGACCCGACACGAGGGCGCCCTGGATCGACGCGGTGTCGCGGTGGTCGCCCGCGACATACCGGCCATCGCCGAGGCGCACCGAACGCCGAAGGCGGAGGGGCGGGTCCTGCGCGGGGAGGGCGCCGGCGATGTCGTCTCGGCGCAGCAGGCGCCACGGGCGGGTGTCGGCATCCCAGATCTCGGCGAGCTGCCGACGGATGTCGCCCTCCGACGCCGTGGAGGGCATCACGCAGGTCGCCTGGACGAGGTGCTGGCCGCGCGGCGCGTAGGTCGGCGCGGTGTTGGTCATCACGGCGGTGTTGACGATCGGCCCCCGTCGGCGCCCGTCCACGCGGAGCGCGGCGTCGTCGGTCGGCGCCTGGTCGGCGGCGAACCACCACGTCTGCAGGCCGCGAGGAGAGGGGAGCGCGACGTCGAGGGACGGATCGAGTCCCGTCGCGATGACCACGGCCCGGGCGGTCATGGCATCCTGTCCCTCCACCCCGACGTGCCAGCCGCGGGCCCGGTTCCGCGTCGAGACCACCCGATGGGAGAGGCGGATGCCGACACCGGCCCGGCGCGCCGTGTCGGCGAGCTGCGCGGGGAGGGCGCCGATTCCCGCGGCGGGCACTCCCGGTCGCCCGAGCGCGAAGCTGCGGACCAGCAACCGGACGAACGCGTCGGAGGTCTGCTGCCGGTCATCGGCCAGGACCCCGGCCAGGAACGGTTCGAGAACGCTGTCGCGGAGGGCGCCGCGCACTCCCGCGCGATCCCACGCCTCGTCGAGCGTGCGGTCGGTCCCGGTCTTCGCCGCGCGCGCCGAGAGGACGGTGGGCGCCACCCACCGTGCCAGCGCCGCGAGGTCGGAGAGTCCGACCAGCCCGCTCCGCAGCGACCCGGGAACCGACAGCGGATGCCGGAGGGGATGGGACAGCCGTGCGAGCCGGTCGTCGAGCCGGACGCCGACCGCCACGGGGAAGCGCCTCAGCGCGAGCGCGTCGACGTCGACCCAGCGCCGGACGGCCGGGTAGGCGGGGTTGAGGACGTGGAAGCCCACGTCGAGGCGGAACCCGTCGACGATGTCGGTGCGTTCGCGCCCGCCGACGGCATCAGCACCTTCGAGGACGACGACATCGCGGCCGGCCTCGGCCAGTCGCGTCGCACAGCGCAGGCCCGCCAGGCCCGCGCCCACCACGATCACGTCGTATCCGGTCATCCCGCGAGCCTAGGCAGTGTCATCCCGGGGCGTGCGGGGCTTGCGCGGAGCGCGCGTCGCGGCGGACGGCCCGTGCCGAAGACGGCGCCGACGCGCTCGGCAGGCGCCCGACCGGCGGGTCGCCGGACGACGAAGGGCCCGGATGCCATGGCATCCGGACCCTTCGTCGTCGACTTACGCGGAGGCTTCCTCGCGCTTGGGCAGCACCCAACCGGGACGCACGAAGTGGCACGTGTAGCCGTGGGGGATGCGCACGAGGTAGTCCTGGTGCTCCGGCTCGGCCTCCCAGAAGGGCGCCTCGGGCTCGATCGTGGTGACGGCCTTCGCGGGCCAGATGCCGGAGGCGTCGACGTCGGCGATCGTGTCACGCGCGACCTTCTCCTGCTCGGGGGAGAGCGGGAAGATCGCCGAGCGGTAGCTCGTGCCCACGTCGTTTCCCTGACGGTTCAGGGTCGAGGGGTCGTGGATCTGGAAGAAGAACGCCAGGATGTCGCGGTACGACGTGCGCGTGGGGTCGAAGACGATCTCGACGGCCTCCGCGTGACCGGGGTGGTTGCGGTAGGTCGCGTGCTCGTTCTGGCCGCCGGTGTAGCCGACGCGCGTGTCGATCACTCCGGGCTGGCGGCGGATGAGGTCCTCGACGCCCCAGAAGCAGCCGCCCGCGAGGACGGCGGTCTCGGTGCCGGGGCGGCGGGTGATCTCGCCGGTGTCGGAAGGTCCGCTGGTCATGCTGATGCTCCTTTTACGGTTGCGGAAGGGGAAGAGGTTCATGAGGCTCGGCTCTCGCGGAACAGGGGGAGGTACGCGCCGTAGCCCTGCGCCTCGAGTTCGGCGACGGGCACGAAGCGGAGAGCGGCCGAGTTCATGCAGTATCTCAGCCCGCCCGCGTCGCGCGGGCCGTCGTCGAACAGATGCCCGAGGTGGCTGTCGGCTCCGGCGGAGCGCACCTCCGTGCGGGTCATCCACAGCGACCGGTCCTTCTTGTTCACGACGGCGGCGTCGTCGATCGGCTTGGTGAAGCTCGGCCAGCCCGATCCGCTCTCGAACTTGTCGGTCGAGGAGAACAGCGGCTGTCCCGACACGACATCGACGTAGATGCCGTCCTCGTGGTTGTCCCAGTACTCGTTGCGGAACGGCGGCTCGGTGGCGTCGTCCTGCGTGACGGCGAACTGGCGGTCGGTGAGGCGGCTCAGCGCCTCCGACGTCTTCCGATACTCCGTGCTCACGGTGCGCATCCTCTCGTCGTGACGTCCTGTGGTGGGCGTCTTTCAATCGAACGCCTGGGCCGTCGCATTTGGTCCCGCGGGGCTGGGAGCGCGCTGTGAGTTCTCGGCGGGGGCGTCCTGGTCCCGAGGCGGGGAACACGAAACGCGCCGGATGCCACGGGGCGGTTCCGGCGCGTTCGGTGTCGGGGCGAGCGACGGTCAGGACCGACCGTGCCAGACCTCCAGCAGCTCGGCGGAGTCCAGCACCAGCCCGAGGTGCAGCGAGATCATCGAGAGGGCAGCTCGCTCCAAGGCTTCATCGGTACCGCGAACCAGGTCGCTCGGCACGCTCACGCGGTATCCGAGATTCGACGCGTCGAACGCGGAGTTCAGCACGCAGCAGTCAGCCATGATGCCGTCGAGGACGACGGAGGTGATCCCGAGTTGGCGCAGGAGGAAGTCGAGATCGGTGGGGTAGAAGGCCGAGAGGCGCTTCTTCCCCGACACGATCTCGTCCTCGGGAGCCACCTCAGTGACGAAGGCGGTCCAGCGCGAGCCCTCGATCGCGTGATCGGCTGCGCCGGGGATGGGTCCGACGTGCTGCGGGAAGGTCGCCCGCCACGCGCTGCTGCTCGTCCCGCCGATGTCGTCGGCGCCCGAGGCTCGGAGCGTGGAGCGCACGTGGATGACGCGGACGCCCAAGGCGCGAGCCTCGCGATGGAACGCATCGATGCCGTCCACGATCTCGCGCCCGCGGGGGGCGGGACACGGGCACGAGGGATCTTCCGACAGATGCCCCTCGTGCATGTCGATCGACACGATGGCGGTCCGCGCGGGGTCGAGCCACGCGGCGAACTCGCCGTCGGGGTCGATGTCGCGCTCCGCTCCGTGGACGAAGATGCGGGTCACGCCACGACCTCGATCTCGTCGGCGGTGCGCGTCCCGGGCGCTGCGCGGCGGTCCAGGAGAGGTCGGATGCCGTGGTTGATGGCCCCGTGCAGGCCCAGCAGCAGGAACATGCCCATCATCATCGGGCTGGTGACCACGGCGGCGATCGAGGGGGGGAGCGTCTCGGTGACCGCGGTCGGCAGGAACTGGCATCCGAGGGCCACGATGAACGACACGGAGGCGACGACGAGGTTGAGGTCGTCCCACTCCACCCCGGTGAGCATCTGCACCCCGCTCAGCGCGATGATGCCGAACAGCACCGTCGCCGCGGTTCCGAGCACCGGTGCGGGGATGCTCGCCAGCAGCTGGGCGACCGGGGGCAGGAACGCGAGCACGATGGCGATGACCCCGGCGACGAGGGTGACGAATCTGCTGCCGATCCCCGACACGCGGACGATTCCGGCGTTCTCGGGGTACGACGTGGTGCCGATCCCTCCGAACAGTGCGCCCAGCACCGTGCCGCCGAACTCCGAGAACAGCCCGCGGTTGACGCGGGCGGGATCCATCTTCTGTCCGCCCCAGCTGCCGATCATCGAGTACATACCCATCGATTCAGTGCCGGCCTGCAGGAAGGCCACGAGCATGAGGAGCACGACGGTGGGCTCGACGCCGAAACCGAACGGCAGCACGTGCGGGGTGCCGATGACCCCTCCGGCGAGCAGGTCGGGGACGCTCCACTGGCCCATCGCCAGGGCGAAGATGGCGCCGCCGACGATGCCGAGGAAGATCGCGGCACGCTTGACGACTCCGCGGCCCAGAACCAGGCAGCCGAGGACGACGAGACCCGTCACGATCGAGACGACCAGGCCCACGACCCCGAACCCGGGGGTTCCGGGGGTGCCGAACCAGTTCCCGGCGCCGATGCCGGCGAGCTGGGCTCCGATGATGAGGAACAACGTTCCCAGCACGACCGGCGACGACACGAAGCCGGCCACGTGACCGAACAGGCCGAACCGGCGCAGCGGGAGTGCGAGCAACATGAAGATGAGGCCGGCGACGATCATCGAGCCGAAGGCGGTGCCGAGTCCGAAGGCCGCACCCGCGGAGATGATCGCCACCATGAAGGCGGCTGTCGGTCCCTGCACGATGGGCAGGCGGAGGATGCGGCTGGACTGCAGCACCGTGACGACGCCGGTGAGGAGGAAGCAGGCCTGGATCATGAGGGCGACGTCGCCGGTCTGCAGGCCCAGGGCGGCGCCGATGATGTGCGGGAAGACCCAGATGCCGGTGAGGGCGAGCAAGTGCTGGGTGGCGAAGAGGGCGGTGCGGGCGGGGGGCAGCTTCTGTTCGAAGCCGACCGCGAGCGTGGGTGTGGCGGACGGTTGCATGAGAACTCCCGGGTCGAGTTGCAGTGTGAGAGTAATTTTTGCAGCGGCGTCGTTACGTTCGTGTTTCGCCGGTGTCGCAATCTGTGCACGCAGAGTGCAATGCGGGGAGAATGAGGGAATGACCGATGCGCCCGCGACTCCCGCCGCCTCCGATCTCGAGCACGTCGTCCGCGACGTGGGGGAGCGCGTGCGCGCGCTGCGGCAGCGCAACGAGTTCACCCTCAACGACCTCAGCGAGCGGACGGGATTGAGTCTCTCGATGCTCAGTGCGGTCGAGCGTGGCAGGACGACTCCCTCGCTGGGAACGTTGCATGCGCTCGCCGCGGCTCTCGGGGTGCACATCACCGCGCTCTTCGCGCAGTCGGGCGGGGAGGACACCCCCATCACGCCCCTGGTCGACCAGATCGTCGACGTGACGGAAGGGGGGATGGTTCGTCGCACGGCTGTCTACCGTGCCGATTACGACCTCGAGGTGTACGTCGACGAGTGGGCGCCCGGCACCGCCCACGCTCGGCGGCCCTCGCAGCACCCCGGGCACGAGTTCGGCGTCGTGCTCGAGGGGGATCTCGAGGTGCAGCTCGGAGATGACATCTTCCTCGCCGGAGCCGGTGATGTCGCGCAGTTCAGTGCGCGACGGCCGCATCGCATCGTGAATGCCGGGGCGGGTGTCGCGCGGGCCGTCTGGATCAACCTCCGGCGTCTCTGACGTACGCTGAGTTTCACCTACAATGGATTTATTCCGCTGTAGATGAAAGAAGGTGCCATGGTCGGTCGCTCCGCCTGGGCAGGCGTCATCTCCCTCGCCGCCGTGATCCTGCTGGGAACGGCTCTCGCGACGATCCCGACTCCGCTGTACCCGCTGTACGTGCGGGAGGCCGGTCTCGATGCCGTCGGCATCACCGCGACGTTCGCCGCGTTCGCCGCAGGGGCCGTAGTCGGACTCGCGGTCGCGTACCGGGCGTCCGGTCGGTTGTCCCGGCGTTCCGCCTACACGATCGCCGCCGCGCTCCAGGGCTCCTCGGCTTTGTTCCTCGCTGTGGATCTCGGCATCCCGGGATTCGCGTTCGGCCGGGTCGTGACCGGCGTCGGCGCGGGCCTGCTCGCCGCATCGGGGACGGCCTTCGTCATCGAGCTCGCCACGGCGGTTCCGCCCCGCGCGGGCCGGATCGTGCGAGCGGGTGCCCCGGCTCTCGCCTTCGCCGGTCTCGGTCTCGGGCCCGTCATCTCCGCTCTCGCCGACCCGAGCGGATTGGTCGCGGTACGCGGGATCTTCCTCGTCGTCGGGGTCGCCGTCCTCTCCCTGCTGGGCGTGTCGCTCGTCGTCCTCGCGCCCTCGTCTGGTCGGGCGACCGCGGTGTCTGCGCGGGGGCCTCGACGACTGCCGTGGGAGGCGGGGTCGGGGGCGTTCGCCGCCTTCATGACGACCGGACTGTTCGGCAGCGTCACCTCGCTGCTGCTCGGTGAACTGGGGATCCACGATGCTCCCCGTGCGGGGGCGTTCGCGGCGGCGGTCTTCGTGGCGGGGGCCGTGGGCGTCGTCCTTCTCGCTCCGCGCGTCTCCCTCGCGGTCGCCGGACTCCTCCTCGCGGTCGGTCTGCTGTTCGTCGGCGTCGCGGTGACGATCGCATCCGTCGTCTTCCTCGGCGCAGCCGCCCTGGTCGCGGGCCTTGCGGCGGGAGCGCTGTTCTCGCGGAGTCTTCGCACGGCGATCGAGGCGGCACCGGAGAGTGTGTTCACGCAGACCGTGGCGGTGTTCCTGTGCGCGTACGCGGGGCTGGCGATCCCCGTCCTCGGTTTCGGTGTCGTGGCGCATGCCGCCGGAACGGACATCGCCGTCTGGGGCTTCACCGGGATCGGGTCGATGCTGTGCATCGCGGTCTCCGTCTGCGCCCTGGTCGGTGCGCGCACGTCGCGCGCGCAAGCCCCGTTCGGCGCCCAGGAGCGCTCGTTAGCCTGAGCGCTCACCGCATCAGGAGGTTCACCATGACCCGCACGATCGTCATCACCGGGGCCAGCGACGGCATCGGCGCGGCGTCCGCCCAGCAGCTCGTCCAGGTGGGCGAGGAGGTCGTCGTCGTCGGCCGCAACCCCGAGAAGACGGCGCGGGTCGCCCGCTCGCTCGGCGTGGACTCCTTCGTCGCCGACTTCAGCGACCTCTCGCAGGTACGCGAACTCGCGGCGTCCCTGCGGGAGCGCTACCCCCGCATCGACGTGCTCGCCAACAACGCCGGCGGCGTCTTCGGAGAGCGCACTCTCACCAAGGACGGCTACGAGACGACATTCCAGGTCAACCACCTCGCGCCGTTCCTGCTGACCAACCTGCTGCGAGACCGACTCGTCGAGTCGCGTGCTTCTGTTATCCAGACCTCGAGCGCCGCGGCCAAGCTGTTCCCGCGGTTCGACATCGACGATCTGCAGGGCGAGCACCGCTATTCCTCCACGGCGGCGTACGGCAACGCGAAGCTCGCGAACGTGCTGTTCACCAAAGAGCTCAACCGGCGCTTCGGCGACGCAGGGCTGTCGGCCGTCGCCTTCCATCCGGGCGTGATCGCCTCCAACTTCGGCGCCTCCAGCAACGGACCGTGGAAGTTCCTCTACGGCGGGCCGCTGGCGCAGCGCCTCATGACCACGACCTCGGTCGGCGGCGCGCGACTGACCTGGCTCGCGCTGGGCAAGCCCGGAGTGGACTGGACCCCCGGCGGCTTCTACTCCAACAACAAACCGGCGAAGACCAACCGGCTCGCCGACGACCCGGTGGTCGCACGGCAGCTGTGGGAGCGCAGCGAGATGCTGGTGGGTCTCGACGAGTAGCGGCTAGGCGTTTCCTATGCGTTGACTCGGCCTCCCGCTTTCTTGGCACTGCCTGGGGAGCGCGGGGGCACGCTGAGCGCATGACCGCTGCAGCCGCCCTGGCCGACCCGCCCCTCGCACGCCGGAGTACCGCCCACAGCCGTCCGCGTGCCGTGGGCGCCCGGGCGCTGTGGAATCTCGCCGCGATCGTGGTGATCTGGGCGACGAGCCTCGTGGTCATAGCCGTCTGGGTCGCGGGCGGCGAGGTGCAGTCCCTGCTGGTGGGGGGCGCAGACTCGCTGAACGCCCTCGGTCGCGCCGCGGGGCTGGCATCCGCGAACCTCCTCTTCTTCCAGGTACTGCTCATGGCGCGCGTGCCGCTGTTCGAGCGCGGCTTCGGTCGTGACGGCATCACCCGCATGCACCGCCTCGTCGGCTTCTGGTCGTTCGCGTTGTTCACGGCCCACATCGTGCTGCAGATCCTCGGCTACGCCGTCGAGGCCGGGATCAACCCGATCGAGCAGGCGTGGCAGTTCGTCTGGGACTACCCGGGCATGCTGTTGGCGACCGCGGGCACCGGGCTGCTGCTGCTGGTCGTCGTGACCTCGGTGCACCGCGCGCGCCGCCGCCTGCGGTACGAGTCGTGGCATCTGCTGCACCTCTACGGCTATCTCGGCGTCGGTCTCGCCATCCCGCACATGCTCTGGACGGGCGCCGACTTCGCCGCATCGCCCGCCGCGACCGTGTACTGGTGGGCGATGTGGGGGGTGACGGCGGCGACGGTGATCGTCTTCCGGCTCGGGATGCCGCTGGCGCTGTCGCTCCGTCACGGCATCCGGGTCGGCTCCGTCGAGCGCGACGGCCGCAGCGGGGTCGCGGTGCGCATGGTCGGTCGCCGGACCGACGCTCTCCGCGCCCGCGGGGGTGAGCGCCGCGCACGTCCCGGTGGGTCCGTACACGACAGCCGTGTCGGGCAGGTAGGTCCAGTCCGCGACCCCGCGGCGTCGGCCCTCCGCGCGGAAGGCCCGCCGCAGGGCGCGGAGGCGCGCGAGGAGCTCGTCGAAATCGAAAGGCTTCAGCAGGTAGTCGTTCGCTCCGGCGTCGAGCCCTTCGACGCGGTCGGCGACGGCTCCGAGCGCCGTGAGCATGAGCACGGGGGTCGTGATGTGGGCGGTGCGCAGGTCCCGCACGATCTCCGCGCCGTCGAGGCGGGGGAGCCTGCGGTCGAGCAGGATGACGTCGAAGCGCTCCCGGAGTGCGCGGTCCCGGCCGGCGACGCCGTCGCTCTCGTGAGCGAGGTCGTACGTCTCGCTCAGCACCTCGATCGTCATCTGGGCGATCTCGGTGTCGTCTTCGACGTAGAGCACGCGCGGTCGCACGGCCTCGGGTTCGGTCACCGCACGCCCGCGCGCGGGGGACTCACGGTCCACCCGAATCGCTCGAGGGCGTCGTGCAGGCGTCGCGCCTGGGCCCAGGCGATCGCGCCCGAGACGTCCGAATAGACGTCGATCGCGAAAGGAGGGGGGTCGGCGAACTTCGGGATCTCGACCTCCGCCCACGCGTGAGGAGCGAGCCAGACGCGAGGCCGGGCGGTCCCGGCGTCCTCCACGCCCGTGTCGGCGGCGAAGGCGATCGCATCGAGGGCGTCGATCTTCGTGATGGGCATGTTCACGACGAGGGTCACCGCGTGCAGTACTCCGGTCATCGCGCACCTCCTTCCCTCATCCTGACACGGGCGTGCGGGGCCGGGGCGGTCCCTCGGATCCCGTCGGCGCGCCTCATAGGCGCACCACAGGTCCGCTGAAGTCGCGGGCAGGGCGCGCGGACCACAGTCGGGGGAACCACCGGAACCCCGACCCCCGGAGAAGAGACCATGAGCCGCATCCCCGACACCCAGATGACCCCCGAGGGCCCCGCCTACGAAGGGCGCCTGCTCGATCGCGCCGACGAGCCCGTGGTCGACCAGGGCGCTCCGTTCGACATCCGAACCCTCGTGAGCCGTCGCGGCATCTTGAGCCTGGTCACCCTCGGTGCGGGAGCCGTCGCGCTGGCGGCCTGCAGCCCCGCAGAGAGCAGAGCGACGGCGACCGCGACCACGACCCCCAGCGCGACACCGTCTGCGACCCCCACGGCCTCGGCCACCGCATCGGCGTCGAGCGCGCCGGTGGCGCTGCCCGCGGGGGAGATCCCCCAGGAGACCGCCGGTCCCTACCCCGGCGACGGCTCGAACGGCGTCGACATCCTCGAGCAGTCCGGGGTGGTCCGCAGCGACCTGCGGTCGAGCCTCGACGGGGGCGCCACGGCCGCGGGAGTACCCATGACTCTGAAGCTCACGATCCTCGACACCGCCAACGGCGACGTGCCCTTCGCGGGAGCCGCCGTCTACGTCTGGCATTGCGACGCGGAAGGACGGTACTCGATGTACTCCTCCGGCATCGAGAACGAAACGTACCTGCGGGGTGTGCAGGTCGTCGGCTCCGACGGAGTGGTCTCGTTCACCTCGATCTTCCCCGCCTGCTACGACGGGCGCTGGCCCCACATCCACTTCGAGGTGTACCCGAACGTGGATGCCATCACCGACTCCTCGAACGCGGTCGCGACCTCGCAGGTGGCCCTGCCCGAGGCCACGTGCGCAGTCGTCTACGCCGATGCGGCCTATCCATCGTCGGCATCCAACATGTCCCGCGTCTCGCTCGCGACCGACAACGTCTTCGGCGACGACGGGGGAGTGCTCGAGCTCGCCACGACCACCGGCGACAACGCCGCCGGCTGGACGGTCGCCCTGACCGCTCGTGTCGACACCACCACCACGGCGACCGCGGGCTCGATGCCCGGCGGCCGCGGCTGACCCGGAGAGCCCCCATGCTGCAGAACCTCACCGGCTGGCACGCCCTCGTCGTACTCGCGATCGTCGTCCTCGTCTTCGGCGCCGCCAAGCTCCCGGCCCTGGCCCGCAGCGTCGGTCAATCCGTCCGCATCCTGCGAACCGAAGCGGCCGAACCGTCCACGGATGAGCCCCCGGCGGACGCCCTCGTGCACGCGGACTCCGCGTCGGTGTCGCCCCCGTCCGTTCCCGACCCGCCCGGGAGGTGATGACCTACGCTGCCGCCCCCGGGCCTCTCACTGTGGGCCCCGCGATCTGCGCTGCGCCTCGCCGGTCCGGGGGCGTGCGGCGGTCGGATTTGCGCGCGCCACCGGGATCTGGTCTGCTGAGCGTCAGCGCGGCGAAGACGCGTCGCTCCTGTTCTGGGGGGAACACAACGATGACCGTGACGAACGATCGCCCTTCGGCGCGCCCGCGCGCCCGCCGACGCGGGCGCATGGTCCTGGGGCTCACGGCGGCTGTCGCGACGCTGGTGCTCGCGGCGGGCTGCTCCTCGTCGGCCTCATCGGCGGACCCGGCGGTCATGGGAGACGCCCGTCGCATTGCGGCATCGTCGCCGTCGGCATCGCCGACCCCCTCGCCGACTCCCGTCGTCGTCGTGTCCGAGCAGACCGTCACGTCCGTCCTGCCGTTCGAACGGACGACGGTGGATGACGCGGCTCTGCCATCGGGCCAGTCGCTCGTGTCGACCGCCGGTGTCGACGGGGAGAGGGTCTCGATCTTCCGCGTGACGACGATCGACGGGGTCGAGACCGAGCGGGTCCTGGTCAGCGAATCCGTCGGCCGGGCGCCGGTCTCCGAGGTCACGTCTCGAGGAACGTACGTGGCTCCGCCTCCGCCCGCGCCGGTCGAGGCAGCGGCCGGCGGCGATGGCTGCGACCCGAACTACGCTGACGCGTGCGTGCCGATCGACTCCGACGTCGACTGCGCGGGTGGGAAGGGCAACGGCCCCTCCTACCTCGACGGCGTCGCCCGGGTCGTCGGCTCCGACATCTACAAACTCGACGGCGACGGCGACGGCCTGGCCTGCAACGGCTCCCGCTAGGGCCCTCGGCCACCCGGTCGATCGAGGCCGGAGGCTAGCCTCGGTCCATGTTGTCTCCCCGCGCAGAGCTCGAAGACCTCCTCGCCACAGGGCTCGGCGACGTCTCCCCGGCCCTTCGTGAGGCGCCGGTCGAGGGCGAGGCGCGGGCCGCGGCGGTGCTCATCCTCTTCGGCGTCCTCGACGGCATCCCGAGCGAACGCGCCGCGCGGCACGTCCCGAGCGATCTCGACGTCCTGCTCCTTGCGCGCGCCAGCACGCTGCGCGCCCACCCCGGTCAGGTCGCCTTCCCCGGAGGACGCCTCGATCCGCAGGATCGGGATGCCGTGGCCGCAGCGCTGCGTGAGGCGCAGGAGGAGACCGGCCTCGACCCCGACGGCGTCGAGGTGCTCGGAACTCTCGAGCCGGTTCCGCTGGCGTTCTCGCGCCACGAGGTGACGCCGGTCATCGGATGGTGGACCCGCCCGACGCCCGTCCGCGCCGTCGACGCGGCGGAATCGGCCGCGGTGTTCCGCGCGCCGGTCGCCGACCTCCTCGACCCCGCTCGCCGCGGCGTGACCGTGATCCGGCGTGACGGCCGCGAATGGCGCGGGCCCGCCTTCGCGCTCGACACGGCACGCGGACCGCAGACCGTCTGGGGCTTCACGGCGATGCTGCTCGACGGCCTGTTCGACCGGCTGGGCTGGACCGAGACGTGGAATGCGACCCGCGAGATCCCTCTTCCGGAGCCGGTGGTCGCCGTCCCCGCGGTTCCTCCCAAGCCGCCCGGTCCTGAGCGCGCGTCCCCGTCTTCGTCATCGGTCGCGTGTCGCGTCCCCGGGGTCGCTAGCGTGGGTGGCGTGACTGCGCCTATCGATCCCACCACCACCGCCGCCTGGTCCCGCCTCACCGCGCTTCGCGATGCGTTCGAGCCCGACCTGCGCGGCTGGTTCGCCGCCGACGCCGACCGTACGCGCGAGCTCACGCGCACCGTCGGCGACCTCCACGTCGACCTGTCGAAGAATCTCGTGACCTCCGACGTGCTCGACGCCCTGATCGCGCTCGCCGAAGAGACCGGTGTCGCCGAGCGCTACGCCGACATGCTGCGGGGCGCGCACCTCAACACCAGCGAAGACCGCGCGGTACTGCACACGGCTCTTCGCCGTCCCGCGGGCGCCGAGCCCGCGCTCGTCGTCGACGGGCAGCAGGTCGATCACGACGTGCACGAGGTGCTCGACCGCCTCGATGCCTTCGCCGACTGCGTGCGTTCCGGCGAGTGGCGTGGCGTCACCGGCAAGAAGGTGACCACGGTCGTCAACATCGGTATCGGCGGCAGCGACCTCGGCCCGGTCATGGTCTACGAGGCTCTCCTCCCCTATGCCGAGGCGGGGATCACGGCGCGGTTCGTCTCCAACATCGACCCCGCCGACATCGCCCAGAAGACCGCTGATCTCGACCCCGAGACCACGCTCTTCATCGTCGCATCCAAGACGTTCACCACCCTCGAGACGCTGACCAACGCCCGTCTCGCGCGCGACTGGCTGTGGGAGAAGCTCGGTGCCGCGGGCGTCATCGACGACTCGGATGCCGCCCGCACCGACGCCGTCGCCCATCACTTCGTCGCGGTCTCGACGGCGCTCGACAAGGTGGAGGCCTTCGGGATCGACCCCGCCAACGCTTTCGGGTTCTGGGACTGGGTGGGCGGACGCTACTCCGTCGATTCCGCCATCGGCCTGTCGTTGGCGATCACGCTCGGTCCCGATGCGTTCCGCGGACTCCTGGCCGGCTTCCACGTGGTCGACGAACACGTGGCATCCACCCCGATCGCCGAGAACGTCCCGGTCCTGATGGGTCTCCTCAACGTCTGGTACACCAACTTCCTCGGCGCGCAGTCGCACGCGGTCCTGCCGTACGCGCAGCAGTTGCACCGCTTCGCGGCGTACCTCCAGCAGCTGACGATGGAGTCCAACGGCAAGTCCGTCCGTTGGGACGGCACCCCTGTCACGACCGACACGGGCGAGGTGTTCTGGGGTGAGCCGGGTACGAACGGCCAGCACGCCTTCTATCAGCTCATCCACCAGGGCACGCGGTTGATCCCGGCCGACTTCATCGCCTTCGTGAACCCGGCCTACCCGCTCGCCGACGACGGACGCGATGTCCACGGACTCTTCCTGGCGAACTTCCTCGCGCAGACCAAGGCGTTGGCGTTCGGCAAGACCGCAGAAGAGGTCGAGGCAGAGGGCACCACCGGCGCCCTGGTGGCTGCGCGCACGTTCCCGGGCAACCGTCCGACGACGTCGATCTTCGCGCCGTCGCTCACGCCGTCGGTGCTCGGCCAGCTGATCGCGCTGTACGAGCACATCACCTTCACACAAGGCACCATCTGGGGCATCAACTCCTTCGACCAGTGGGGCGTCGAGCTCGGGAAGCAGCTCGCCCTCCAGATCGCGCCGGCCATCGAGGGCGACGAGGCCGCGCTCGATGCGCAGGACGCGTCCACGCGCGCGCTGCTCGAGTACTACCGCGCGCACCGCTCCTGATTCCTGCGCGGCTGAGGTCGCGATGACGGGTCGATCCGAGGATTCTCTTCCGTTCCTCGGGTCGGCCCGTCGTGCGTCGCCGGCGCGGGGTGACGACCCCGGATCGTCCGGGTCTGGTCTCGGGATCTCGGGGTACATAAAAACCCGCTCAGATGTCAAAAAAGCACCCGGGTGACAGCACGTGCTAACCGGATGGATCCGCGACGGTGGACCCCCTCGCCCGACGGGGAGGCCGACGTGTGCCTCACACGCGCTGCCCAGGTAACGAAGAGATAACGCTCAGAACAGGCCCGCACACTCGGGGACTTGTGTCGACCCGAACGACACGAGACCGCGCTCGATCCCGACGAGCGCGCCCCGACGAAAGACTGCTCCTTGCTCCGTTCTGATGTGAAACTCCTGCACGTCCACCGCGCCCGCCGCACCCTGCTCAGCGCCGCAGCCTGCGCCGGACTCGCACTCGGCATCGTCGCCACCACCGGCCTCGCCGTGGCCGCCCCGCTCTCGATCCCCGACGCGTCCGCATCCTCGTTCTCCGCCCCCGGCACCACCGTGCCGGTGGCGAGCGCCCCGACCCTGGATGCCGTCACGAGCGGCGCGATGCAAGCGCGGACCGATGCGGCCTCCGCTCTCTCCCGCGCTGACGCCGTGCGTGCCGATGTCGCCTCGACCGGCCTCCCGCTTTCGATCGGTGACGCGACCATCGACACGACCGCGCTCGAAGACGCGGTCGACCGCCTCGACTCGACCGACCTGCTCCCGGTGCTGTTCGTGCCCGCGCTCAGCCAGAACGCGCAGACCGAGGTCGTGCGCGTCAGCGCTCGAGCGGCCGAGGTGCAGGCGAGCCTCGATCAGGCCAAGGCCGATAAGGCCGCCGCCGACGCCGCCGCCGAGGCGCAGCGCCAGGCCGAGGCTGCGGCCGCTGCCGAGGCGCAGCGTCAGGCAGACGCCGCCGCGGCTCTGGCACGCGTCAACACCCCCGACGGTGCGCGTGCCTACGCCGCCCAGTTGGCCGCCGAGAAGTACGGGTGGGGGAGCGACCAGTTCTCGTGCCTGTCGTCGCTGTGGAACAAGGAGTCGAGCTGGAACTACCAGGCGTACAACGCCGACGGCGGGGCCACCGGCATCCCGCAGGCCCTGCCCGGCAGCAAGATGGCGACCTTCGGCGCCGATTGGCAGACCAACGCCGCGACGCAGATCGCGTGGGGGCTGGATTACATCGACCGCGGATACGGCACGCCCTGCAGCGCGTGGAGCCATTCGCAGGCGGTGAACTGGTACTGAGAATCCGCCCAGCGACCGCCCCGCGACCCCGTCAGCGATATATCGTTATGTATCGCTGACTCAGATCGGGTCCGCGCGAAGGAGGTCGTCATGAGTGGTTCATTCCTAGGAGACGCGTTCGGCGGACGTGCGGGCAACAACACCCCCGGATGGCCGATGTCCAACATCCTCGAGGGTCTCGAGCAGCTGCGTTCGCAGTTCGAGCAGAAGACCGCCTCGACGCCCCGCATGAACAAGGGTGACGTGCGCTCGGCCGTGCTCTCGCTGCTGCTCGAGCAGCCCATGCACGGCTACCAGATCATCCGCGAGATCGAAGAACGCAGCGGCGGTTCGTGGAAGCCGAGCCCCGGCTCGGTCTATCCCACGCTCCAGCTGCTCACCGACGAGGGTCTCGTGCAGGCCGAGGAGTCCAACGGGCGCAAGACGTACTCGCTCACTGCCGAGGGCCGCGCCGCAGCCGGCGACGAGACCACGGAGCGCACCGCGCCCTGGGAGTCGGCGGGCTCGCGCGACAGCGGCCGCATGACGGCGCTCCCCAAGGCCGGGGTCGAACTCGCCCAGGCTGCCGCCCAGGTCGCGCGCACGGGCGACAAGGAGCAGGTCCAGCAGGCGGTCGAGATCCTCGACGAGGCTCGCCGTAAGCTCTACTCCATCCTCGCCCAGGGGTGAGGCCGCCGCAGAGCGACGGGAGCTCGGCGCCCGTCGGCATCCAGGAGACACGATGACCGACGACGCCCTCATGAAGGCCCGTTACCGGCGCATCACGCGCTTCGCCGCGCGCTACCTCGTCCAGGCGTGGTGGTACGAGCTCTTCCTGCCGCGGTTCGGCCTCGGGTGGATCTCCGCCCGGGGTCGAACCCGCCGGCTCGAGCGCATCGCCCAGCGCTTCCATGTCCTGGCGGTCGACCTCGGCGGGCTGATGATCAAGGTCGGGCAGTTCATGTCGTCGCGTCTCGACGTGCTGCCGCCCTCGATCACGAAGCAACTCGAGGGCCTGCAGGACGAAGTGCCCGCTGTGCCGTTCGCCCAGATGCGAGCGCGCGCGGAGCACGAACTCGGGATGCCGTTGGAGCGGGCCTTCGCGAGCGTCGACGAGCGGCCGCTCGCCGCCGCGTCGCTCGGACAGGCGCACCGCGCCGTGCTCACCGACGCGCTGGCGGAAGAGACGGGCCTGCGCGCCGTGGTCCTGAAGATCCAGCGCCCCGACATCGATCGCATCGTCGACGTGGATCTGCGGGCCCTCCGCAAGGTCGGCGTGTGGTTGAGCAAGGTCGCCCTGGTGCGAGACCGGGTCGACATGCCCTCCCTCGTGGAGGAGTTCGCCGTGACCAGCCTCGAGGAGATCGATTACCTCCACGAGGCCGCCAATTCCGAGCGGTTCGCCGCGGACTTCGGCGGAGAAGGCGGGGTCGCCGTCCCCGATGTCGTGTGGGAGCGCACGACCCGTCGCGTGCTGACCCTCGAAGACGTCAGCGCGATCAAGATCAACGACGTCGACGCGCTTCGCGCCGCTGGCATCGACCCGTCCGAGGTCGCCGCGCGTTTCGCTGCGGTGATGTTCGATCAGCTGTTCGACGACGGTTTCTTCCACGCCGACCCCCACCCCGGCAACGTCTTCGTCACCCCCGTGTCCTCGTCGACGGATGCCGGCCCTCGCGCCTGGCGTTTCACCTTCATCGACTTCGGCATGATGGGCGACGTTCCGCCGGGGCTTCGACGGGGTCTTCGCCGCGTCCTCATCGCCGCGGCCTCGCGCGACGGCAAGGGGCTGGTCGACGGAATCCGCGACGTCGGCGTGCTGTTTCCCTCCGCCGACACGATCCAGCTCGAGCGGGCGATGACGCAGCTCTTCTCGCGCTTCGGCGGTATGGGTTTCGCGGAACTGCAAGAGGTCGACCCGCGTGAGTTCCGTGCCTTCGCGATCGAGTTCGGCGATGTCGTCCGCGCGCTGCCGTTCCAACTGCCCGAGAACTTCCTCCTGATCGTCCGCGCCATGTCGTTGACGAGCGGCATGTGCAGTTCGCTCGACCCCGCGTTCAACATCTGGGATGCCGTCGAGCCCTACGCCCAGCGCCTGATCCGCGAAGAGGGCGGCAACACCGCCCAGGCTCTCGTGCGGGAGGTCGGGGCCGTCGCGGCGGTGACAGCTCGCCTGCCTCGGCGCGCCGATAACCTCATCTCCCGACTCGAAGAGGGCTCCCTCGCGGTCGAGACGCCCCGGATCGAACGCCGGATGAGGGATCTGGAGCGGATGGTGCGTCGAGTGGTGTCGTCGGTGCTGTTCACGGGCCTGCTCATCGGGGGAGTGGTGCTGCAGGCCGAGCAGGCGGTGATCGGCACGATCCTCATGGTGGTGTCGCTGGCGCCCCTGTCCCATGCGCTGCTCGCGGGATTCATCGCCCGGCGCAACGGCGCCTGACCCGTCCGGGCGCGCTCCACACCGTCGATCGGAGAGCCGTTCGTGGGAGGCGGGGCCCCGCGCCCCCGGCGACCTCCACGGGTCGTGACGACGAACGACGAGAGCGCCGCCCGGATCGTATCCGGGGCGGCGCTCTCGTCGTTCGGAATCGACCGGCGCTGAGGCCTGTCGGCGGGTCAGTACCAGCCGGTGGACTGCGAGTGGCTCCACGCGCCGCACGGGTCGCCGTAGCGGCCGGAGATGTAGCCGAGGCCCCATGAGATCTGGGTGGTCGCGTTGGTCTCCCAGTCGGCGCCGGCCGACGACATCTTGCTGCCCGGGAGCGCCTGCGGGATGCCGAACGCGCCGCTGCTCGCGTTGTACGCCTGGTAGTTCCAGCCGGACTCCTTGTTCCACAGCGAGACGAGGCAGCTGAACTGGTCGTCGCCCCAGCCGCGGCCGGCCAGCATGCCGCGTGCCGTGGCCTGGGCGCCGGCCGGGCTGTTGTCGCCGGATCCGCCGCCCGTGGCGATCGGGGCCGACGATCCGCCGCCGCTCGACGAGGCCGAGGTGCTCTGCTCGGACGCGGCCTGTTCGGCGGCTTTCGCTTCGGCAGCGGCGGCGGCCGCAGCTGCGGCTTCGGCTTCCTGGCGTGCCTTCTCGGCCGCTTCCTCTTCGGCTTTCTTCGCTACGGCGGCATCGAGGCTGCCGCGCAGTTCGGCGACTCGCTGGTCCACGGTCGCGGACGCAGCTTCGACGTCGTCGGCGAGGTCGGGAAGGAACGTCGTCGGCAGGACCGCGGCCGATTGCAGGCGCTCGGCGGCCTGCTCGAGCGCACGGGTGTCGACGGTCGCGGGCTGGCCGATGTCGAGCCCGGATGCGGCGATGTCGGCTTGCACGCTCGACGCGGCCTGGAGGGAGCCGACGGCGGTGGTCTGGGCGGAGCGCGCCTCCGCGACCTCGGGGCCGCGGGCGGCGGTCAGGGCGGTCGGCGTGGTCGCCGAGGCGAGAGAGAACGTTGCGGTGCTGAGGTCGGCAGGCGACGCGGTGGCCGCCGGCACGGTGCCGGTGAGGGCTGCGGCCGCGACCGCGCCGACCACGAGCACACCGGCCGTCGTCACGGGGCGACGACGGGTGCGGCGGGCGGCGAGGCGGCGATCACGACGGTTGGAAGTGGGCGTCGAAGAAGAGCGCATAGAACCGGTTTCACGTGAGGGGGGACGACGCGGGTATCGCCGTCTGACCCGCGATAGCGGGCACAAGACGGGGAGCCTGGCACGGCATTCTGGACGCCACCTGGGCACACGAGCTGAGAAAGGCGCGGCAAAACGGCCGATCCGGCGCGAATCGGCGCATCCGCTGCCGCCTCTCCGGCGTTGTGTGACGCCCGTGTCGCCGCTCGATCCGCGCCGGGGGAGTCGGTGAGCTAGACTGAGGTGTCACACGTGGGCTTTGCTCGTTCTCCGAGCGGCCCGTGGCACTGCACGAATCAATCCGCTTCGCTTCGACGCGCGGCACTCGTTCGCCTTCGGGTGAGCGGATGCCCGCTGCCCCGGTCCATGGGACCGACGGGCGCAGAAGTCGCAGCCCGACACCACACCCAACTAGGACAACCCACTACATGACTACCGCAACGACCGCCCCGGCTATCAAGCAGGTCGCGATCAACGACATCGGCTCGGCCGAAGACTTCCTGGCCGCAGTCGAGAAGACGCTCAAGTTCTTCAACGACGGCGACCTCATCGAGGGCACCGTGGTGAAGATCGACCGCGACGAGGTCCTCCTCGACGTCGGTTACAAGACCGAGGGCGTCATCCCCTCCCGCGAGCTCTCGATCAAGCACGACGTCGACCCCAACGAGGTCGTCAACGTCGGCGATCACGTCGAGGCCCTCGTTCTCCAGAAGGAGGACAAGGAAGGCCGCCTCATCCTGTCCAAGAAGCGCGCCCAGTACGAGCGTGCGTGGGGCGACGTCGAGAAGATCAAGGAGAACGACGGTGTCGTCACCGGTTCCGTGATCGAGGTCGTCAAGGGTGGCCTCATCGTCGACATCGGCCTCCGCGGCTTCCTGCCGGCCTCGCTCATCGAGCTGCGCCGCGTCCGCGACCTCACGCCGTACCTCGGCCAGGAGATCGAGGCCAAGATCCTCGAGCTCGACAAGAACCGCAACAACGTCGTGCTCTCGCGCCGCGCCCTGCTCGAGCAGACGCAGTCCGAGTCGCGCACCACGTTCCTCAACAACCTGCACAAGGGCCAGGTCCGCAAGGGCACGGTCTCGTCGATCGTCAACTTCGGTGCGTTCGTCGACCTGGGTGGCGTCGACGGTCTCGTCCACGTCTCCGAGCTCTCCTGGAAGCACATCGAGCACGCCTCTGAGGTCGTCGAGGTGGGCCAGGAGGTCACCGTCGAGATCCTCGAGGTCGACCTCGATCGTGAGCGCGTGTCGCTCTCGCTCAAGGCGACGCAGGAAGACCCGTGGCAGGTGTTCGCCCGTACCCACGCGATCGGCCAGATCGCTCCGGGCAAGGTCACCAAGCTCGTTCCCTTCGGTGCATTCGTCCGCGTCGCCGACGGCATCGAGGGCCTCGTGCACATCTCGGAGCTTTCGGGCAAGCACGTCGAGCTCGCCGAGCAGGTCGTGTCGGTCGGCGAAGAGGTCTTCGTCAAGATCATCGACATCGATCTCGAGCGTCGTCGCATCTCGCTGTCGCTCAAGCAGGCCAACGAGTCGGTCGACCCGAACGGCACCGAGTTCGACCCGGCGCTCTACGGCATGGCCACCGAGTACGACGAGCGCGGCGAGTACAAGTACCCCGAGGGCTTCGACCCCGAGTCGGGTGCCTGGCTCGAGGGCTTCGACGCTCAGCGCGAGCAGTGGGAGCAGGAGTACGCCGCTGCCCAGGGTCGCTGGGAGGCTCACAAGGCCGCCGTCGCCAAGGCTCTCGAGGCCGAGGCGGCCAACCCGACCGACACCGGTTCGTTCGGGGGATCCTTCTCGTCGGAGTCGCCCGCCCAGGGCACCCTCGCCGACGACGAGTCGCTGGCTGCGCTTCGCGAGAAGCTCTCCGGACGCTGATCCGTCTCGCATCGAAGGCCGGTACCTCCTCGGACGTGCCGGCCTTCGGTCGTTCACGGGCGCAAGCCCTGGTTTCGATGACATCGGGAACGGCAGGATGGAGGCATGGCTTCTCGACTTCCGTTCCTGATCACCCTCGCCGGCGTCGCCGTGCTCTTCCTCGCGATCCTCTTCGTGTTCGCCCTCGTCATCGGCGCGATGTTCTTCGGCGGCATCGAGTTCACCGGTGGATCGATGGATGCCGGAGCTTCCGCAACCCCGTTCCGCCTCGCCGCCTAGGACGGGGCGCTCCCGAAACCCGTCCCGCCCGCGAGCGAGGCGGGTTTTGTGGTTTCTCCTGATCAGTCGGCGAAAACGGGGCAGCGACACGCCCGGGGGGCCCTGTCGATTCGACGGCACGTTCGTTCCGGCGTAACTTATTACTTGTTCGCCCCACAGGGGAGAGCGGAGCGGCCTAAAAGGGCCCCGCGTCCTCTCAAGTGGTGAGCATCCCCGAAGCCGCACCGGATGGTGTATGGTTTTGGTTCTGGCCATTGAGCTGGTTCCCGAGGTTGATCTCTTCGTGAGGTCCCACTGTGGTTCTGGGTGCGAGGGTCGGTGAAGGTAGTGAACTGC